>JAKSRF010000001.1 GCA_024403755.1 Clostridia bacterium
CTTCGGTCGTGAGGCTGATGAGGATGGCTTGAACTACTGGGTAGAGCAGCTTAATAATGGAACAGCAACAAGAGAGGATATCTTCGCAGGCTTCTCAGGTTCAGCTGAGTTTGCTAATTTGTGCGCTGGTTATGGAATTAACGCTTAACAGACCGTTGTGCTTGGCTGCAGACAGGTGCTCGGAATATAAATATTCCTGCGCAACTTGCAGCACAAGGTCTGTTAAGCTTGTATGAATCGTAAGGTTTTAAACTGATAACTGATAGAGACTGGAGGCTCGGTGGCGAGTCTTCGGTCTCTTTTTTATGTGTGAGCTTGTAGCCAAAATTATGATTTTTGCACTAGTCAAGCATCAGGTTAGGGAACACTTTACTGGGAGTTCCACTCTTTTTTTGTATCTGTAGTGCTTAGCTTTGCTTTGTATACCTGCAAATTTGCAGCATCTGTGAGCTCTCTGATCGGACATAACAATTTCTTCATCCAGACGTATCTTATATGCTCATTTTTTATTTGTTTATTCCAAAATTTACCGTTAAAAAATGTATGTGTGTGAAATATATTATTGAAGTGACAATTTTTATATTAATAAGTTCGGTATTTTTGTGTTTTTTTTCGTGTAAAAGCAAATAAAATTTTATTACTTTATGAATCAATAAGAGTATAATGTCTTTGTATGTTTATTAACAGAGTTAGGATGGATTGATATATGTATTGCTTTTTTATGGCAGGCAGTTCGTGGTTGGCTGAGTTTTGGCAAAGCTTTACGAGTCATTTCCTTGAGGAGTTCAAGATAGGTGATATCGGTGAAGAGATAAACCACGGAATCCTTCAGTGGAAGAGTTATTTGGATGTAGGTAATACTCATTTCCTAATAACTGATGCAGTAATAGTAATGTGGATTGCGTTACTTGTGATTTTCTTGATTTGTTTATGGGGCGTAAAAAAGTGTGATTATGCTCCTACCAAACGTCAGACGATTATGGAGCTTGTTTATGGGCTTATTATAAGTTCTTCAATCGGATTTGGTATGAGGGAAGATGAGGCAAAAAAGGTAGCACCGATGATTGCTACATTTGGACTTGTTATTGCTTCGTGTAATATTTTCTCGTATTTTAAGTTGCCGCCGCCGGCAAAAAATATTGCTTTTCCGGCAGCAATGGGACTTATTGCGATAGTATATGTAATAGGTGTTTCAATTAAATTCGTTGGCTTTAAGGGATTCTGGGGTTCACTGGTTCAGCCTATGGCACCTATGCTTCCGTTTAAAATCCTTGATTTAATTATTAAACCGGTATCACTTGCATTACGTTTGTTCGGTAATGTTTTCGGTTCATTTGTTTTCATGGAATTCTTGTTTATTATAGTTCCTGTTTTTATTCCGGCTGCTTTCGGCCTTTGGTTTGATGTTGCCGACGGAGTATTACAGGCTGTTGTATTCTCGTATCTTACCATGTCTTATATCGGTGAGATTACAGAGGTAGGTCATGAATACATCGAGTCTGAGGAAGAACGCAAGAATATGAAGAAAGCCAAACTTGATCTTAAGAAGGCTGCAAAGGCTGAGAAGAAAGCAGCTAAGGCTGAGAAGAAAGCAGTTAAGTCCGAGAGTATTAATTCGGAAGTTATTGTTAAAGCTTAATATTATCTATATATAAAGGAGATTGATTATGGGAATTTTATTTGATTTTATGCCGATGTTGTTAGAGGTTACTCCTAAGGCTATGGCCAGCCTTGGTGCAGGTATTGCTATAGGTATGGGTGCTTTGGGTGCTACTATTGCCATGGGTCTTGCTGCAGGTAAGGCTTTGGATGCAGGCTCACGTCAGCCTGAGATATTCAGTAAGATTCAGACCTTGCTTCTTACTTCTATAGTATTTATTGAGTCAATTGCTATTTACTCATTGGTTGTTGCTTTGCTTTTGATTTTCACAGTAAAGTGATTCTGCTATAAATTGTTAAGTGGGTGAATTTAATTATGTATATGCTTAATTCATGTGTTTTTTTACTTGAAGCGGAGATTGCTGAAGAATCCAGCTTGTTCTCACCGGATCAATTCGGTGGTTATGCTTCTACGGCTGTTTTCACGATAATTAATGTGCTTATTTTCTTTATTTGCTATAAGCTTTTCGTACATAAGAAGCTTGTATCTGTTATTGAAGGCAGACAGAAGATTATTACTGACAGTATGAATAATGCCAAGAAGTATGAGGAAGAGACAAAGATAAACCTCGACAAAAGTAATGCCGACCTAGAAGAGGCAAAGGAAAAGGCCAACACAATTATTGAAGATTCAAAGGTTGATGCTCAGAAAAATGCCGATTTCATAATTCAGAAGGCTAACGAAGAAGCAAGTGAGATTATTGCGAGAGCTGAAGAAGAAGCTAAGAGAATGAAGAAGGTTGCTCTTGAGGAAATGAAGGATGAGATATCAGACTTGGCAGTAGAGATTACCGAGAAGGTTATCGGTGATGTTGTATCAGAGCAGACTCTTAAGGAAATCAGTGACAGACATACAGCGAATATGCTGAAAGCAGAGGTGAATAAGCTTGAATAATCCAATTGACGATAAAATTGAATTACGTGTCTTGGTTGCCGATGATGTTACTGATGAGAGAATACCGTTAATTGTTCAGAGCTTTGCGGAGATAAAAAAGATTTCCGATTACTCTTATGTAAGTGAGAGAGATTCTTCTCTTGTCGGCGGTGTTGTGATTTTTTGTCTGGATCAGCGTTATGATTACAGTGTTAAAGGACAGCTCGACAGAATAAAGAATTTTGTAAAGAGAACACGTTCTCAGTCGAATTTTGACGGGAATGAAGAGGAAATAACAGGTTTTTCTCCTGAAGAGATAAAAAAGAGCATTCATGAAGCTTTGTCAGGATTTGATGAGACTCCGGCTGCCAGCCTTAATAACGATTATCTTTGGAGTGCAGATCCTAATAACGATATTGATGATGATGAAGAATTACTTCAGAATGTTCGCAAAAAAGTACAGGACGCATTTAAAAATATTACAACCATTGAGGAAGTTGGCGTTGTATACAGTTTAAGTGACGGTGTAGCGATTGTTAAGGGACTTGACCATTGTATGGCTTCAGAGCTTATTGTTTTTGCCGGCGGAGCTATCGGTATTGCCATGAACCTTGAACAAGATCAGGTAGGTGTTGTTTTGCTTACGGGTGAGAACACTGTTAATGAGGGAACTGTGTGTACACGTACAGAGACTACTGTATCTGTACCTGTAGGACATGGTCTTTTGGGAAGAGTTGTTGATCCTTTAGGTAATCCGATTGACGGCAAGGGTATGATAAGGTACACAAAGAAGAGAACCATTGAGTATCCTGCTCCGACTATTGTTGAACGTTCTCCTGTTAACCAGCCGCTTCATACGGGTATTACTGCTATTGATGCTCTTACCCCGATAGGACGCGGTCAGAGAGAACTTATTATCGGAGACAGACAGACAGGTAAGACTGCAATTGCTTTGGATACGATTATCAATCAGCGTGGTAAGGATGTCCTTTGTGTTTATGTAGCAATCGGACAGAAAATGTCTACAATCGTCTCTACGGTAAACCTTCTTGAGAAATACGGGGCTCTTGATTATACGGTAGTTGTAGCCGCAAGTTCTTCACAGTCGGCTTCACTTCAGTATATTGCACCTTTCTCGGGTTGTGCTGTAGCTGAAGAATTTATGTATGAGTACAATAAGGATGTTCTTATTGTTTATGATGATTTGAGTAAACATGCGCAGGCATACAGAGCAATTTCTCTTTTGCTCAGAAGACCTCCGGGACGTGAAGCATATCCTGGTGATGTTTTCTACTTGCATTCACGTCTTCTTGAACGTTCTGCAAAATTATCAGAGAAGCTTGGCGGTGGTTCAATTACTGCGCTTCCGATAATTGAGACACTCGGAGATGATATTTCTGCATATATTCCGACCAATGTAATCTCTATTACCGACGGTCAGATTTATCTTGCTCCGGAGTTGTTCTTTTCCGGCCAGAGACCTGCGGTAAATGTCGGACTTTCAGTATCTCGTGTAGGCGGTGCTGCTCAGTGTAAGGCTACAAAGAAGGTCGGCGGTCCGCTCCGTATTGCATTGGCACAGGCAAGAGAAATGGCGTCTTTTGCTCAGTTTGGTTCTGATTTGGATGAGAATACAAGAACTCAGTTAAAACGCGGAATAGTTTTGAATGAGGTTCTCAAGCAGGGACAGTTCGCTCCGTATTCTATGGAGGAACAGGTAGTGCTTTTGTATATGGCTACCAGTGACAGTATGAATTTCCTTGAGAAGGAAGATATAAAAGAATACTTTAAGGAGTTTTTGTCTTATGTTCGAATGAAGAAGCGTTCTGTTTATTCAACTATTGCGAACAGCGGTGAATTCAGCGATTCGGTGAAGAGTCAGCTTGATGTATTACTCCTTGAGTTTAAGAAAGAGTATATCAGTATGCATCCTGAATATCAGGAACAGCTCTGATTTGGTTATATGAATGGAAAACATTAATGCAATTAAAAAGAGAATAAAGAGCGTCAATGACATTACTCAGATGACTGCTGCCATGCAGCTTGTCAGCGCTGCCAAAATGCGCCGTTCAAGAGTGATGCTTGATAATTCCATTCCTTTTTTTGCTCTTGCGGCTAAGAGTATGTTTGATATATGCAACAGCGGCACCGATGTGAGCAACCCGTATTATAAGATTATCCCGAAGAAGAAAGGCGAAGCATGGAAAATCGCTTATTTTGTAATCAGCGGTAATCAGGGGTTGGCAGGTTCATATAACAATAATATTGTTCATGCTGCAGAAGAACATGTTCAGGCAAAAATTCTGGAGAATTCAGCCAAGAATGTTATGACTGAGTATAAGCTTTATGTTTTCGGAAGCGTTGCCAAGGATAAGCTTATCAGAGACGGTTATATTGTTGATACGGAGTTTTCATATAATGTTTCCGAGCCGGATTTTTCCGATGCTAAGCGTGTAAGTGCAATTGTACGTGACAAGTTTATACATCAGGAATGCGATTTGGTTTATCTTGTATATACCAGAGTCGGAAAAGGCGGTGTTATGGTACCGGAAGTTAAGCGACTTTTGCCTGTGGATTTGAAATCCGTTTCGTCGCTTTTCGAGGACGATATAATTAATGATAATGACGGTGAGACAGCTGAGTTGGCTTGCTATCCGGATTCGGCACAGGTGTTTGACTTCCTTGTGGATACATATATAAATGCCATTATTTACGGTGCGATGGTTGAGTCTTATTCCAGTGAACAGACGTCAAGACTTCAGGCTATGGATAATGCGACGGATAATGCCAGAGAAATGATGCGTAAGCTTCAGCTTGAGAGCAACAGAGCACGTCAGGCAAAGATTACAAATGAATTGACTGAGATTATTAACGGTGCCGAGCAGGCAAACAATATTTGATTTAGTAGGATAGAGGTGGCTTTATGGCTATTGGTAAAGTTGTAAGTGTAATAGGACCTGTAATTGATTGCAGATTTGATAATGGGGAAGTACCTCACATTAACGATGCTGTTAAGATAAAGACTGATAATGCCGTTGTTATGGCAGAGGTTTTGCAGCAGCGTGGCAACGGTATAGTTCGTTGTGTATCCTTTAATCCTACTGAGGGGTTACGCAGAGGAATAGATGCTGAAGCAATGGGTTCTCCGATAAAGGTTCCTGTCGGTGAGAATATAATGGGACGTATTTTTAATGCAACCGGAGACACGGTTGATGGTTTGGGTCCTGTAGAAAGCGAGGATATGTGGTCTATCCACAGAGAAGCACCATCCTTTACAAGTCAGGCTCCTAATGAGTCGGTACTTGAGACCGGAATAAAAGTAATCGATTTACTTGTTCCTTTTGCTAAGGGTGGTAAAATCGGACTTTTCGGTGGTGCCGGTGTAGGTAAGACGGTACTTATCCTTGAACTGATAAGAAATATTGCTTCAGAGCTCGGTGGTTATTCTGTTTTTACGGGTGTAGGTGAGCGTTCAAGAGAGGGTAATGACCTTTGGAATGAGATGAAGGAATCCGGAGTTCTTGATAAGACCATAATGGTTTTCGGTCAGATGAACGAGACTTCAGGTTCAAGAATGAGAGCTCCTCTTACCGGACTTACAATGGCAGAATATTTGCGTGATGTAAAGAAGAAGGATGTTCTTCTGTTTATAGATAATATATATCGTTTTGTTCAGGCCGGTTCAGAGGTATCTGCGCTTTTGGGTAGAATTCCTTCAGCCGTAGGTTATCAGCCGACTCTTGCAAACGAAGTCGGTCAGCTTCAGGAAAGAATTACTTCTACAAAGAACGGTTCCATTACTTCAATTCAGGCCGTATATGTTCCGGCCGATGACTTGACGGATCCTGCTCCGGCTACGACATTTGCACATCTTGATGCAAACATAGTATTGTCAAGAAGCGTTGTTGAACTTGGTATTTATCCTGCGGTTGATCCTTTGGAATCTTCTTCCAGAATCCTTACCGAAAATGTTGTCGGTAGTGAACATTATCAAGTTGCAAGAATGGTTCAGGAAACATTGCAGAGATATAAAGAGCTTCAGGATATTATAGCAATTCTCGGTATGGAAGAATTGTCGGAGAAAGACCGTCAAACTGTATCAAGAGCAAGAAAGGTACAGAAATTTCTTTCGCAACCTTTCTTTGTCACTGCTGATTCAACCGGTTTTGCACCGAGATATGTACCGATTAAGAAAACAGTTCAGGCTTTCGGCGAGATAATGAGTGGTTCGTTGGATCATATACCGGAGCAGCACTTCTTTATGAAGGGTGACATTGACGATGTTATTAATTCATACAGAAGCGAGAATAACTAATATAGCGAGATAAATAAATGGCTGAAGTAAAGGGAAATAAAATAAGACTTGAAATAGTAACACCATATTCAAAGGTATTTGATGATATGGTGGATGTTTGTGTACTTCCTACTTCTGACGGTGAGATGGGCGTTATGGCAGGTCATCTTCCTATGATAGTCGGATTAATTCCGGGACTGGGTCATTTTAAAGTTGATAATGATATCCGATATTGCGTTTACTCTGAAGGATATGCGGAGATAAGCAAGTCGTTTATACGAGTTATTTGTAATTCATTTGAATTTCCTGATGAGATTAGTGTTACGATGGCTGTAGATTCATATTTATATTTTACTGAATTATATAAAGCTGATAAGAATTCTCGTGATGCTGAACTCGGAATAAAACGTGCTAACGTACGTATAGCTGCCATCGAACGCTTCGGTTCAACGGAACGTAAGGAGAGATTAGCTGAATTAAAGGCCGAGAAACAAATTGGTTAATTTGCTGCTTTAAATTCAAAATCATATTTTCCGAATGTTATCAGTTCTCCGTTTTTTATCTCGTAGTTTTTATTTGGAATTATTCTTTTATTTTCTAGATAGGTAGTATTATTCTTTGATAAATCGGTCAGTGTGTATCCTGATTCATTTATGCTTATTTTGGCATGAAGCGGGGAGATTTCATCCGAATTTATTACTATATCTGAGAGAAAACAATCAGATCCGATGGTAACAGAGTCGGCGATAAGAGATTTTTTTATAAATTCACCGTTTATTTTTGATATCGAAGAAATGGTGGCATACTTGAAATCGGGTATGTCTGATTCTTTATCTTCGAACAAGATTTCCGTTCTCAGATTTGTTTTGTCTTCATTTTTTGAATTGCTTTTCTTCATTAGTAAAAGAAGGTATTCCTTCTCCATAATGACAATGGATATTAATGCAATAACTGCAATAATCAGTCCTGTTATTTTTGACAGTTTGATGAAATTAAGAATCGCAATAATAATGAGGATTGATATTGCAGTAATGCATGTCTTTTTTTCTCTCTGATTGCCGTTGGTGTGTGATAATTTTGTTTGTATTTGGAATTCCGCATCAGAGGAAAGATTATTTGCCAGTTGAATGAGTTTTTCTTCATTCTTTTCCCGAAAATAATATGAAATCGAATTAATCTCATCCTCTGACAGATGAGGCTTAATTGTTTCATCATTAATCAGTTTTTCAACTGAATTCTGACAATCAGAAGACAAATTCATCTTACTGTTTCCTTTTGCTGTAGGAAGGTAAATAAATTTGAAACAGTTATTTTCTTCATCATAATAGATATGCTTGATGTCAATAATCCAGTTGGCCGGAATAAGCAAATAATCCAAACCGTTTATTATGCCGGATATAAGAGAACCTATCATTTTACGTACATATAATCTTTGCTTTTTTGAGTTTTTCTGATTATTAATAAGTTTATCGAAAGAGGTAAGAGCACTGATGTCGTAAGATAATTCAATATGGTTAAAATATTCATAAGCATAGACGGTTACAGTGACGTGATAAACAAAATTATTAATTATTTCAAAGGCATATTTGCTGAATTCTTCAGCTGACACTGATTCAGTTATGAATATTCCATACGGTCCCTTTTTAACCTGCATATTTTGTACCTTTCTTACTAATAGTAATTTTTAAATTGATAATTAATGGCCAAATGCACTTTGAATCTTTGAAGTATCAAAGCAGAACTGCATTACGGTTTTTCCGTAATTCATTAATCCTTCTCTGAAGACCAGTGCAAGTCCGACTAAGACAGCAATGATTATTACTATCTCGACTGTGCCCATTCCGTTCTTTCCTTTGAATGTTTTCATATGTCTATCTCCTTTCAAACATATCTTTATATGCCTAATGAAATAATTGCGGGTGTAATGGCAACAAGGAGCACGGCAATAAAGTCTAAAGTCATAGGGAGAAGTAAAGCCAGAGCTTCACGTTCTTGCTTTTTGCGTGCAGCGTTGCGACAAAGATTCCAGCATGAGGACGACTGTATCGATAACAGATTCAGTACTTCCGCTGTTCCCAATCTTCCGTAGCGGGCTATAAGAAGAAAGGCCGCCTGTGCCTCAGGAATCTGAATGTGAATTGACATGCGTTCCACGGCTTCCGATGCGGATGCACCGCTGATTATCATTGCGCGAAGATTGTTGATTTCTTCGTTTAACGAGGAATCCTTACTGAAGGCTCGGGAACAGATATTAATTGCTTTCGGAAGCTGTAAT
This sequence comes from Clostridia bacterium, assembly GCA_024403755.1. Classification (GTDB taxonomy): domain Bacteria; phylum Bacillota; class Clostridia; order Saccharofermentanales; family Saccharofermentanaceae; genus Saccharofermentans. The sequence goes on from JAKSRF010000001.1 coordinate 9,103, forward strand.
CCTGCCTCCAGAAGCGTTGTTATCAGACAAATAAAAAGAGGAATATCCTTCATTAAGTTTTCTCTTTTAAGTTCCAACTCACTTGTAAGATCGTGATTCAAAAGAAATATGAATATCGGTATTACAAAAAGAGAAGGCCATAACGGATATGACGACAATCTGAGTATCAGGATTGTAATAACGAATCCGACAGACACAACCTTTGTAAGCCTCCTGAGATAAAGTTCATACCCTGTTTTAGAATCAAAATACAGTTCGCTGAAGGTGTTATGTCTGTTCGATATAAAACTGTTTGGCATCACTCTCTGAATTACCTTGGTAAAAAAGTAGTTCTTTGGTTTTTTAGTATTACTGTTGAAAGTTTTATTGTGTTTGGTTTTCTTCTCTGAATGAGACATATATTTCAACAAAAGAGCTACGGTAATTACACATACTGCAAAAGCTGCTCCCAGAAGAATTGAACCCTTGAGAGTGTTTTGAGCTTCATTTATGTATTCCTTACTCATCTGATTAAGTGAGAAGGTAATGGCAAACGGCATAAGACACAGTATAACGGCCTCGGCATTCTTTCCGGCATTTGCAGCGTTAATCTCCGTCTGAACTGCATTCAAATCCGACAGCATTTGACAGCTGCTTCTCAGAATTGCGAGAGTACTGTTACCGATTTTCTCTGACAGCCCCAAGGCATGGAAGATAGGTATAGTCTGAGGAAATTTTATACTGTGAGAGAAATTGTCCAGAGCTTTCTCCAGACCGAGATGAATGTTAATGTCATTCTCGAGTGCGATGAGAGGTTTTATCAGGGGACATTTCTTTCCGAAAGTGTGTTCCATTACCGGTCTGATAAGACAAAGAGATTTTTCAAGAGAATATCCGCTGCTTACACCGGTACATAAAACCTGCAACAGTACGAGTAATTGTGTGCGTAAATGCTTGTTTCTTCCTTCATATAACTTGGTTAGGAATTCTTTCCAAGGGAATATACTCAGAGGAAGGCAAATAATCTTACGAATCGTTTTGCTTAAAATAAACATAGACGAAAGTGAATATATAATAAATGCGACTATAGGAAGAAGCCATAAATTAATTACCAGATAGTAATTCAGAGAACCGGAATCTCTGAATGATTCAACCGCAGTATTCAGCGATTTTTTTAAGTTCTTCAATTGTTGCTTTGCGTTCAAGTGTATCGCCTCCTCGATTGACATAAAGATTTTTAAGTTTGTATTCAAGTCCGTTGTTCGGAAGAACAGATGAGATTTCATCAATATATCTTTTTCCTTCGCGACTTCTCGTGATGTGAATAATTAAATCAATCCCCATCGATATTTGTGAGATTACTGCTTCGTAGGGCAGTGAAGAACCAGCTATTACCATCCCGGTAAGTCGTTCCAGCATTTCAAAGCATGAGTTGGCATGACCTGTACACATTGAGCCGGGATGTCCCGTGTTAAGTGCATGCATCATGTCGGCACTTTCTTTTCCTCGTACTTCACCTACGATTATCCTGTCCGGACGCATTCTTAATGCTGCTTTAATCATGTCTCCGATATTTATCTCTCCGTTACCGTCCGGTCCGGGAAGACGAGCCTCCATTCGAACGAGATTTTTGATACCCTGAAGATTTAGCTCAGCCGAATCTTCGATTGTTATTACACGTTCATCCTGAGGTATAAAGGAAGAAAGAGTATTGAGAAATGTTGTTTTTCCGCTTCCTGTACCGCCGCACAGGAATATTGTTTTTTTATTTTTTACACATTCACTTAAAAAGCGGGCTGCTTCCTCTGATATGAATCCCGAACGTATCATGGTGACTATATCATGTGAGATTCCGGTGAATTTACGAACTGTAAGTATCGGACCGTCAGGCGCAATCGGAGGGAGAACGGCATTGGCTCTCGAACCGTCAGGAAGTCTTAAATCAGATATAGGATTTGCTTCATTCAAAGGACGATTACGATTGGCAAAAAAACACGATATAATCGTCTGAAGCGATTCACTGTCTCTGAATTTTAATTCGGACTGATACAGTCTTCCGTTTTTCTCATAGAAAATATTCTTAGGACCGTTTACCATAATCTCGGTAACTGACGGATCTTCCATAAGCGGCTCTATACAATCAAGTCTTCTCAGACTGTTGAATATATTTCCTGCCATTTGAATTTTTTGTTCGAGCGGAAGATTAAATTCACCTAATTCCTCACTGACAATGTCAGATATTATCTCTTTAATTCTGTTATCATCAGGCTCGCATTCTGTTTTTATGGCATTCAAAACAAAATAAGTAAGTTTTTCCTTTATCTTATCCAATTCATCTTTATTCATTTTTACTATTCCTGTTTATATGATTAATTGCTTATATGAAGTAGCAGTCGGAAGTGATTTTTGCAGAAGTGACAATTCCTCCGTCAAAAACCTTTGATTTGCCGAGCCGTCGTGCGAAAGCAAAACTGTGACATTATCGGCTTTCTGTGCAATCATTCTCGCTTCGTTTCTTCTGTAATCTTGAACGACAATTAAAAGATTGGTTGTTATTGAAGAGCAGTTTAACTGATTTTGTGCTGAATCTATAAGCTTCAGTACTGAATCGAAGTGATAATTGAATATTTCATCACCGGGATTGAAAGGCCCGGGATTCATATATCCGATATTATCCATACTGCAATAGTCGAGTATTTTAATGTTTTCATTGTAATTATTCTCAATAGTCTGCATGAGACGAGTGAAGCTTCCGCTTTCTGCCTCGCTTCTGTTTTTCAGTTCCGTTGAGGGAGAACAAAATGTAAATGCAGGCCACTTATAATCCGGCATAAGATTGAGTCTTATAGAGATTTCGGCATTTGATAATAATTCCGAACTTATTTCCTGAATGTACTTTTCTCGATTTTCTACGGAAGTAAATACAAATAATATATTTGTTCTGCCTAAAGAATTGTCTGTTAGGCAAGGAGGGTCTGAATAAAAGTCGCTTATTGTTTTTTCAGAGGTCAGAACTGAGTCAACTATATCGGGGAAGTAAATACAATCTGCGGATTCTTTTGTTCTTAACTTGTGGAAGAGTATGTGTGCTTTATTCCCGAAAATGTTGTTAACCGAATCTTCAATCTCGGATTTATCGTATTTCGTGTTGTCGAAAATAATATGTATTGATGTCGGAATTTTAATTGTCTCGTAATCAATAAATCCGTTCTCATCAGATAAATGTAAAGCAAATATATAATGATTCGGAAATAAAACCTTCAGACGGTCAACAGCGGCTTTTTCTATATATCTATCTTCTATAACTGTTACAATTGCCGAAGCCATTTCTGCGTTTCTCCTTTCGTTATTTTTTTGTTCTCCTTCGTGGAACTGAATTTATTCTAGACCGATTCATGGGTAAAAAAATACTGCTAAAATCCGACAATTTAAGCAAAAAATCGACAATTTCGTAGTTTTTTGACATTGCAAAGATTGAATGATAAAATATCTGTTTGAAAGTTTAGCGTATGCTTCATTATTTAAGGAGGAACAGGTATGAGAAACAGAGAAGGAAAGTGGTTGTTTACTTCAGAGTCTGTTACTGAAGGTCATCCTGACAAAGTTTGTGATCAGATTTCTGATTCGATTCTTGATGCTATTATTGCTCAGGATCCTGCAGCGCGAGTTGCGTGTGAGACCTGTTGTACAACCGGTATGGTATTGGTTATGGGAGAGATTACAACCTCTGCCTATGTTGATATTCCTACAATAGTAAGAGAGAAAATTAAAGACATCGGTTATGACGGAAAGGATTCCGGATTTGATTATAAGACATGTGCTGTTTTGACTTCCATTGATGAGCAGTCACCTGATATTGCTATGGGTGTTGATAAGTCATATGAAGCCAAGAAAGGTGATGTGGATTCATTTGATTTGGGTGCCGGTGATCAGGGGATGATGTTCGGTTATGCCAATGATGATACGGAGGAATTTATGCCTCTTCCGATAAGTCTTGCTCACAAGCTTACCAAGAAACTTGCCGATGTAAGAAAGAACGGAAATGCCGATTTCCTCAGACCTGACGGTAAGAGCCAGGTTACTGTTGAGTATGAAGGTAATAAGGTTAAGAGAATTGATGCCGTAGTTATTTCTACACAGCACAGTCCTAATATTGAAGCTGAGGCATTAGAGAAGTTTGTTAAGGAAAATGTTATTTTCCCGATTATTCCTGCAGAGCTTATTGATGAAAATACAAAGATTTACGTAAATCCTACCGGAAGATTTGTTGTGGGTGGTCCTCAGGGAGATTCCGGTCTTACAGGAAGAAAGATTATTGTAGATACTTACGGTGGATTCGGTCGTCACGGCGGCGGTGCATTCTCAGGTAAGGATCCTACGAAGGTTGATCGTTCTGCTGCTTATGCTGCAAGATATCTTGCAAAGAACGTAGTTGCTTCAGGACTTGCAAAGGAATGTGAGATTCAGCTCGCTTACGCTATCGGCGTTGCAAAGCCGGTTTCTGTAATGGTTGATACCTTCGGAACAGGAATCATAGCTGATGCTAAAATATCTGAAATTTTAAATTCTGTATTTGATTTACGTCCGTTGGCTATTATCTCAAATCTGAATTTGAGAACTCCTATTTATGGTAATACTGCCGCTTACGGTCACTTTGGTCGTAACGACTGCGGTTTCCCGTGGGAGAAGCTTGATCTTGTTGATAAGATTAAAGCAGCAGCCAATATTTGATTCTGATCAGCAGAGTATTTGTTTTAAGGAACTGTCTCAAAACAGAAAAGTTTTGGGACAGTTTTTACGTTGTTACGATGTAAAAATTAAATAACGATTCACAATAAATATAACTGTGTTAGAATTAATATCACCACATTTTCGAGGAGTATGTTATCAAATGGCTGATATTGAGACCGTTATATCAAAAGTTGAGAGAGTTGTCTTTAACAGAGGTGAGTTCTACATCTTCTATACTGAGGATGGTTTTTCTGTTAAAGGAAATTCCGGCGAAGATATTACCCCCGGAGTAAAGTATGAGATTACCGGTGTTTGGGGAGAATATAACGGAATTCCTCAAATGACTGCAAGTAAAATCGAAGCTGTAAAGGATGATGAATTTAAAGAGACCTTAATAGGAGATTTTCTTGCATATTATGTTCCGAAAATCGGTGAGAAAACAGCACTTGCACTTGCTTGTAAATTCGGTGAAGATGTTCTTGATGTGCTTGAGGAGGGTGACAGTGAGACAGTAAAGGTTTCCCGTGTGCTGACAAAAAAGAAACTTGCCGATATAAGTAAGTTTGTGAAAGAAAATCGAGAGGTTCTTGATGAGAAGCTTAGCTTCAGACTTTTGGGATTAACGTTCGGAGTCGTAGATAAGATAGTTGATGTCTACGGCATAAAAAGAAATCAGGTTGAGCAGAATCCGTTTGTTCTCATGAGTATTGAGGGTGTCGGTTTTGATATATGTGAGCATATATTCGAGCAATTTCAGTTGAATGAATATTCTGTTGACAGATTTGCAGGCGCCATCGAATATTCACTCTATGATTTGCATATTAATAACGGGGATGCGTACTTCTCATATACAGATGTGAATAATGCGGTTTTTAAGCTTCTTTTCGATAGAAAGGAATGCAGAAACGAGGATTATCTGAGTGCTTTTTTCGGTGCGGTACAGTTGCTTACAGATAATAAGAAAATAGTGTCATATTCGTTTGTGAATAACAAGGTAACTCCGGTTCCGATAAACAGTGAAGGAGCGAGAATTGCTCTGGCCAGATATACGAAAATGGAAATAGATATAAAGAAGCAAATATATGGTTTTCTTAACGCACGTAAAGTTTCCTTTGATTCTGCTAAGGCAAATCTTAAAATAGATGCGTTGGCGGCAACGAGAAATATCGAATTGGACGAGAAACAGCGTGAGGCTTTGCTTATGTGCATGCAAGAGCCGATTTCAATAGTGTATGGCGGACCGGGAACAGGCAAGACCACAATAATGGGTTTGCTTGCAGCCCATTTTCGAAAAGAAGGTATAAAATGCGCCTTCTGTGCTCCGACGGGACGAGCAGCCAAAAGACTTTCAGAAGCTATTGAGGATAAGGCTTTTACGATACACAGAATTCTCGGCTATACACGTTCCGACGATGAGACCGGAGATGTTTTTTGTGCAAAAAACAGTCTGGATCCGATTGATGCACGTGTTATTGTTGTTGACGAGATGAGTATGGTTGATATGGAAATCTTTTTGCATCTGTTAGAGGCGATAGACCGCGGTGCATCACTGATTTTAATTGGTGATCCCAACCAGCTTCCTTCGGTCGGACCGGGTAACGTGCTTAAAAATTTGATAGAGTACAATCCGATACCTAAGGTTGAACTGACATATATTTTCAGACAGTCCGGTGAATCACTTATAGCATCGAATGCATACAGAATACTTGATAAGGAAAAGCTCACGGACGATGAGAACGAGTTTATTATAAAGAACTTTGATGACGAGAAACTTGCGGAAGAATATATAAGAGACATTTATTTGAATGTATATATGAATAACGAGGATGCCGTAATTCTCACTCCTACTAAGCAGAACAATCTCGGTACGATGAGACTGAATGAGGTTTTGCAGAAAACCGTTGTTGATAAGAATGATGGATTTAGGGCAAGGTCGAGTCTTATTCTTCATGTCGGTGATCGTGTCATGCAAATAAAGAATGATTATCAGATAGAATATGAACAGGAAGATTCGGAAACCGGTTTGGGAAGAGGCGTATATAACGGAGAACTCGGTGAAGTTTGTAATATAGATGAGGAAGAAGAACTTGTTTTAATCAAATTCGATGACGGCAAAATTGTTCCTTATTCCAGACCGCAACTGGAGAATGTTGAACTTGCTTATGCTATGACAGTGCATAAAGCACAGGGTTGTGAATTTGACACGGTTATACTGGTTTTGGGAAGGTTTAATTATCTTCTGTCAAATTGGAGAATACTCTATACGGCGGTTACAAGAGCAAAAAAGAAAATAGTAGTAGTAAACTTCGGTGATCGAATTAATAAAATGATTCTTTCTTCACGAGGATATGAGAGACATACTTCTTTGTTGGATTTTTTGCAAAGTGCTAACGGCTCTGCAAGCCGTAACGGAGAATAAAAATGATGAATTCTGTTAAGGACATAATTAAGATTAATACTATTGAGGCAGTAGAGCTTTTGCTTCCTGTCAAGTGTGTGATTTGCGGAAAAAGTACCTCTTACAGTCAGCATGAGAGCCTGGACAGATGTTACAGAAGAATAACCGGAAGAGACAGGATGCATGTTTGTAATAAATGTCTTGTAAATCTTGTGTCGGAAGATTCAAAGGAAAGATGGAATTTTTGTCTTTCAAATCCTGTTCCGAACGATTCTTATCCTGAATTACCGCTTTATCTTGCCTTTCCTTATGACGGTATTATGAGAAAGATTATTACCAATCTTAAATTCAGAGATAAGAGGGAATGCGGTTATCTTGCCGGTATGCTGCTTGGAAAAATGTTAAAGGATGACGGTGTAAACGCAGATATGATTATTCCGATGCCGCTTCATCCGAGAAGACTTGAAGAAAGAGGTTACAATCAGGCTGAGATAATTGCACATTCAGTGGCAGAAATGAATGAGATTCCGATGATAACCGGTGTACTTTTGAGAGAAAGATATACAGAAAGACAGTCCGAAATCAAAGATGTTAATGAACGAATATCAAATGTCTCACATGCTTTTACCGTTGCAGAGAACTGGGATATTACCGGAAGTACGATTATTCTTATTGATGATGTAGTAACTACCGGGTTTACCATGCATGAAGCTGCGTCCGTATTGCTTAATAACGGCGCTTCAAAAGTTCTGTGTTGTGCCGTCGCAGGTAACCGTTTGCTTAAAAATGCAGACAGATTCTGATTATTGTTTGTTTATTTAGAAATTTGAAAATTCTCGTATTTATTATTATAATAAAGATACCTGGGGTGAAGGGCTCTATTTTGAACCTTCGTGACATTAATTGGAATCCGGGTCAGTTATTGTAGATCAGGCCTGCTTCGACTGGAAGATTGAATTTAATTGCAGGATACCGCCCTGGTATATATCAGGTGTCAAACGGGGTTTTTCATCTTAGGCTTTTTTAAGAATAGTGTGGTTTATTTAAATATATGAGTTTGTTGGCTGATGCAAGAAAGATAGCTGAACGTGACCCGGCTGCAAGAAGTGTAGTCGGTGTTATTTTGTTGTATCCGGGTTTTCATGCTCTCGTATATCACAAGGTAAGCCATTTTTTATATAAATGCGGTCTTAAGGGATTGGCGCGTTGGAATTCTCAGGTTGCACGATTTTGGACAGGAATTGAGATTCATCCGGGCGCGGTAATCGGTAACGGACTGTTTATAGATCACGGTATGGGTATTGTAATAGGTGAGACGGCAGTAATAGGAAATGACTGTACAATTTACCATAATGTTACGCTCGGAGGCCGAGGAAACGACAAGGCTCATAAGAGACATCCGACTCTTGAAGATAATGTTCTTGTCGGTGCCGGAGCTAAGATTCTCGGTAACGTTACGATCGGTGAGAATTCTAATATCGGTTCAAATGCCGTGATTTTATATGACGTTCCGAAGAATGCTACTGTTGTCGGTGTACCGGGTAAGGTAGTCAGAATTGACGGACAGAAGCCGCCTAAGTCTCACGCAGTTGAATTGGATCATGCTGCTTTGCCTGATCCTCTTGAACAGGAAGTATGTATGTTAAGTAAGAGAATAATGAAGCTTGAGAAGCTTCTTTCAGATTCTTCAATAGAGGAACAGAAGGATGACCGATGTTGTACCGATAAAGAAGCAGAAGAGTAATTAAATCGATAAGTTAACTAAGGAGAATTAAAATGAAGTTATTTAATACAATGACAAGATATAAAGAAGATTTTAAGACTATGGTACCGGGACATGTTAAGATGTATGCCTGCGGACCTACGGTGTACAATTATTTTCATCTCGGTAATGCAAGACCTTTTGTTACATTTGATACGCTGAGAAGATATTTGGAATACAGCGGTTATGAAGTGGAGTTCTGCCAGAATTTTACCGATATTGATGATAAGATGATTAAAAGAGCCAATGAAGAAGGCGTTACTGTTGAAGAGATAGCAGATCGCTATATTAAGGAATACTATGTTGATGCTGACGGTTTGAATGTAAAGAGACCTACATATCAGCCGAGAGCAACAAAGAGTATGGATGCAATTATCGGTCTTGTTCAGGCTTTGACTGATAAAGGATATACTTATGTAATTGAAGGTGACGGCGTTTATTATGACGTAACTAAGTTTAAGGATTACGGTAAACTGTCACATTATAAACTTGAAGATCTTGTTGCCGGCGGCGGTGAACGTAAGGCTTCTTACGAAGGTAAAAAGAATCCGGGTGACTTTGCTGTATGGAAATTCAAAAAAGAAGGTGAGCCTTTCTGGCCGTCTCCTTGGGGTGAAGGAAGACCGGGTTGGCATATAGAATGCTCAGCCATGATTAAGCAATATCTTGGTGATACTATTGATATTCACGGCGGCGGACAGGATTTGATTTTCCCGCATCATGAGAACGAGATAGCACAAAGTGAGGCTGCAAACGGATGCAGCTTTGCTAATTATTGGGTTCACAATGCTTTCGTTAATGTTGATGGAGAGAAGATGAGTAAATCACTCAATAATTTCTTTACCATAAGAGATATTGTTGAGCATTTCCCATATGCTGTTATCAGATTCTTTATTTTGTCCGGTCATTACAGAATGCCTATTAATTTTTCTGATACACTTCTTCAGGCCGCACAGAACGGTTTGGATCGTATAGCTACCTGCGCAGAGAATGCTAAGTTTATTATTGATAAGAACTCGCTTTCGGCTGCAACTATTGATGATACAGCAGATAAGGCTTTGCTTGATGCAGTAAGTGCAAGCCATGACGGATTTGTTCAGCATATGGATGATGATTTGAATACTGCAGATGCAATAACCGATATCTTTAATCTCGTTAAGGAAATAAATGTTGCTGCCTCAAAGCTTAATGTTTCTTCTGACGCATTTGTAAAAGCTTATGAGATGCTTAACGAATTGAGTGACGTTCTCGGTATTGACTTGAAGTATGCATCGGATACCGGTATTCCTGATGAGGTAATGCAGCTTGTTAATGAGCGTGCGGAAGCTAAGAAAGCAAAGGATTTTGCTACAGCTGATGCGTTACGTAACAAGATTACCGAGATGGGTTATCAGGTTAAGGATACAGCAAACGGTCCGCAGGTAAGCAAGATATGATAATTCCGTTTGTCAATTCAGATTTACGTGAGATATCTACTTCGACTCTTGCATATATCGGAGATGCTGTCTATGAATTATATGCAAGATGTCATGTGGCGTCTCATTGTTCAACCAAATCCGGTCTTATGCATAAAATGACGATAAAGTATGTAAGTGCCACTGCACAAGCTAAGGCTGTAAGGGAACTTCAAAATGATCTTACGGCGGCAGAACTGTCGTACTATAAACGAGGCCGTAATTCAAATCCGGGTTCAATGGCAAAGAATGCCTCCCCTGAGGATTACAGGTGTGCAACCGGCTTTGAAGCATTGATAGGTTATTTGTTTCTTGATAATAAGTCGGAACGAATGGAATTCCTTTTGGCCAAGGTCTTTTCCGTTCTTGATGAAGAAGAGTGGAATTGGAATGAGGTTTTACCGGAGGAGTTCGGTGCAGAATAACTATATTGGGTGGATCTTAATATGAGCGGAAATTTTAATCAACAGCGCGATAAAGGCAGAAACAAAAAATACGGAAATAACGGCAGAAAGTCATTTAACGGTCAGAATGATAACAGACCGCCGAGAGCAACTGCCAGACGAGTTATGAATTCAGATGAGTTGCCGGAGGATTTTGACGAGGAAAGAAGGAACGGTAATGCCGAGCCTCAAAACGTGGCAACAGATGATCGTCTGGAAGGCAAAAACTCGGTTACCGAAGCTTTTAATTCCGGCAGAGAGATAAATAAGTTATGGATATTAAAGCCTGTAGATAATCAGAAACTCGATCAGGGTTTATATAAGATTCTTAAGCTTGCCGAAGAGAAGAAAATAGTAGTCAACAGAGTTCCCAGATTAACATTGGACAGAATGAGTCAGACTCATAATCATCAAGGAGTTATTGCACAGGTTGCAAGTCATGAATATTCTGACATAGATGACATGATAGATGCGGCAAGAGCAAAGGGACATGAACCGTTTTTTGTTGTATTGGATGAACTTAAGGATTCTTATAACCTTGGTTCAATATTAAGAATTTCCGATGCTGCAGGTGTTGATGGTATAATAATACCTAAGCACAGATCAATCGGTCTTGATTCGGTGGTAGCAAAAGCTTCCGCAGGTGCCTTGGAATATGTTCCTGTTGCCAGAGTAACAAATCTTACTCAGACTCTCAGTGAATTAAAGGATAAAGGCTTTTGGGTAATGGGAACGGATGCCGATGCTGATACAGATTATGATAAGGCTGATTATTCCGGTGCTTTGGCTGTGATAATCGGAAGTGAAGGCGAGGGAATGCGTAATACCGTTAAGAATTGTTGTGATTATCTCATTTCGATTCCGATGGTAGGCCATGTTAACAGTCTTAATGCAGCAGTAGCAGGCGGTATAGTGGTTTTTGAAGCCATGAGACACCGTAATCAAAAAAAAGCATAAAAGGAGCGGCGGATGAGAAAAAAGATGCAGATGCTTAAAAGAATAACGACGCTGTTACTTCTTGTGACATTAATGTTGTCTTCTTTTGCTTCATGCGGTTTTTTCGGCAGGAAAGCTGATAACCAAAATGAGTATATTTCAAAACCTGAGTTGGTAAGACTTGTAGTAAATTCGATTAATACGAAGTCCGATTCTGATATGTATTCGTTTTATTCTTCTATTCCTGATAAACAAAAGAAAGATGTATCCTATTCGGATTTTGCTCAGTACGTTGAGGCTTTGCGTCGTTTGACACAATTATCCGGTGCGGTAACCGGTTATCGTTTCCTTATCGGAGAAGAAAAGACAGACGCTTTTCAACAATTAATCTCAGATGCAGGTATAACGACGGATCAATTCAAAACTTACGGCAATCTTGAAGTTGTAGATTTTCTTTTCGATTCAGAGGAAGAAAATACATATAAGACCGTGTGTCGTATGTTTATCGGAATTGATGAGCATGGATATGCTTTCTTGCCGTCTGAATGGATTAAACAGACAAACAGGCTCTTTACTTATATCAAACTTTATTTTAATGAGATTGATGAGCAGAATGTCGATGCTCTGATGTCGGCTATGAGTTATTCCAACAGCAATTCAAATGTAGTCAGAGCAAGGGCTTTAGCTTTGATTGATTTTTACCGTATGAGAGTAAGAGGAGATTCATCGTCTTATATTCTCAGGGAAATCAGTCCGTTTTATTCTGAAATTGTTATTCCTGAGGTGCGTTCCGACGATAAACTCAGATCAAGAAAAGTTAAGTTTACTCAATATAACGGAGTGATAGAAAATAATGACATTATTCCGATTGAGGTAGAGGATAAGCAGTTCAACCTTTATTCCCGTAAGACAGGTTTGAAATTACTTGCTATCGGAAATAACTATTCTAAGGGGAACGTGGAGTCTTTGCTGGGAAAGTGTTTATTCAGCAGTTATAACAAGGATGATATTATTGAAGTTCGAACAAACAGCAACGGTGAATCTGAGGAAGTATACAAGATAATCTGCAACTACAATGGTATGATGTTAATTTTTGAAGGCATCATAACAGATGAGGCGAGTTTATCCTGGGAGGGCGTGCTTACCGGTATAAAGATGTACGGTGCTTGTGATTATGTTCTTGGAGAGAAGGTTACATACGGTGTGTCAAAAGCAACTATGCTTATCGAATATCCTTTCTTTGAGGAATATAACTGCATATTGAAAAATTCCGATTATGAGTTGTCGTTTGAATTTGATGCTTATGATAATGCTTCTACTGTATATGCGCACATAAAGTGATTTATGCCGTGCATTTATGAATCAGTTCGTCAATTTCACTTTGCTGCATTCCGTTAGCTATGAGATAGTTGCGAATGTCTCCCGAATATTCACTGTCGATGAAATCAAGAAAAATTTCCATGTTTATTCTGTCTGATCTCATAGTGTGCTTCATGTTATCCGGTTTATCCTTCTCAAGATCTGAGAGATAATCATATTTATACTTATAAGATACCTCATAGTTTAAAATAATATCTTCTCTTGAGGCACCGGTAAGAAGATAGAGTATGGCTGCAATTACGCCGGTCCTGTCTTTTCCGTGAGCACAGTGAAAAAGGCAAAGTGTATTCTCGTTCTTCAGAATTCTCAAAACCTGTATTACTTTATCCGGTAATTCTTTTAAGAGCATACAATAAAAGTCACCGAGATGATGTGTTTGGAGAAAGACCATAGTTTTATCTTCGACTGCTTCGGGATTGCCTACAAAAAGAGAGCACGGATAAAATTTTACTTCGCTTCTGTGCTGCATCGGATTTCCGTAATTAGCTATCTCGGCTTCGGATCTTAAATCTATTACACAGCCGACACCATATTCAACTAATGAATTTACCTGCGCTTCATTAAGGTCGGATAATGAATCAGAACGTAAAAATATATTCTTTTTGAAAATGTTACCGTTTGACAGCGGCATTCCGCCAAGTTCGCGACAATTATCGAGTCCGTCAAAAAAAAGTCTTTGTGTATCGGGATTGTATTGAGTCATAATAATCTCTGCTCTTTCGTTTATATGTTGGTAATTATATCTTTTCGAAAATGAAAATAAAAGACGAAAAATAAAATTCGGTGTTGACTTTGTGAGAAAACTGTACTAATATAAGCAAGCATTCGTAAGAGTGCTGAATAAATGCGCCTGTAGCTCAACTGGATAGAGTGTCTGACTACGGATCAGAAGGTTGTGGATTCGATCTCTGCCAGGCGCGCCAACAAGGTCTGATGAATAAGTCAGACCTTTTTTTTGAAAAAAACGAGGCTTAAACAGATATTGTGTTGCAAAAGTGATGGGTTTTGTGATACAATTCTGTTTCGGTTAATCGCATATATTATTGATGCTATATATAATTACATTTTATGGAGGAATACAAAATGTCCACTATTGAGAAGAAAGAGAATAATCAGGTTGTCATCTCTTTGTCTGCTACTAAGGAAGAGTTCAATGAAGCTTTGAAGGCTTCTTATTCAAAGAATAAGAAGAGATTCCAGGTTCCTGGATTCAGAAAGGGAAACGTTCCTTATCAGTTGGTAGTTAAGTACTACGGCGAGGGTGTTTTGTATGACGATGCCATTGAGATAATTGCAAATAAGGCTTACCCTGAAGCAGTTAAGGAGCACAATCTTGAGGTAGTATCAAGACCAAGTCTTGACATTCAGGCCCTTGATGATGACGGAATGAAGTATACTGTTACAGTTACTGTTTGTCCTGAGGTTAAACTCGGTAAGTATGAAGGCGTTGAGGTTCCTTACTCTAAGCGTGAGGTAACAGATGAGACTGTTCAGGAAGAGCTTGACAGAATGGCTAAGAGAAATGCTTCTATTGAAGAGGTTGATCGTCCTGTTGCTGACGGAGACACTGCAGTTATCGATTATGAAGGATTTAAGGACGGTGTTGCTTTTGAAGGCGGTAAGGGTGAGGCTTATTCACTTGTTATCGGTTCAAAGAGCTTTATTCCCGGCTTTGAAGAGCAGCTTATCGGTCACAGCGCAGGTGAGGAGTTCCCTATCAATGTAACATTCCCGGAAGAGTATCATGCTGAAGAGCTTAAGGGTGCTGAGGTAGTTTTCAATATTAAGATTCATACAGTTAAGGCAGAGAATATTCCTGCTATTGATGATGAGTTTGCTAAGGACGTATCTGAGTTTGATACAGTAGATGAGCTTAGGGCTGATATTAAGAGAAGTCAGGAAGAGAAAGCTGAGAAGGAAGCTAACAGTGCTTTTGAGAACGAGGTTGTTCGTGTAGTTGGTGAGAATGCTGAGATTGATATTCCTGATTGTATGATTGATACTGAAGTAGAGAATATGGTTCAGGATCAGTCAAACAGAATGAGACAGCAGGGTATTGAGCTTGAGATGTATCTTAAGTATCTCGGTCAGACTAAGGAAGAGTTTGCTGAGTCAATGAAGCCTATGGCATCTTTAAGAGTTAGATCAAATCTTGTTATTAAAGCTATCGCAGCTGAACTCAAGATGGAAGCTACGGAAGAGGATTATGATAAGGAGCTTCAGACAATGGCTGATGCTTATAAGATGACTAAGGACGATATCAGAAACGCTTTGGGCGATAACAATGAGTTCGTTAAGGAGTCAATTGTAGGCAGAAAGACTGTTGAGTATCTTGCTTCAAAGGCTGTTAAGACTGAGCCAAAGGCTGAAGAAGCTGAAGGTGAAGCAAAGAAGCCTGCAAAGAAGACAACTGCTAAGAAGGCTTCAACAAAGAAAACTGCTGAGGCTAAGGAAGACAGTGCTTCTGAGGAGAAGACTGAAACAAAGAAGACAACTAAGAAATCAACTGCAAAGAAGAGCATAAAGGCTGAAGAAGCTTCTGACAAAGAGTAAAGTATTGAATTTATGTTAAAATAATCACCCAGTTATGTTAAATTTTAACTGGGTGGTTTATTTTTGGATAAAAAATTTATATAATCAAAGTAAGTAATTAGGTATTAAAGTATATAGGAGAATGTTTATGGCAAATATTAGAAACAATTCGGTGCTGTCATGTTCTTTCTGCGGTAAGAGTGAGTATGATGTCCCTCGTTTGTTCGGTGGAGTTAATTGCTATATCTGTATTGAATGTATACGTACTGCATATAATATTGTCAATGAAGAGAGCAGACTTCACAAAGCTGAGAATATTCGGAATAACAAACGTAACAAATATGTTACACCACAGAAGATAAAAGAAGCGTTGGATGAGTATGTAATCGGTCAGGATGAGGCAAAAAGAATTTTGTCTGTTGCCGTGTATAACCATTATAAGAGAATTTACTCGAATGATTCTGATGATTTGGAGTTGAGTAAGAGTAATATCCTTTTGATGGGACCTACCGGTTCAGGTAAAACGCTTCTTGCTCGTACACTTGCCAAGATTATGGATGTACCTTTTGCTATCGCTGATGCTACGTCATTGACGGAAGCAGGTTATGTTGGTGAAGATGTAGAGAATATCCTTCTCAAACTGATTATAGCAGCTGATTATGACATCGAAGCAGCAGAACGAGGAATTATCTTTATAGATGAGGTTGATAAGATAACCAAGAAGTCGGAAAGTGTTTCAATAACGCGAGATGTAAGCGGTGAAGGTGTTCAGCAAGCTTTGCTCAAGATAATTGAAGGTACTGTTGCATCTGTTCCTCCTAAGGGCGGACGTAAACATCCGAATGAGGAGTGTATCAGCATTGATACAACAAATATCCTGTTTATTTGCGGTGGTGCTTTTGTCGGTC
This sequence comes from Clostridia bacterium, assembly GCA_024403755.1. Taxonomy (GTDB): domain Bacteria; phylum Bacillota; class Clostridia; order Saccharofermentanales; family Saccharofermentanaceae; genus Saccharofermentans. The sequence continues at coordinate 25,626 of JAKSRF010000001.1, forward strand.
TTGATGAGATAGTACGTTCGAGGGTTGCACCGAATAAAAAATTCGGATTCGGAGCTGAGGTGGTTGATGCCGAAGCCGAGAAGCAGTATATGCATAAGGTCGCTCCTCAGGATTTGACAAAGTATGGAATTATTCCTGAGTTTGTAGGTCGTATTCCGGTTTTGACTTCATTGGATCCGCTTGATGTGGATGCATTAAAGTCGATTCTTACCAAACCTAAGAATGCACTGGTTAAGCAATATTGCAAGATGCTTGAGATGGACGGTGTTGAGTTAGAGTTTACTGAAGATGCTTTAACAGCAATTGCACAGAAGGCAATAGATAACAAGACCGGTGCAAGAGGATTACAATCAATTATTGAGAACATTATGCTTGATACGATGTTCGATATTCCTTCACATAAGGATGTGAATAAGTGCATTGTTGATGTGGATTGTGTTACACAGGGTAAGCAGCCTACACTTTTGTATAAAGCAAAAACGGTTAAGAAAACAGAACCTACTCCTACGGTTAAGTTAGCAATGGAGAAGAATTCTGACGGTATTACCGCAAGTTGATTAAATGTGTTATCCTATAAGGGCTGTCAAAACAGACAGCCCTGTTTTTATATCTCTGTATCAGATGTTTTAGGTTATTTATAGTTTATTTGTATTCAAGAGGAGTCATGTTATGTCAGATTCATATTATGTTTGTTTGGATATTGGCGGAACAAAGGTATTGGGAGCTATTTTTAACGGTAAGAAAGAGATAGTTTACAGATTAAAGAAGAAAACCAAATCTGCAGGTGATTCATCACAGAATATTGAAGATTTGATTATAAGTGTAGTGGAAGAAATGCTTACTGATTCTAAAATTGATGCAGGAAAACTTGTTGCTGTTGCAGCAGGGGCTCCGGGTGTTATCAATCAGGATAACGGAATTGTTCTTTTCTCACCTAATCTTCCATGGCGTAATTACAATATTCGTAAACCGATTGAAGACAGATTCGGTGTTCCGTTTTATATCGGAAATGATGTTAATGTCGGTGTTCTCGGTGAGTATAAATACGGCGCAGGTAAGGGTTATAAAAATATTGCAGGTCTTTTTGTCGGAACAGGAATGGGCGGCGGTCTTATACTTGACGGACGTCTTTATACAGGTCATCAGTTTAAGGGTGCAGAGCTTGGACATATGATTTTAAATGAAGAAGGTCCGCGTTGCAATTGCGGTCAGCGAGGTTGTCTTGAGGCATTTTCCAGTAAGCAGGGTATAAGTGATTATATAAGACAGCAGGTAATGCGCGGCAGAAATACAATGATGGAAGATGCCGTGAAGAATGGTGTTTTCAAATCAAAATATCTAAAATCTGCTTTGGATGCCGGCGATAAAGTTGCCGTTGAAGCAGTTGATCGAGCTTGTCACTACTTGGCAATAGCAAGCGGAAATATAATTAATATTTTCAGTCCTGAAGTAATCATTTACGGAGGAGGCGTTATAGAAGCCTGCGGTGATATATTCCTTCCTAAGATTACAGCACAGGTTGATAAGTATTGTATGCCGTCAATTCGCGATACAGTTGAAATCAAGAATGCAGCTTTGGGTGACGATTCTATTTTGTACGGTGCATTATCAATGATATTGGATAAATGATATTGAGAAAATGATATCGGATAGATGTAAGTTTCGATGCGAGAAGACAGATTTTTTTGCATAAGCTGAGAAAATCAGCATTCTGCTTATATAGAAAAAATATTTCTGTTTTTTTGAATAAATACATAAATATGACTATATTATCCATTTGCAATTTCAACGTAAATGGGTGATAATATGTTGTTATATTTTGAATTAATTAAGAAAGGAAGTTCTGTATGAATATTGAGCACATCAATAAAGCATTTGAACCAAATGAGGCAGAGCCGCGTTTGTATAACGGCTGGTCAGAGAAGGGATATTTTAAACCTGATAATACTGAGGGTAAGGAACCTTTCTGTGTGGTCATGCCGCCACCGAATATTACCGGACAGCTCCATATGGGTCATGCACTTGATAATACTTTGCAGGACATTCTTGTTAGATATAAAAGAATGAAGGGGTTCTCTACCTTATGGGTTCCGGGAACAGATCATGCTTCAATTGCCACTGAGGCAAAGATTGTTGAGCAAATGCGTAAGGAAGGTATCTTTAAGGAAGATATCGGTCGTGAGAAATTTCTGGAGCGTGCGTGGGCATGGAAAGAACAGTACGGCGGACGTATTGTTGAACAACTTAAGAAAATGGGTTCTTCATGTGATTGGTCACATGAGAGATTTACTATGGATGAAGGTTGTTCGGAAGCAGTAAAGGAAGTTTTCGTAAAATATTATAATCAGGGTTTGATTTACAGAGGCGAGAGAATCATTAACTGGTGTCCTCATTGTCTTACATCTATATCTAATGCAGAGGTTGAGTACGAGGATCAGGCAGGTGCATTCTGGCATTTGAGATATCCGCTTGAGGATGGTTCAGGTTATGTTGAGCTCGCTACAACCCGTCCTGAGACACTTCTCGGTGATACTGCTGTTGCGGTTAATCCTAAGGATGAAAGATATAAGGATATAGTAGGAAAGAATCTTATTCTTCCGTTGGTAGGACGTAAGATTCCTGTAGTTGCAGATAACTATGTTGATATAGAATTCGGTACAGGTGTAGTTAAGATTACTCCTGCACATGATCCTAATGACTTCGAAGTAGGACTTCGTCATAATCTTGAGGTAATTAATGTAATGACCGATGATGCTAAGATTATTGATGATTATCCAAAGTATGCCGGAATGGACAGATTTGAAGCTCGTAAGGCAATTGTTAAAGATCTTGAAGATGGCGGATTCCTTATTAAGGTTGAGCCATATAATCATAACGTTGGTACCTGCTACCGTTGCGGAACGACTATTGAGCCGCGTGTATCACTTCAGTGGTTTGTAAAGATGCAGACACTTGCCGAGCCTGCAATTAAGGCTGTAAAAGACGGAAGCATTAAGTTTGTACCTGAGCGTTTTGACAAGAATTATTTTAATTGGATGGAGGATATCAGAGATTGGTGTATTTCCCGTCAGCTTTGGTGGGGTCATCAGATTCCTGCATTCTATTGTGATGATTGTGGTGAGATAGTTGTAACAAAGGAGAATACTGCTGTTTGTCCTAAGTGCGGTAAGCCGATGCGTCAGGATCCTGATACACTTGATACTTGGTTCTCATCAGCTCTTTGGCCGTTCTCAACTTTGGGTTGGCCTGAAAAGACTGATGATTTGAAGAAGTTCTATCCTACAAATACACTTGTTACCGGTTATGATATTATTACATTCTGGGTTTCAAGAATGATTGTTGCCGGTATGGCACATATGGAGGATGTACCGTTTGACACGGTATTGATTCACGGTCTTGTAAGAGATGAACAGGGAAGAAAGATGAGTAAGTCTCTCGGTAACGGTATTGATCCTCTCGAGATTATTGCCGAGTCAGGTGCTGATGCTTTGAGATATGCACTTGTTACAGGTAATGCACCGGGTAATGATCAGAGATTTATTCCGGGTAAGATAGAGAATGGTCGTAACCTTTCTAACAAGATTTGGAATGCCATGAGATTTGTTCTTATGAATTCTGATGAGAAGGCCGATTATTCGAAGGTTAATGCTGATAAGTTTACCTTGGAGGATAAATGGATTATTACAGAGTTTAATAAGCTTGTTGAAGAAGTAACCTATAACGTAGATAAGTATGAGCTTGGTGTTGCTCTCTCCAAGATTGTTGACTTCATTTGGGAGAATTATTGTGCTTGGTACATTGAGATTGCCAAGAGCCGTCTCTTTGATGAGAATTGTGAGACAAGACTTGAGGCTCAGTATTTACTTAATACAATCCTTGCAGATTCAATGAAGTTGTTACATCCGTTTATGCCTTTCGTAACTGAGGAAGTATACCTTAATCTCATTTTAGAGAATAAGGCTGATTCAATTATGATTTCCGATTGGCCGACAGTATCCAAGTTTGGCTCATTCCCGGAGGATGCTCGTAAGATGTCTGTTCTCATGGATGCGATTCGTTCAATTCGTAACATCCGTTCAGAGATGGGTGTTGTTCCTTCTCGAAAGGCTCACATCATAGTGGTTACATCTGATGATTCTATCGCTAAAATGTTTGTTGACGGCGAGGCTTTCTTACAGAGACTTGCATCGGTAAGCAGTCTTGAGACATCATCTGATAAGTCAGGTGTTCCGTCATCAGCTGTTACTGCAATATTTGACGGTGGTGAGATTTATATGCCACTCGGAGAACTCATTGATATTGCTAAGGAAATTGAGCGTCTTGAGGGTGAGAAGAAGAACCTTGAAGGCGAGCTTAAGAGAGTAGAAGGCAAACTTTCAAACGAGTCCTTTGTAAGTAAGGCTCCTGAGAAGGTTATAGCTCAGGAACGTGAGAAGCAAACCAAGTACATGGAGATGTATAAGGGTGTTTTGGCCAGAATTGAAGCATTGAAAAATGAATTATGATATAATATCAATAAAAGTTGTCATGTATTAGGAGGTTTTATGTCTACAGGTTTTGAAAATCAGGAAAGAATTGCTAAGTTGCCGCAAGAAGGAGTTCATTGTTTTGCAGCTAACACGAAGCAGGTAAAGAACAGAAGAATTGTTACAGTTCCGTTGATGATTATTTTCCTTGCTTTGGGTATATATATGCTTGTTAGTAAGAGTTATGCAATCGGCGCATGTTCACTTGTTGCTTTTGTAATCTTTTTGCTGGTATTTATTCAGTCATTCCTTATTGCTAATTATCGTGTTGCTGTTGACTACAACGAGAAGAGAATTGTACTTCGTTACAGATTCTCATTGATTACTATTCCTTTCGAGAATTTTGATGCTCATATCGGTGCTCCTGACAGAGCAGAGGAGATGTTAGCTTCAATGAATCACGTTGCTGTTAAGTACTTGGTTCTTGATAACGTTTTCGAGGATGCTTGCTATCAGACTTCAACAAAGGATCTTGCTTCAAGCAGTGACTTTGATCAGCTTATGAAAGAGGCTTTTGATATTGCTGAAGCATACGGTGCTAAGTATTGTGACGGTGTAATTAAGCCTGATGCTTCGTTGGGTTATGATGCAAAGAGTGCAGAAGCAAAGGATGATGATTTGGATGTAGATTCAATCGTTGCTGACGCACTTAATCTTGACGAGAGCCAGGTTAAGGAACTTGCAGGTGACAATATACCGGAAGCTGAGCAGTGATTACGCATTAGATTAATGATATGAAAATCATAACGACTTTGATTTACAAAAATCAGAGTCGTTTTCTTTTATTTCAAGTTATATGCAGTTATTTTTTTTGTTTCTTCTACACATTTATACGGTAAAAAGTAGTATAATTATTACCGATTGTGATGCATTTTGCTATGCAATTTAAAAAAATTCTAAGGAGCGTTTTTATTATGCCATTAGTAACTACTACTGAAATGTTTAAGAAAGCTTATGACGGCGGTTATGCTATCGGTGCTTTTAATGTTAACAACATGGAAATCGTACAGGGTATCACAGAAGCAGCAGGCGAGCTTAACAGCCCTGTTATTCTTCAGGTTTCAAAGGGTGCTCGTGCTTACGCTAATCACACATATTTGGTAAAGCTTGTTGAGGCAGCTGTTGCAGAGAATCCACAGATTCCTATAGCTCTTCACCTTGATCATGGTGATTCTTTTGAGCTTTGTAAGTCATGTATCGACGGTGGCTTTACATCAGTAATGATTGATGCTTCATCTAAGTCTTTTGATGAGAATGTAGCTATTACAAAGCAGGTTGTTGAGTATGCACATGCTCACGGTGTTGTTGTAGAGGCTGAGCTTGGTACTCTTGCAGGTATCGAGGATGAGGTTGTTGTAGAGGCTGGTAAGGAAAGCTATACACGTCCTGAAGAGGTTGAGGAGTTCGTATCAAGAACAGGTTGTGATTCACTTGCTATTGCTATCGGTACATCACACGGTGCTTATAAGTTTACAGCTGCTCAGTGTACACGTAACGCTGAGGGTATTCTTGTTCCGCCACCGCTTCGTTTTGATGTTCTTGAGGAGTGTATTAAGAGACTTCCTGGTTTCCCAATCGTTCTTCACGGTTCTTCATCTGTTCCACAGCAGTTCGTTAAGATGGTTAACGAGTTCGGTGGTTCAATGCCTGATGCTGTAGGTATTCCTGAGGAGCAGCTCCGTGAGGCAGCTAAGCTTGCTGTATGTAAGATTAATATCGATTCAGATATCCGTCTTGCTATGACAGGTAATATCCGTAAGTATTTTGCTGAGAATCCTTCACACTTTGACCCACGTCAGTATTTGAAGCCGGCTCGTCAGGCTGTTAAGGAAATGGTTGCTCACAAGATTGTTAACGTTCTTGGTTCTGACAACAAAATCTGATAAACTGCTTACGCTGAATTATTGATTTTACTAACGACACAAATTTATTTTGTGTCGTTTTTTTTTGCAGTATTTTGTATAATGTTTGTATGTGTATTAATCTTTAGCGGAGGTTCTTATGAATGATGAGAATAAACTGAGAATATTAAGTCAGGTTATAACGACTACTGAATTATTATTAAATCAGTCTACTATTTTGTGTGAGGTCTTGAATTATTCAACTGAAGCTGAGAGTATTTCAACGAGAATATCTACTATTAATGAGGAAATTGATCAACGTATACTTGATATGAGTGTTGTAGGCTATAACAATACTATTGCTAATGATGAGAAGGCATCCATTCTCTTTGATATATGTAATCAAATCCTTCATTTGTCTCGTAATGTAGGTATAGTTGCCAAGTCTTTTGTTCGTTTTAATATTACCGATATTAAAGAGGAGGTTGCGTTTCCGCTTGTAGATTTTGAGAAGTCATTCTCACTTCTTATGGAGATTTTTGTTTCTATTAGAAATGATGAGAATGTTAATTTGTGTCTTGATAAAGTTTTTGAACTCAGACAGATATATATTCGCAATTCGAACGGTTATGATGCAGTAATGAAGAAATTATTTAACAGTGATGAATCGGTTATAGATATTGTAAGATGGAAAGATATTTATGCTTCTGTTAACAGAGTATATGTCGGAATAAGTGATATGATTGTGTTCATAATGAAGTATTTGATGTTTGGTGAGTAAAAAAGACTTTGGGTGTGATATAATACTCGGGCTATGGAAAACGATTTTAGGATTACAACAAATTATAAGAACGATGATAATAATCGTAATGTGCTCAATACTAAGGATATTCCTGAGTATATGAAGGTCAGTACCCATTTTCGGGAAGAAAGAGGAGATTTAAAGAATTATGATAAGTATGATTCTTTGGAATTCTCTGATAATTCGTTTGATTTCATGGCACCTGATGAGGATGAGGCAGTTGTCTCCGGTCTTGTTAAGCCGGTCAGAGTAAAAAAAGAAATTTCCGATTCTGATAATACTGAACGAGACGTTACTGTAAAAAAGAATGTAACTGATGTTCATGATAATAATGATATATTTGCAGGTGATATAGCATTAAGCAATGCTTCTTCTGCAGCGACACTTCCTGATTTTATGTATAATCCGATTTTGCTTCTCGTTATGCTTATATTTTTTATCGGATTGATTGCTTTGGAAATTGTCGGAATAGTATTTCTATTGAGATAAAGTAAAGGATATTTATGCCACTCTTAACTGTTGAGAATGTAAGTATTAATTTTCATGCGCGCCAACTTTTGGACGATGTTACTTTTAAGATAAATGAAGGCGACAAAATTGCTTTTATCGGTAATAACGGAGCCGGTAAATCCACGCTGTTTAAAATAATCAAGGGTGTGATTAAACCTGACGGTGGAAAGGTCCTTTTTCACGGAAATACAATTGTAGGTTACCTGTCTCAAAATATGGATGAGCAGGATTTGAGCGGAAGTACTTTGAAGCCTCAGAGACTTATTGATCTTGAAGCTGAGCTTAAAGAGAAAGAATATGTTATAGCAGCAAATGAATATGAGACCGACAGCAGTGAATATAAGCTTCTTATGAGTGAGTATTCAAAGTTGGTTGCAGAGTTTGAAGCACTCGGCGGATATGACTATGAATACAGAATAAAAGAAGCACTGGCAGGACTCGGTTTTAAAGGCAATATAACAGAGCGAGAAGATTTTACGACTCTGTCCGGAGGCGAGAAAATGCGTGTGTGTCTTGCTCAGTTAATAGTTGCGAGACCTGATATTCTTTTGCTGGATGAGCCTACGAATCATCTTGATGCAGATGCGGTAAGTTGGCTTGAAGGTTTTCTCAAATCTTACAGCGGCAGTGTATTTGTTATATCGCATGACCGATATTTTATAGACAGAATTGCCAATCGTGTAATTGAATTAACAGACGGTAATATAAAGGAATATAAGGGCAATTATTCTGATTACAAACGCCAATATAAGGAGTTTATGAAGTCACAGCAAGCATTGGTGGATAATCTTACCAATGAACTGGAGCATCAGCTTGACGTAAAGCAGACCATGCTCTCGCACAGAAATATAAGCGGTTATCATCAGCGTGAGAAAATGGTGAATAAGCTGAGTGTTATTCTTGAGAATGAGCGTGCAAAGCTGTCTCACGGTGTCGGACAGATGAATTTTACTGTTGTACCTCGTACTATTGAAGGGGACGAGGATAAAATTCTTCTTTCCGTAAAAAATGTTTCCAAGCGTTTTGATGATATGCCGTTTCTTTTTACCGATGTATCATTTGATGTTAAAGCTACACAGAAATTGTTTTTGTGCGGTCCTAACGGTTGCGGTAAGTCCACACTTCTTACTATGCTTCTCGGACGTCAAGGCGGCTTTGACGGTCAGGTATTTATAAGCGGAGCATGTGAATGCGGATATATGGGACAGTTTGTTCCTTTTGATGATGAGACAATAAGTGCTCTTGATGAATTGCTTTCGAAGACTGATTTAAGTGAGACACAGGCCAGAAATCTTCTTGCAAGATTCGGTTTCAGAGATATTGATGTATATAAGAAGATTAATGTTCTCTCAGGTGGTGAACGTTCAAGACTGTATTTATGTTGTCTTTTGACATCACGTCCTGATATTTTGTTCCTGGATGAACCTACCAATCATCTTGATATTAATTCACGAGAGATTCTCGAGGATGCCTTGTGTGAATATAACGGAGCAATAATTTGTGTTAGCCATGATCGTTATTTTATTGATAAATGTGCCGACAGGATTCTCGGTTTTATCGGAAAACGTATTTTCGAGTATGATAATTATGCAGAATACAGAAAGAATTACTCGTTGAACTCCGGAGCTGAATCAGTTGAACCAATCAGTGTCAGTGAAGATAATTCGGTTTCATCTGATGACAAGCGTAATACAGAGGCGAAGATTGAATCAAAAAATCGTGCTAAGGAACGTAAGCTGGTTGCACAGAAGCGTGAGAGATTTCGTGAGGTTGAGAAGCTTATAGGGGAACGGGAAGCGGAGCAGAAGACATTGGAGGAGAAATTCTCTTCAGATGCCACTCCGGATGATTACAGTCGTTATGCTGCTGTATGTGATGAATTAAATGCGCTTTATGATGAATATTTGCTGTTGTCTGATGAGCTGTAAAAAGATAATCAGTTGAAATTATAATCTATTTTTAACAGAAGTTTTACATATTTTGAGATATACTGAATCTATATAAAAACTAATGAGGATTCAGTATGTCAAAAAATCAAGTGGCAGTAATAAATATCGGTTCTCTCAGAGCCAGACTTAAAGTTTTTGAAGTCGGTTCCAAGGGTAAACCGAAGAATATTGAGACGGTTTCCAAATATATTTCCTTGGGAGCACAGGGTTATACTTCGGGTATCATTCCGCCTGAACAGGTTGATGAACTTTGTAATGTACTTACTATGTTTGACATAAAATGCAAGGAATACAAGGTCAGTCGTGTGTTTTGTGTTGCAACCAGTGCTTTCAGAGAAGCAGGAAACAGGGATGTTGTTCTTGATCAGATTGCAATCAGAACAGGTTTTAAAATTGATGTTTTGGATAATTCGGTCGAGCGTAATTTTTATAACATGGCTATTCGTGAGACAATGCCTGAATTTACCGAGTTGATAAAACAAGGGACTATGATTCTTGATATCGGAGCCGGTTCCATGCAGGCAACGGTTTATGATAATTCCGAATTTGTTTTCAGTCAGAATATGGTTCTCGGATCTTTGAGAATATCCGATATGTTGTCAGATATTCAAAACAGAACTACACATTATGAGAATGTCCTTGAGGAATTCATCGATCAGGATCTTGAAGATTATCATAATGCAGAACCTAAAGGAATCGTGTATAAGAATTTGATTGCTTTCGGAAGTGAGATGGGATTTATAAAAATACTCGCAAACAAGGAGGAGAGCTCCAATGTTATGCTTACCAAAGCGGAGTTTAATCAGGTTTATGAGTATTTACTTAAGACCAGACCTTCCGATTTAACATTGAATAATTCGGTGCCGGCGAATGTGGCTCCTTTGCTTTTGCCTACAGCACTTATTATTCATAATATGCTTGAATATACCGGGCTTGATTTGGTTTATATGCCGAAGGGTACACTCGGAGACGGAGTTATATATGATTATTGCTTTAATGAGCTTAAGCTTAAGACTTCTGTTGATTTAACCAAAGATGTTATTTGCGCCTCCAGGCACTTTGCTAAAAGATACAAGTGCGACAAAAAGCATATAGAATTTGTTGAACGGATGGCTCTCGAGATTTTTGATGCATCAATTATGGTAAGCGGACTTAATGAACGTGACCGACTTATATTAAGACTCGCTGCAATACTTCATGAAGTCGGAAAGTTTGTTGATGCAAAAAACCACAATAATGCCGCTTATTCGCTTATACGCTACACTGATTTGATTGGTATTAACAGTAATGAGCTTGATATAGTAGCTCTTGTAGTAAGACTTTATCCAAAGGAAAATCCGTATTCTGATGAATACTATTCACAGTTACCGTCAGATACAAAGGTTGTTGTATCTAAACTTACGGCTATGCTCAGAATTGCAGACGCATTGGATGCTTCTCATAAGCAGAAGATAAAGAAAATGTCGGCACAGCTTGTACACAAGATTCTGACCATAACATGTGAGGTAAGCTCTGACGTGTCTTTTGAGGAATGGTCATTTGAACACAGAGGTCTGTTGTTTAAAGATGTAATAGGTGTGGAACCTCATATAAAACTTAAACGAAAACTTTAAATTAATATTTGAAATATAAACAGGTGAGACGATGGCTACTAAGAAAAATACAAAGAATATTAAAGCGGGAAAAAAGACCGACAGTAAGAGTATAAAGAACAGTGAAGAGTCAAAGATGTTTTTTAACAGAGAACTGAGCTGGCTTGAGTTTAATGACAGAATATTGCATGAGGCGAGAGATACCAAGAATCCTTTGCTTGAGAGACTTAAATTCCTGTCGATTACGGCTTCTAACCTTGATGAGTTTTATATTGTACGTGTTGCTTCTCTACGTGACATGTTAAGTATGAATTATGAGGAAATAGATATTGCAGGACTTACCGTAAACGATCAACTTGTAAAAATTGATGCCAAGACCAGAGAATCGATGTCCATTATGTATTCTACATATAATCGTTCTCTTGTTCCTGCTCTTGCACATAATAATATATATATCAATGATTATGATGAATTGACAGAAGAACAGAAAGATATATGTGATACATATTTTAAGAATGTTTTGTATCCGATTCTTACACCTATGGCAGTTGATTCTTCAAGACCGTTTCCGCTTATCTATAACCGAATGCTTAATCTTTGCGTAATGCTTGATGGTGAGAAGGATGATTTGTCACTAAAAGCAAGAGCAAGAAATAATAACTCCTTTGATTCAAATAAGTCTGAAAGCGAAGCAGAGAAAATTCCTGAAGAAAGTGTATATTTTGTTACTTTACAGATTCCGAATGTTGTAGCAAGAATGTTTACTATCCCTAGTGAATCCGGAGATATAATTTTTGTTCCGATTGAGCAAATTATTAAAGCTAATTTGGATGAACTTTTCCTCGGACAGACTGTTCTTGCATCCGCATGCTACCGAATAATGCGTAATGCCGACCTTGACATTGATGAGGATGAGGCAGAGGACCTTCTTAAGGAAATTGAAGAGCAGGTAAGAAAAAGAAGATTCGGTGAGATTATCAGAATGGAAGTTGAGGAAAGTATTGATCCGGATATACTGTCTTTCCTTATGTCAGAACTTGAGATACCTACGTCTGATATTTTCAGCGTTAACGGACCTATAGACTTAACTTTCCTTATGAAACTGTATTCAAAGACTGCATCCCTTCATCCTGATTTGTGTTATGAGGAACAGACGCCTGCTTTTCCTTCGATGTTTGATGATGATTTAACTGACATTTTCGCGCAGATAAGAGCAAAGGACAGAATAGTACATCACCCGTATGAGTCTTTTCAGCCGGTGCTTGAGTTTATCAGGCAGGCTGCAGTAGATCCTAATGTACTTGCAATTAAGCAGACATTGTATCGTGTTTCTTCCGATTCACCGATTATAGCATCTCTTCTTGAGGCGGCCAGAAACGGAAAACAGGTAATGGTTCTTGTTGAACTTAAGGCCAGATTTGATGAGGAAAACAATATTAACTGGGCTAAGAAGCTTGAGAAAGCGGGCTGTCATGTTATTTACGGACTTGTAGGTCTTAAGACACACAGTAAGATTACTCTTGTGGTAAGAAGAGAAGAGGACGGTATCAGAAGATATCTTCATCTCGCAACAGGTAATTATAATGATATTACGGCTAAGATTTATACTGATTTAGGTTTGTTTACAGCTTCGGAATCAATGGGTGAGGATGCTTCTGAATTCTTCAATATGCTTTCGGGATTCTCAATTCCTGATAATTGGAGACGACTTGTACCTGCTCCTCTTTGGATGAAGGATTACTTTATTAAAAAGATAAAGAGAGAGACCAATAATGCAAAGGAAGGAAAACCGGCAAGAATTATAGCAAAAATAAATTCGCTTGTTGACGCTTCGGTAATTAAAGAGCTTTATAAGGCTTCTAATGCCGGTGTAAAGATTGACCTTATTGTAAGAGGTATATGTTGTCTTAAACCGGGTGTTCCTGATATGTCAGAGAATATTACTGTCAGATCTATTACCGGTCGTTTCCTTGAGCATTCAAGAATATTCTATTTCTGTAATGAAGGTCACGATGATATCTACCTTGCTTCAGCCGACTGGATGCCGAGAAATCTGTATCGAAGAGTAGAGCTTATGTTCCCTATAGAGGATGCTGATTGCCGAAAGCGTGTTATGGAGGTATTGGAAGTAGAATTGGCAGATACTGTAAGAGCCCATTTCTTAAGTCAGGACGGTTCATACCACAAGTTGGATTTGAGAGGTAAGACTAAGGTTGACAGTCAGGAGACACTTATTAGTATTTCCCGTGAGGCTGAGAAACTAAAATTTGCTGACGTAAAGCAGGACTCATTTGAACCTTGCTTCTCGAGTGATAACGATACAGAAGAATAATAGGGAGGAAAATATGATTAAGACGAATTTATTGAATGAAACAGGATTACATAAGGTTATAGATCAAAACGGCAAGTTTTCTGTTGTTGAATATGATAAGGATGTGTCTGTATCTCCTCAGGATGCTGCTATAGCTTATTTTGCTTCAGAGATGAATGTAAAGAAACGTCAGGTAATTGCAACACTTGATAGTAACGGTGTAATTATTCAGGCAGGTGCAATGCAGATAATGGCGGGTTCAATTGAAGCTGCAACTAACATAAAAGGTGCCGGAGATTTACTTAAGAAAGCTGTAAGTGCCGCTGTGACAAAGGAGACAGTTATCAAACCTAAATACAGCGGAACAGGTCAGATTGTACTTGAGCCGACTTTCAGATACGTAATATTGCAAGACATGGATGATTGGAATGGTTCTATGGTTATTGAGGATGGTCTTTTCCTTGCTTGTGATGATACAGTAGATATTACCGTAACTGCAAGAAGTACATTCTCGTCTGCTATTCTCGGAGGAGAAGGTCTGTTTAATTCTTCCTTAAAAGGAAAGGGTATAGTAGTTCTTGAGAGTCCGGTGCCGTTGGACGAGCTTTTTATTATCGACTTGGATAATGATGTTCTGAAGATTGACGGTAATATGGCTATTGCTTGGTCAGGCGGACTTAAATTTACGGTAGAACGAACAACTAAAACATTGATTGGTTCTGCTGCGTCGCAGGAAGGCTTGGTGAATGTCTACAGAGGTACCGGAAGAGTTCTTGTTGCTCCGGTTGCTTGTAATTACAATATTACGATACCTACGCCGGTTGGATTATAAGTTTGTGATTACCTTTTCGAGAAAAACACAAAAAATAATGGTAAAATAACTCTGTCAGTTTTTTAATACGGAGGAGAATTATGGAAATTAACGAATATTTGTCAGCTTCCAATCCTGAAGCTTATAAAGGAAAGTCATTTTGTTACACTTTGTGCGGACCTGATAACGCTTATGCAAAGATAATAAGCTATGGTGCTGTAATTGCAGAACTTTGGGTTCCTGATAAGAACAATGTGCTTGGTGACGTAATGCTTGGTCTCAAGGGACTTGATGAATATATGGCAAATGATGCAAATCACGGTGCTGTTGTAGGAAGATCGGCAAACAGAATTGCAGGTGCTTCATATGAGATTAACGGTATCAAATATACAGCTCCTGTTAATGATGATCCTAATAATCTCCACGGCGGTCCGGGATCTCTTCAGGACGTTCTTTGGGATGGTGAGGCAGTAAGTAAGGAGGAGGCAGAAAGTCTTCTTAAAGCTTCCGGAATCAAGAATATCCCTGAGGTATACGGTGAAAGTTTGCTTCTCAGTACAGTATCACCTGACGGTTGTTGCGGTTTCCCGGGAAATCTTGATACCAAGGTTTTATATGCATGGCTCAAGGATTCGACTCTTGTAATGTTATATATCGGAAAGACTGATAAGGATACAATTTTTGCTCCTACCAATCATTCTTATTTTAATATTGCAGGTCATGATGCAGGCAGAATTGATAATCAAATTCTTTATATTAACAGTGACAGAATTACAACTAAGGACCCATATAATACGCCGAACGGAGCGTATATTGATGTAAAGGGAACCTGCTTTGACTTTACAAAGCCTGCTCCTGTTAAGCAGTGTATGACAGCAGATCATCCGCAGAATAATACTTCTAAGGGCTTAGATCAGAACTTCTGTCTCAATATTGAAGAGAACAGCTTCAATAACGTAGCATATGTTTATGATGAGAAGACCGGCCGTAAGATGGAAGTATTTACTGATTTGCCTGGTATGCAGGTATATTGCGGTAATAATCTCGGTGGAACAACTGATCAGAAGGGTGATGTTCCATATGAAGCGTATTATGCAATTTGTCTTGAGACACAGCTTTATCCGAATGCGATTAATATTCCGGAATTTGCTTCTCCGATACTTAAAGTCGGTGAGACTAAGTATCATATTACAGGCTACAGATTCAGTGCTGAGTGAGAAGTAAAGTAACAATAATAAAAATAGGCTCCCTTGCTTTAGTTTTAAGTAGGGGAGCTTTTTATGTTTGTTCCTTCTCGAAAATCTTATCTCTCAGTCACTCAACATCCTCAAACCACCTATTACATTAAATGACTTCTCAGCAATGATAATCAGAGTATTAATAGACGGCTGTCTCTTTCCATTCTTATATCTCGAATAAACATTGGAGGAGCAACCAATCTCTCTGGCGAAGGCTTCTTGTGTTAAATTCTGTTTACGTCATAATTCTTTTAAAGTTCAAAGTAATTCTCCATAGAGTTGATTACTCTCTTGTGGATTACCGGGACTAAATTGTGTATCTGAGTGGTTTTCACTAAACGAACACTGGTACTTTAACGGCTGTAAGCCCCCCCGATGCTCACTCGTGAAACACCGGGGCTGAATTGCGAATTAGGGGTGCTGTTCACACATGAACATCAGATGCTAAAGCGACGAAAGAAACAGTTTTTCCCGACATCCAAGCTTTCGTATCCTAAAATTGTGGCCTAAAACCTTTGTTCGCTACCCGCAAACCATTGCCAATAGGGACTTCCTATCAGTAGCAGGTGTTGTGGTATTGATATAAACTGCATTTTATGGTATTTTATTTAAAACGTTTTTAATAAAATTGAATTGAATAAAAATAATGGGTGTGTGTTTATGTTTATAGGAAGAGAAAAAGAACTTGAATCTTTACAAGAATTCTATGATAAAGATGGAATAGGAATGATGGTCATATATGGTCGAAGACGTATAGGAAAATCAACTCTTATATCAGAATTTATCAAAGATAAAAAGAATATTTTTTATACGGCCACAAAGGTTGGAAAGAATAGAAATCTGGAACTGTTTTCATCGCAGGTAATTGATTTGTTTATGCCTGGGGTAGAAAATATAACCTTTAAAACGACAGAGGCGATATTCGATTATATTGATAAAAATATTGGTAATGATAAGGTTATTCTTGTAATAGATGAATTGCCATATTGGGCTGAAAAGGATGAAGCTATTTTATCTGTATTGCAGAAATATATAGATGTTATTTGGAAAGATAAGAATCTCAAAGTAATTTTGTGTGGTTCTGCACTTAGCTTTATGGAAAATAAAGTGTTAAGTGAAAAGAGTCCGTTGTTTGGAAGACGTGATTCTCAAATAAAATTAGAAGCATTTAATTATCTTGATGCAGCCAAGTTTGTTCCTGATTATACTAATGAGGATAAAGCTATATGCTATGGAATTACAGGCGGTGTAGCGAAGTATCTTTCATTGATTGATCCTAAAAAGAGTATAGATGAAAATATCATAAGATTATTCTTTAAAACAGACGGATATTTGTATGATGAAACAAGGAACCTATTGACGCAGGAATTTTCAGACATCTCTCTTGTGAATAATATTATTGAGCAAATTGCATCCGGAGAGAATACACTTAATATCATAGCAAGTAAAATCGGTGAAAAAGATCCGACGGTACTATATTCGATAGAAAAATTAATAGATGTAGGTCTGGTTGCAAGGAAAAAATGCATTACTGAAGAAAAAAACAAGAAGAAAACGCAGTATGTTCTAAAAGATTATATGTTTAAGTTTTGGTATGAGTTTATTCCCAAGGCTACTAGCGTGATTGAAATGGGACAGGGAGCGATTTATTACCAAAAGGTTGTAAAACCTGTAATGTATTCATTTATGGGATCGGTTTTTGAAGAAATGTGTAGGTACTATACATTAAAGAATGGAATATTAGGTGAATACGGATGTTTTGTTACTTCTGTCGGTACTTGGTGGGGTATTGAGAACACAGTTGATAAGAACGGAGAACCACGAACTCAATCAGCAGATATTGACGTTGTTGCCCTATCCGAGATTGATAAGAAAGTCATTGTGGGGGAATGTAAGTTCAAGAATGAGAAGATTGATAAGAATATATATGACACTTTAATTAGAAGAGGAAACCTCATTACCTCAAAATACGAATTGTCAAAATATATATTTTTCTCTTTGTCAGGATATACAGAGTGGTTTGAAAAAATATCGGATGAGAATGTTTTACTACTTACATTAGATTCCCTTTATATCTAAATGCATATCCTACAGCAAATCTCGGTCATCATCTTCTTGCTGTCTATTGAAAGATTTCTTGTAATTATAAAAGAGTATAAAACATCGCCACTGTGGAATTTTCTTTTAAAGATATAATACAAATGTATAGATTGTTTTAACTTCAGAAACCGGTGTCGCTAAAAGGAGTATTGTATGTTTTTATATCATTATTTTGACCGTTCCATTGGCCCGTTTAGGAACATATCAGATTTAAGCCCTCAGAAAGCACAAGCTGTATTGGATGATATAAAGATGAATAAACCCAACACTCAGTGTGCTAAGAGGCAGGAAGAATATATTGAATATAGATTATATTATGAGAATATCCTTAGAGAAGAGTTTTTGAAGCGAGGGGGAACAATAGAACGTCAGGTTCCTCATTATATGGTTATCGGACATAGTCCGTGGTTATATTCATGGTACGAGAATCCTGGCGTTATAAAGATTCCGATAGAAGAATTTGATTTATCGTCAGTATCATTTACTTACGGTGATTCACACCCGACCTTCAGTGCCAAAGTAAATGACGGTAAAGAATACAGAAGAAAGCTATATACATACGACGAGATACTTAAGCTCATCGAGAAGTACGGATATCCGCAGGATTGGAATGATGACGGTAAGTATGGTCCTGAAAGATATATAGAAGCACATATTTGGAGTGACAGAACCATACAAAAATACGTATCAATATATAACTCTGCTAAGCAGTAAACACTGTATTATCTACAGACAGTTCAGGCAAAACTCAGTTCTCTGCGAGCAGTACCCCGTTTTTGTTGCACCATTCATTTAAGGCAACTGCCAAATCGCGGGAATTGTAGTAACAGCTTGAGGTATTATCAACCAGATATTTGTTTACTTTTCCCCAATCGGAACTTATAACAATAATCTCTACCACAGAGGCGTAACTCTGCGGAACATCCATCAAAATAATGTTTGCATCGGAAGCGTCCAAAGTAAAGCCCTTTTGAAAACCGGTTGCAGCAGTGTCACTTCCGCCGTTAAAGATAATTCTGTTTTCTGCAAAGCTTATGGAGGAAGCAGGAATTGCACCTGCAAAAACGTACTTAACAAGAAAATATCCTATAAAGCAAATTACGGAAAACAAAAGAATGGCCAAAAATCCACCGAGCAGGGAAGACCCGTTAGTCAAAGCCAAGTATGCAAGATATCCGAGACCGCCGGTTATGCCTAATCCTATAATTAGAGTCGCAACAGTCAGCAAAGTTCTGCTTCCTCTAAGCTTTGACTCAAGCGCAACAGTATTGGTATTAAAAGTTGACTGAGGTATTATATTCTCATTTGCTTTTATATCTCGTAAGTGTTCTGTTTCACATTTGTGCTCAACATAGATTTTTTCAAATCCTAAAGCAACACGGCGACGATTGACTTCGTACAGAAGTCTTAAAGTCTTGTTTTTACTTATATAAGCAAACTTAATACTATTACCGGTATTTGTCTCCATATAGCAGTCATAGTGAATATTGTATGTACGATTTCTTCGATTGTTGACTTTTACCAATTTGAAACCGTTAATATCTGAGAACTTAACAAAATTTGAAGGTTGCACGAACTTATTTATTCGCATTCCATCATTTCCAAAGTCTATGCTCAAAGCGGTGTCCTTGGCTCTTCCTGAGACTGCGACAACAATAATTGCAGCAATAACCGTCACAATAATAAATGCTGCTATCAATGACTTAATGTCGTTGCTTGGATTAAAATATTCCGTTATTCCGATAACAGCGTACAAAAAAATAAGCGGAAACCACATCGGGGCTGTCAAAGAGACTCCCATGCGCATCTTATAATTGTTATTCATATATATTTATCCCCCAATATATCCGAGGTTTATTACTCCTCGAACAATAAATGCCGTTAACCACAGCATTTAAAACTGATTATAATTAAAATTATGCTGAAAATCAATATTCACTAATATTAAGAAAATATAAATAATAAAGAGAACTGTGATTCAATGTGAAATCCATTAAACCACAGTCCCTTATTTTGCATTCTGAATATATTATTCTATCAAGTACCCGGCTTATAACTGTCCTTAAGTGATACAGCCTTATTGAATACAAGATGTCCAGGCTTAGAATCCTTGTTATCGGCACAGAAGTAACCGAGTCTCAAGAACTGGAATCTGTCAGCAGGCTGTGTATTTGCAAGTGAAGCCTCAAGCTTGGCACCGGTAATAACCTTAAGTGAATCTGGATTTAAGAAGTCAAGATAGTTACAATCTGCAAGGTCAGGTGATTCTACAGTGAAGAGTCTGTCATAGAGACGAATCTCGGCGTCAACTGCAGTCTTAGCATCAACCCAGTGAATAGTTGACTTAATCTTACGTCCGTCTGCGGTGTTACCTCCGCGGCTTGCTTCATCGAATGTAGCGTGAACTGCAATTACATTACCGTTCTCATCCTTATCGCAACCAACACACTTAATAACATATGCTGACTTAAGACGAACTTCATTTCCAGGGAAGAGACGGAAATATTTCTTCTCAGGTACTTCCATGAAGTCCTCACGCTCAATCCAAAGCTCACGTGAGAAAGACATCTCTCTTGTGCCGTCCTCAGGCTTCTCTGGGTTGTTTTCCGTAACGAATATTTCGGACTGATCCTCAGGATAGTTATCGAGTATTAATTTAATCGGGTCAACTACAGCCATGGCACGCTTAGCGTTCTTGTTTAAGTCTTCACGGAGACAGTATTCAAGGAAAGCATAGTCTACTACGGAGTTAACCTTAGAGATACCGTTACGCTCATGAAAAGCACGAATTGATTCCGGAGTGAAGCCTCGACGACGTAAACCGCAGAGTGTAGGCATACGCGGATCATCCCAACCGGATACCAAACCGTTCTCAACGAGGTTACGAAGCTTACGCTTACTTAATACAGTATGCGTGATACCGAGACGCGCGAACTCAATCTGACGCGGCTTACACGGAACAGATACATTATTTACAACCCAATCGTAGAGAGGTCTGTGTGCTTCAAATTCGAGGGAACACATGGAGTGGGTAATACCTTCCAAAGCATCCTCGATAGGATGTGCAAAATCATACATAGGGTAGATGCACCACTTGTCTCCGGTTCTGTGATGAGGAATGCGGTTAATACGATAGATAACCGGATCTCTCATATTAAAGTTACCGGAAGCCAGGTCAATCTTGGCACGAAGAGTCATCTTGCCGTCTTCAAACTCACCGTTGCGCATACGCTCAAACAAATCGAGACTTTCCTCAATCGGTCTGTCACGATATGGGCTTACTGCCGGAGTCTTAGTGTCACCGCGGTTAGCGCTCATCTCTTCCGGTGTTAACTCACAAACATAAGCTAAGCCTTTCTTGATGAGTTCAACTGCGTATTCGTACATTTTGTCAAAATAATCGGAAGCGTAGAAAAATCTGTCGTCCCAATCATGTCCGAGCCAATGAATATCTTCCTTAATTGCCTCTACGTACTCTACGTCTTCCTTGGTAGGATTAGTATCGTCCATACGAAGATTGCACAAACCTCCGTACAATTCAGCCATACCAAAGTCAATCTCAAGAGCCTTGGCATGTCCTATATGAAGATAACCGTTCGGTTCAGGAGGGAAACGGGTGTGAACCTTTTTGCCGTAGCATCTTCCGCCTTCCTTTAATTCTTCGTCAAATATTTCATGAATAAAGCTTTTACCGTCAGCCATTTTTTACTCCTTAGTAAGTCTCAAAAGACTTGTTTTTAATCTGTTGATAGATTCTTCTTTGCCGAGAAGAATGAGAACCTCCGAACAACCGCCCGGGGTTACGGCAACTCCTGCGGCACCGATTCTTACAGGCCACATTACAACTGAATTTTTGATTTCCTTTGATGTTGCATACTCTGTAAGAAGTGCAGATATCGCCTCACTGTTCCAATCCGTATTTTCGAGAGAAGGAATAATATCAGTAAGGACTGCGATTGAAGTTTCCTTATTGGATTTGCTCTTCTTATGCTCGAAAAGCTGAGTGTCAAACTCTCCGAATTCCTTAAGGAACAGAAGCTTCTCTTCGATTTGTGTAAATCTGGATATTCTCGGTTGCAGAATCTCTGCCAACAAAGGATACTTATCTTCAGTAAGACCGAGTTTATCGTAGAAAGGCTTGGCGTTTGACGTAAATTCCTCGTAGCTCATTGCTTTGATGAATTCAGTATTTACCCATTCAAGCTTTGTATAGTCAAATACACTCGGTGATTTAGAAATACCGTTTATATCGAAAGCTTTAATAAGCTCATCCAATGTGAATATCTCCTGATTTGTGGAAGGAGCCCATCCGAGAAGTGCAATGTAATTAATGATTGCCTGCGGAAGATATCCTTCATTTACCAAATCCATAAAGCCTGTGGAACCATGTCTCTTGGATAACTTGGAAATTACTTCCTTGCCTTCCTCATCTACGGATTTACCCATAATGAGCGGAAGATGAATATAGGTAGGAATATCCCATCCGAAAGCATCATACAAAGCATTATACTTCGGTGTTGAAGACAAATACTCACAACCTCTGACTACATGGGTAATTCCCATTGTATGGTCATCAATAACATTTGCAAAATTATATGTAGGGAAGCCGTCAGCCTTAATAAGAATCTGATCGTCAAGCTCATCATTCGGAATAGTAATGTCACCGTAAACCAGATCATGATAAGTGGATTCACCTGTAAGAGGAAGCTTTTGTCTTATAACATAAGGAACACCCTTGGCGAGGTTATCGTTAATCTCATTCTCTGACAAATCACGGCAGTGTCTGTCATAGCCAATGGCACCTTCCTCATGAAGCTTCTCGAGTCTTTCCTTAGTGCAGAAGCAATAGTATGCCTTTCCGGCCTTAACGAGTTGTTCTGCATATGGTTTATATAACGACAGACGTTCACTTTGGACATACGGTCCATAATCTCCTCCGACATCAGGACCTTCATCGTGCTCAAGTCCGGCAAGCTTCAAAGTATTATAGATAATGTCAGTGGCACCTTCAACATAACGTTCCTGATCCGTATCTTCAATTCTTAATACAAAATCTCCGCCTTCATGCTTGGAGGTAAGATATTCGTACAGAGCGGTACGCAGGTTTCCGACATGCATAAATCCTGTCGGAGATGGTGCAAAACGAGTTCTGATTTTCATAAAAAATTCCTCTTATACTTATAATAATAATGTAACTTACGTATTCTATCACATTTATCCCGATTATGTGTATACATAATATTTGTTAAGAGACAAAATAAATGCTATTATTAGTGTATTGCAAATTAATCGGAGCGGTTGTTATGGATAAGCTTCAAATAAACAGAGATTATGATGCTTTTTGCGGAACCGGTATTGCCTTTGAATATGCTGTTAAGTATATTTTGGAGCATAAGGACAAGGAGCAGGTAAAAATTGCTGTTATATCAGACAGAGAGGTGAGTGGTTATTATTATAACCGCTTCAATCGACAGTTCCTTGATTTGGGAATTGAGACGATTTTCGTATCTGTTGACAGCACGGATAAGGATAAAAATCTGTTAAGTGTAGACAGAATGATTAAGCATTTGAATGACTTCGGTCTGGGAACGGGAGACTGGTTTGTCGCACTCGGCGGCGGCGGTGTCATTGATGTGGTATCCTTTGCTGCAGCGATAATTAACTGTAACATAAAGCTTATGTATGTTCCGACAACTCTTAATGCCATGGGAGATGCTGCATTAAGTGAGACCGGTTATCTTAATTCGGTAGGCAATAAAAACCAGCTTTCGATAAAAGTTAAACCGGATGTTTTAATTGTTGATCCTGTTTTTCTGGATACCGTTCCAAAAAAGATTCGAAGTAACGGTTATGCTTCAATAATCAGAATAGCTGTTCTCTATGACTATTCTTTGCTTATTGATTTGAAGAAGACGAATAATCTTCGTGAATTTCTTGATAAGTGTTATAATATCAGAACCAAAATAGAGAAGATAAATCCTTTACTTCTTACTATGGGTAATGAACTTGCGGAAGCAATTGAATCATATTTTCGTTTCCTTAATTATACGGAGGGTGAGATTCTTGCTTTAAGTATTCTGGCTACTGTAGATAAGGAGAGACGGGAAGCACTTAAAGCATATTATAAGGAAATCGGTTTACCTGTTGTATTAGAGGGAACAGATTCAAAATTAATACTTAAGCTTGTAAGAGAGCGGTTTGACAAACTTAATTGTGACTATATTAATGTTGTCGATTTGGAAGATGGTAAGTGGACTGTCCGTCGAATTAACAGGACTGAGGCAGTCGAGCTTTTCGAGAAGAGAATAAGAAATATTTGTGCGAAAGAAGAAAAAGAATAAGAATGTATAAGAACGGTTTTATAAAAAAAGCTGTTGCCGTTGTTATGACGGCTGTTATGGGGATGAACCTTTTGTGCGGATGCGGTGACGGGGACGGCAGTGAAGTGTTGCCTGCTGCATTTGGTTCATACGGAGCTGATTTTGCAAGAGAGTTTGCAAAGAAATATCCGTACCGACGTTCGTTTTCTGAAGAAGAGAATGCGGCCGGAATTATGATTGAGAAGGAGTTTAAGGAACTTGGCTATTCGGTTGAGAAACAAGCTTTTAACAGCCTTTATGAGCAAACTTCTTATAATTATTATGTAAAGATTGAAGGTAAGGGATTTAAGCAGGTTGATTCAAAGGGAAATGCAAAGGACGTCAGAAGAACTGTTATAGTAGGTGCTCATTATGATACTATTTTGGGCATACATGACATTAATGATGAGTATTCATATGACGGAATATCAGATAATGCTTCAGGTGTCGGCTGCCTTATGACCATAGCTTCTCAAATTAAGAACTACGACTTAGACTTTGATGTTTATCTTGTAGCTTTCGGTGCTGGTAATGAGAATTATGCCGGTGCCCGTAAGTTCTATTCAAGTTTAAGCGAAGAGGAGAAAGCTTCAATAGATGTTATGTTTTGCATTGACGGAATATATGCAGGGGATAAGGTTTATGCATCTGCCGGATTTAATTCGCTTGATTTGTCAAAGAAATATATGATGAGACGTAAACTTTATCAGGCTTATGACGTAGCATATGATAATACCCTCGGTTCTACCAATGATTTTTATTTATACTATAACGAATGCGGAATAATTACCGATTTGAACGGTGATGGTGTCGATGATATCTATAGAGAGGTTTCAACCGTAAAATCAGACTATGTTGTATTTGATGAGGCAGATATTCCGATAGTTTTCTTTGACAGCGGGGATTATTTTTTTGATGATATGAGCAAGTTTAAGGAGACCAAGAACCTTAATCTTCAGGAGTTTGACGGAATGATCAGTAACACCTATCTCGATTCTTCGGAGTTCCTGCGTGAAGTGTTCAAGAGCAAGAAAGATGACTCCGATCGTCTCGAGGTGCGTATTAATAACGTATCATATATTATTATGGAGACTATTATGAAGGGTTCTGATAATGCACTTACTTTAACCGAATACCAGAATCTGCTTAATGAACCTACAGTTGAACCTACTTCAACGGGTACTTCGACAGTTTCTTCTGCAGGGGGAACTTCAGTATCTGAGACAGATACTGCCGGTTCATAAGAAACTTCTCTTGTTAATAATCCTTATTTAATTCGGTTTGGCGGTTTATGTTGGAGTATTTTTGCATTTTTGCCTGATTTTTTTTGATTGCTTGAATATATAATATTATTGAAGTGTTAGGATTAATTCTCAAAAAGGAGGTGCAATATGCTGACTATTCTTTCCATTTTATTGGTTGTATTTCTGATGGGCATAGTGTTCAGACTTTCCTGGTTTTTGTTTAAGTTTTGCGGCAAGTTATTAGGCTTCCTGCTTGGTTCAGTCGGATTTGTTATAATCGGAATTCTGGCGGTAACAGTTATCAGCTTAGCATTCTTTGCCTTACCGATAATCTTGATTCTGGGAATTGCAGGTCTCATTGGATTGGCAGCCAAGATGTTTTGACAAATTAATTCAGTAAATTATTTTCAGGTGCAACTCTGTGAAGGGCAGGGGAGCACCTTTTATTCCCAAGCTTTCTGTGAAGAACCTCATTTTACATATAATATGCCAGAATAATTGTGTCACCGTTCTCCCAGGCGAAGTTTATTGCTTGGAACTCACCGGGATGGAGAGTGGAGACCTTATGTGGGTCGTTGCAGGAACCTTTAATCAAAGGTTCAGGATCCTTGATATCGACATTTTTATCAAAAAAACCAATCAATTCCTGTCCGTTCAGACCGATATGGGCATTAATTGCTTCCTCAGGAATAAATAAATCCAATCTGAAGCGAAGCGATTGGTTTTCCGGCAGAATGAAATTGAAGGCTACGACTTTACGGTCGTCAAGGTCCTTAATAACTTCCATTTTAACTTGAGCGTCAACTCCGTCCAGATTAAAGCGGTAGGTGGCATTTTCATACTCCATAACACAGATGCCACTGAATAAATCACCCTGAATAAGTGCATTATCAATATATTTTTCCATATTTTTAAATCCTTAAATTAAGTTCCGATCAGTGTTCAAATACAAGTTCAAAACTTAAACTTTGTTTCATATATTTGAGACCTGATATATATCAAAGTTCGGCGCGATGCTTGAGACCTAATTCCTCAGCAACCTTGAAGAAAGCCTTACGTGAATTCTTTATTGAAACTTCTGATACGCAGAATGCAAGGCGGCAGTAACCCGGACGTGAGAAACTCTTTCCGCCGACTACGAGAAGATTCTGTTTTGCGCAAATATCAGCGAATTCCTGATCGGTAAGACCGTTAGGTGTGTTCATAAAGATATACAAAGCTCCGCTTGGCTTAACGGCATCGAATCCGGCATCAACGATATTTGAATAAAGAAGATTGCGTCTGTACTCATAGTTGGATACATCAACCTTGGCATAGAGAGACTTCTCGATAACACGCTGCCAAATAGCCGGAGCATTTACGCTTCCGAGAGTTCTGTTTGACAGAACAATAGCTGCTGTTAAATCCTCATAATCCTCATGATTAGGACTTACAAGTGTATAACCGATTCTTTCGCCCGGAAGGGAGAGAGATTTACTCCAAGAGAAGCAAACGATAAGATTTTTGAAACAGTCAAGTACAGAAGGAACTTTAACTCCGTCATAGGCCAAATCGATATAAGGTTCATCGGCGATTACATGGATTACGTGATCCTGCTTCAGCAACATCTCATTCAGAGAACACAAAAGTTCTTTACTGTATACGACACCAGAAGGATTATTAGGAGAGTTAATAACTATAGCTTTAGTCTTAGCTGTAACAGCGGCTTCAATCTTGCTGATGTCCGGCATGAACTTGCTGTCAGTATCAACGATAACAGGTTTTCCGTTGTGATTCTCGACATAGCCTATATATTCCATGAAGAAAGGTGCAAGAAGAATTACTTCGTCGCCGTCATCAAGAATTGAGTGAAATACATCATTCATAGCTGCTGCGGCTCCGACTGTCATACAGATAGCTCCTGCATCGACTTTAACACCGGATTCGGATTCCTTTGAACGCTTCTCGGCAATTATTGCTCTTGTTGATTCATATCCGGAATTACTCATATATCCGTGCATTCCCGGAACAGGATTGAGAGCGAGTTCCTTAAGTGCATCAAATACTTCCTTCGGCGGTTCCAAATCAGGATTACCTATTGAGAAATCATATACATTCTCGGCACCGTAAATTGCTTTAAGTCTGTTTCCTTCCTCGAACATCTTACGGATGGCCGAACCGCCTGCTAACTTTGATTTTAACTTTCCGGATATCATAAAAACACCTCTTTTAATATAAACTTTAATAAAAATATGAGATAATAATATCACAATTAAAAAAAAATAAATACTTCTCGCAAATTATTCTTGACAATTCGAGGAGTAATGGGTATCATAATCAAGTTACAACAAGCAGAACATCGATTCTCACCTTGAGTTACATGCGAAGAGGTAAATAATTATAAGTCATGCGAGACTGGTTTTCAATGGCTTGGTTATTTTTGAGAATGGATGTTATCCATTCTTTTTTTGTTTTGGAGGGGGTGTTTCTTATCGCTAAGCAAACCAATAACCAGTTAATTAATGAGAACATTAAGTTTGAGAAGGTTCGTTTAATAAATGCCGAGGGCGCTATGGTAGGTGTTGTACCTATATCTGAGGCATTAAAGGCAGCAGAAGAAGCCGAATTGGATTTGGTATGTATCTCAGCTAATCCTGATAATCCTGTATGCAGAGTTATGGACTTCGGAAAGTACGTTTTCGATCAGGGTAAGAGAGAGAAGGAAGCGAAGAAGAAACAGAAAGAAACCGAGACAAAGGAACTTGGTATTAAGCTTACTACAGATGTCCATGATATCGAGGTTAAGCAGAAGGCTTGTATAAAGTTCTTAAAGAACGGTGACAGAGTTAAAATCAACATCAGATTCAGAGGCCGTGAGATGGCATATCAGCAGCAGGGCATCGAAGTGATGGAGAAGTTCGCAGAGGGAGTCAGCGAATACGGTCAGGTTAGTGTAAAACCTAAGATTGACGGACGTAACATGGTGATGTTCCTTGTGCCTAAGAAGAATTAAACTAGTGTAAATGATTAAATAAGGAGGACATTAAAATGCCTAAGCAGAAAACACACAGTTCATCTAAGAAGAGATTTAAGATTACAGCTACAGGAAAGGTTTTGTATCCACAGGCTTTCCGTCGTCATATCTTGAGCAAGAGACCTACAAAGAGAATGAGACATCTTCGTCACTTGGCAGTAGCTTCAGATTCTAACGCTAAGATCGTTAAGAAGATGATGCCATACGCATAAGATACTAAGTAAGAATTATTTCATTGGAGGATAATAAAAATGTCTAGAGTTAAAAGAGGCGTACGTACAAGAGCTCGTCATCATAAGATTTTGAAGCAGGCTAAGGGTTATTTTGGTCATAAGAGTAAGCTTTTCAAGGTTGCTAACCAGGCTGTTATGAAGTCAGGTGCTTATGCATATCGTGACAGAAAGGCTAAGAAGAGAGATTTCAGAAAGCTTTGGATTGCAAGAATCAATGCTGCTGCAAGAATGAACGGTCTTTCATACAGCAAGTTCATGAACGGTCTTAAGAAGGCAAACATTTCACTTGACAGAAAGGTTCTTTCTGATATTGCTATCACAGATCCTAAGAGCTTTACTGCACTTTGTGAGCAGGCTAAGGCTGCACTTTAATTTATAAATTATTTTTTGTAGAATATAAGGGCTGTTTTATAAGCAGTCCTTATTTATTTTTTCTTTTCGAAAATATAACTTAATAATGCAAGGTAAGAAATATGAGAAAATGTATCAGCAGTAAGGATAATCAACAACTCAAATACTATTTGTCTCTTCATGATGCGAGAAAAGCTTCTAAGGCCGATCTTGCATATATAGAGGGTGTTCGTTTGTGTGAGGATTGTCTGAACTCCGGAGTTAAACCTTCTGTTATATTTTTTACTTCAAAGATGAATGATTGCGTTGATAAATGGATGCATATATATTCATTGGATGATTCAATTGATTTCTACGAGTTGACTGAAGAATGCTTTAGTAAGCTGGCTTCTACGGTGAATCCTCAGGGAATCGCCATGTTTATTAAGAAGAGCGACTGTAATGTCATAAGCGTAAATGAAGAGAAAAGTCTTCCTGTCAGAGACGGGAAAAATATATATGTTGTGCTTGAGAATTTACAGGATCCTGGTAATTTGGGTACTATACTGAGAATGGCCGATGCTTTTGATTTTACGGCTGTTTTAATGACTAAGGACAGTGTAGATCCTTTTAATGAGAAGGTTTTGAGAGCTTCGATGGGTTCATTGTGGCATATTCCGGTTCAAATTTATGAGAATTCTGATGAAATCTGTGATATCCTTGAAAGGGGAAACGTGCACAAGTATGCGGCGCATCTTCACGGTGTACCGTTGACCGACAATAAATTTATATTTCCTGCGGCATATTTTATCGGTAATGAAGGAAAAGGATTAACCGACAGAGTATCCGACAGGTGTGAGTATAAAATTAAAATTCCTATGCCGGGTAAGGCCGAATCTTTAAATGCAGCTTCTGCTGCATCAATAATAGGCTATTTGCTCTCTTCACAGATTTAGTGTTATATTATTACAGTTGAGTGTGAAGATTTTATTAATTTAATGCGTTAAGGAAGTGCTTTATGAACATTACTGTTGTGGGCGCCGGAAAAATCGGAAGAGCCATTATAGAGAGTCTTGATAAGGAAAATCATGATATTATTGTAATCGATAAGGATCCTAAGATAATCGAGCAACTACAGAATTCCTTTGATTTGATGGGAATTTGCGGTGATGGAATAAATATCAAGAATCTTGAATTAGCATCTCTTAAGAGTTGTAATTTATTTGTAGCTACAACCGGTTCGGATGAACATAATATGTTGAGTTGCCTTATAGCCAAAAGCCTCGGGGCAAAATATACCGTTGCACGAGTTCGTAACAGTGAATATGCAGGAGAGACATTAAATTATATTAAGCAGCAGTTGGATATTTCTATGGTATTTAATACCGACTTGCTTACTGCACAGACCATTTATAATAATATAAAGTTCCCTTCGGCAATGAAATATGAGATGTTTTCCGGAAGAAAGTTTGAGTTGGTTGAGCTTCCGATTAAGGATGACTCTATATTTGCCGGTAAGGCTTTATCGAAGATTAAGTCTCAGTTTGATATTTCCTTTCTTGTGTGCTACGTAAACAGGGAAGGTGTTGGAAGTGCAATCCCTACCGGAGATTATGTGCTTGAAGCCGGTGATAAAATAGGCCTTGTTGCATCTCCTATCGAAATGCAGGCGCTTTTGAAGCGAATGAATGTCCTTCAGAAGCAAGTCAGAAATGTAATGTTACTCGGTGCAAGTCGCGTTGCTGTTTATCTTGCGAACAGACTTGCCGATAACGGTTATAAAGTAAGAATTCTTGAGAAGAGTGAGGAGAAATGTCATTCGGTTGTTGAAGTATTGGATGACCGTGTTGAATTGGTAATAGCCGATGGTATTGACAGCAGCCTCCTTCTTGAGGAAGGTATTGAGAGACAGGATTCTTTTGTTGCGCTTACCGGACTTGATGAAGAAAATATTCTTGTTGCATATCATGCGATGGATATGGGTGTTCCTAAAGTTATTGCAAAAGTTAATCATGAAACATATGTTGATATCAGTGAGAAGATGGGTGTGGATTGTGCAATCTCGCCTAATCATCTTGCTGCTGATTTTATATTGAAGTATGCACGTGCATTAGACTCAACTGTCGAAAGTAAGATAGAGACGCTTTACAGTCTGATGAACGGTGTAGTTGAGGCTTTGGAGTTTATTGTTTCACCGGATTTCAGTAAAATCGGTGTAAAGCTTAAGGATTTGAAGCTTAAGAACAATATTCTTATAGCCGGAATAATTAGAGAGAACAAGACAATTATTCCGAACGGTAATGATGTGATAAACGAGGACGATCATGTGATTGTCGTTGCGAAGGAACAAAAATTAAGTGATTTAGCGGATATATTAGCATGAACATTAAATTAGTATTAAATACACTCGGCAAAGTTATATTAATTGAAGTAATTTTTTTATTCTTTCCTTTTCTTGTCTCGGCAATTTACGGTGAGACTTGTATAGTGGCATTTGTTGAGACAATCGGCGTGGCTTTGACTTTGGGGTTGTCACTTGTTTTTTTCTGTAAATCGAAAGAAAAGAATACATTTGTAAAAGACGGAACTGCCATAGTTGTATTATCTTGGATAATTATGTCTGTAATAGGTGCTCTTCCTTTTGTATTCTCAGGCGAAATACCTAATTTTTTTGATGCTTTTTTTGAGACCGTAAGCGGATTTACTACTACGGGTTCTTCGATTTGTACTAATGTTGAGAAATTAAGTCACGGCATACTCTTTTGGCGAAGTCTTACTCATTGGGTCGGCGGAATGGGTGTTCTTGTATTCTTTCTTGCAATATCTTCCAAAGGACAGCAGCGTACGATTAACATACTGAAGGCCGAGATGCCGGGACCTTCGGTTGATAAGCTGATGCCAAAGGCCGGCACAACTGCAAGAATTTTGTACATAATATATTTTGTTCTTACACTGATTGAGGTAGTTTTGTTGTGGGTAGGAGATATGAATCTGTTTGAAGCACTTGTTCATACTTTCGGTACTGCGGGCACAGGAGGATTTGGCATAAAGTGTGACGGACTGGCTGGATATTCGGCATATTCACAATGGGTAATTACAATATTTATGTTATTGTTCGGTGTAAACTTTAACTTTTATTTTCTTATACTTCTCGGTAATATTAAAACCGTATTGAAGAGTAATGAACTTTGGGTTTATTTGGGTATATATGCAGCAAGTGCTGCGATTATTGCATATAATGTTACTTCTATGTTTAATACTGCCGGTGAAGCAATAAGGCATTCTTGCTTTCAGGTTTCCTCTATCTTAACAACAACCGGCTTTGCAACCTGTGATTTTAATCAGTGGCCGCAGATATCAAGGACGATTCTTGTTTTGATTATGTTCTTTGGCGGTTGTGCAGGTTCTACTGCCGGCGGAATAAAGATGTCGCGTGTAGTAGTTATTTTTCAGTCTATGCGTAATAACATAAGACGTAATGTCCGCCCGAGATCGGTAAATAAGATTAAATTAAATTGTAAGGTTGTTGATGAGAACATGGAAAGAAGCATTATTAATTATCTTGCTCTTTATGTAGTAATTCATGTTATTGCTGTTCTTCTTATCAGTTTCGAGCCGTTTGATTTTGAGACTAATTTTACGGCTGTTGTATCTTGTATAAACAATATCGGACCGGGTCTGGGAGTAGTAGGACCTGCAGGCAATTTCTCAGGCTATACTGCATTTTCAAAGATAGTGCTGTCATTTTCCATGCTTATGGGACGCCTTGAGATAATGCCTCTCGTTATGTTCCTTTGTCCTGATTTCTGGTCAAAGCGCAGTCGTTGATTATTTACAAGCTTATTTATCAGGATTAAAACCGGCCAAAGGATTATTGTCAATTGCCTTTTGAAGGAGCTCATCGTCTACGTGAGTATATATTTGCGTGGTCGATACGTTTGCATGTCCCAAGATTAATTGAAGACTTCGTATATCAACATTACCGTATTTATACATGAGTGTAGCTGCGGTATGACGAAGCTTATGAACAGAATATACCTTAGTGTCAATTCCGGCTTCTGCCAGAAGTCGCTTTATGACTAATTGAATCATGTCGTCGGAAATTCTGGTTCCGCGTTTGCTTACAAAAAGAGCTTTCTGATGAGAAGGTTTAATATTTATTTTTTTACGTGCTTCCATCCAATCTTCTATGGCTTCCAGGCAGGCTTTGTTGAGATATATGGTTCGTTCCTTATTTCCTTTACCTATAACAGTCAAGGTGGTACCGTGTATATCATCAATATCTATGCCGCGAAGTTCTGCAAGTCTCATTCCGCAGTTAAGAAACAAAGTAAGCATACAATAGTCACGTTCGTTGCTCTCGGTAGGTGAATCGTAGCTTGCTTTGAGAAGCTCCTGACTTTGTTCTAAGGTTAGATACTTCGGATTGCGTTTTCCGATTTTAGGTGTTTCCAAATCATAGGCAGGATTGCTGTCTATGATATGCTTTTTCGAATGACAGTATTTGAAAAATGACTTAAGCGTAGCAATTCTTCTTGCTCTTGAAGAAGGCTTCAGATTGCGTTCTCTTGTAAGCCAAATAAGAAATACTAATAAATCATCTGTTTTAATCTTATTTAGGGTTTTCTCGTCGATATCACTGATATCTATTTCATCGAAAGGGGTATCGGAAGCAACACTTCCGCGATCTCTCTTATAGAATCTGAAGAATGTAATTAAGTCATACCTGTATTCATTTACGGTAAGTTCTGAACGTGCAAGTACGGCAAGCATATAGTTACAATACTGATCAAGTATCGGAAAAGTCGAGTTCATTAAGGTACTCCCAATATAAAATGTCTGTTTATTAGTTATTATGTCCATATATTACCATAAAGACCGAAGTTTTTTTGAGTTATTTATACTTGTTATATAAAAGTTGTTATGATACAATGATTTCGTCTTAAGGACATTTGTCCGTCGTACGCGGACACATTGATAAGTTAAACATTTATAT
The DNA here is from genome assembly GCA_024403755.1 of Clostridia bacterium. Taxonomy (GTDB): domain Bacteria; phylum Bacillota; class Clostridia; order Saccharofermentanales; family Saccharofermentanaceae; genus Saccharofermentans. The sequence continues at coordinate 59,481 of JAKSRF010000001.1, forward strand.
TAATAGATTGGAGATCGTAAAATGGATAAGAAATTGCGTGTTGGTGTTATCGGTGCTACAGGTTATGTAGGACAGAGATTTATTTCTCTTATGGAAAATCATCCTTGGTTTGAGTGTGTTGCCGTTTGTGCTTCACCTAGATCAGCAGGTAAGAGATATGAAGAAGCTGCAGGCAGCAAGTGGAAAATTGACAGAGAGATGCCTGATTATGTTAAAGATTATATTGTTTACGGTACAGATGATATCGAGAAATTCTGTGAGCAGGTAGATTTTGTTTTCTGTGCTGTTGATATGAAGAAGGATGAGATTAAGGCTCTTGAAGAGAAGGTTGCTAAGACTGAGACTCCTGTTGTATCTAATAACTCTGCAAACAGATGGACTGAGGATGTTCCTATGATTATTCCTGAAATCAACAGTGATCATGCTCAGCTTATTGAAGCACAGAAGAAGAGACTTGGTACTAAGCGTGGATTTATTGCAGTTAAGCCAAACTGTTCAATTCAGTCGTATGTTCCTGCTTTGACACCGCTTCTCGGTTATGGTATTAAGCAGATATCTGTTTGTACATATCAGGCTATTTCCGGTGCAGGTAAGACATTTAATGATTGGCCTGAGATGGTTGGTAATATGATTCCTTATATCGGCGGTGAGGAAGAGAAGTCAGAGAAGGAGCCTCTTAAGGTTTGGGGTTCTTTTGCAGGTGATCATATTGAACTTGCTAAGAATCCGGTTATTTCTGCACAGTGCTATCGTGTAGCTGTTCAGGAAGGTCATACTGCAGCAGTAAGTGTATCGTTTGAGAAGAAACCTTCAATTGAAGATATGAAGAAGGCTTGGGCAGAATTTGAAGGTGAGGCACAGAAGCTTAATCTTCCTACAGCTCCAAAGCATTTCCTCCAGTACATAGATGAGGATAATCGTCCGCAACCAAAGCTTGATGCATACTATGAGAATGGTATGGGCGTATCAATCGGTCGTATCAGAGAAGATAATATTTTTGATTATAAGTTTACATGTCTTTCTCATAATACTTTAAGAGGTGCTGCCGGCGGAGCTATGCTTACAGCTGAGCTTCTTACAGCTAAGGGATATATTCAGGCTAAGTAATATAAAGTGCGTTATTTGCGGCGATTACAATAATCGCCGCATTTTTTTTAACTTTTTTTTAAAATGTGCTTGACTAAATGCATACTTATCCTTATAATAATCAAGCATTAAGTAAGCGACTTGCTTACTTACCAGAAGTGAATGGGCCTTTAGCTCAGTTGGTTAGAGCAACCGGCTCATAACCGGTCGGTCTTGGGTTCGAGTCCCTGAAGGCCCACCAATTAACTTCTTAACTTAATACTTTTTATGGGAAGATTCCCGAGCGGCCAAAGGGAACAGACTGTAAATCTGTCGTCAGTGACTTCGATGGTTCGAATCCATCTCTTCCCACCAGATTGGTTACAACCGTTAAAATCAATTGATTTTGACGGTTGTTTTTTTGTTCTTTTAATCTCGACTTCAATATGGGATTTTCAGGAGAAACTGAAACTATATCGGTCTGGAAGCGGCTGCACTGTATCCTGAGGATTATTATGCATATATCGGAATGGCACAGACTGTCTGCGACGGTCAGGATAATGATACTTTGATTTATGATTTTATGAAGAAGATATTCACTGAACGCGGTGACAACCACAGATTAAAGAAACCGGAAGACTGTGTCGTGCATCTTGATGACGATAAAGTTCTATGCAGGGATTGGCCTTCCTTTGTATATCTTGTCCACGATGCCGGAGCCTGTAGTGGAATTCTTAAGAGACATCATAGAGGAATAAACTACGCTCAGATTTCAATTTCTGTTTGGAGAATTTCTTCATTAGTGTTATTGTATATATACTAAAACAAAAGGAAAATAATTGATGGGTATTTGGGATTTTATTGTTGCGATAATTTACGGAATAGTTGAGGGAATAACTGAGTGGATTCCTGTAAGCTCTACCGGTCATATGATTCTTCTTGATGAATTCCTGAAGATGAATGTGTCAGATGCGTTCTTTGAGCTTTATCTTGTAGTTATTCAGTTGGGTGCCGTCTTGGCAGCACTGGTTCTTTTTTGGCAGGATATCTGGCCTTTCGGAAAGAAGAATAACAATAAACCGTTCAGAGATAAAGGGTGGGGAAGCTACATAAAGGCAGACAGATTTTCTATGTGGTTTAAGATATGTGTTGCGTGCATTCCGGGTGTTGCCACTGAGTTTCTTATAAGTGATTATTCAGATGCACATTTTTATAATTTTGTTTGTGTGGCAATAGCACTTATTGTATTCGGTATACTTTTTGTTTTTGTCGAAAAGGTGTTTTGCAGAAAAAGAAACTTTCGGGTAAATGATATTGATGAAATATCTTATAAAGATGCAATAATTATCGGCTTGTGGCAGATGATTGCGGCAATTTTCCCGGGAACATCTAGATCGGGGGCTACAATTGTCGGTTCTCTTCTTATAGGAATTAAACGTGAGACAGCTGCTAAATTTACTTTTATTATGGCTGTTCCTGTAATGTTCGGCGCAAGTATTCTTAAAATCCTGAGATATGACGGCGGATGTTCAAACAATGAATTGTTGCTTTTGGCTTTAAGTATGATTGTGGCGTTTGCTGTATCTTTTGTTGTTATCAGGAAGCTTATGGCATATATCAGAAAGAGAAGTTATGTTGTATTCGGTTGGTATCGTATCCTTCTCGGTATAGTAGTGCTGACATATTATTTTGTAAAATACAGATAAATCAAAAACGGCTCAGGTTATTCAGTATCCTGAGCCGTTTTATATATCAATTAATCTGAACTGTTACTTTCTGTCGTCTATTTTGACATATTCATTTCTTTCCTGAACACACTTATATGCAGGGCGAATAATCTTACCCGCACAATTGAGTTCTTCGATTCTGTGTGCTGACCATCCGGAAATACGAGCTATGGCAAATAACGGTGTATAGAGCTCCAACGGAAGGTTGAGCATACTGTAAACAAATCCGCTGTAAAAATCAATGTTGGCAGAGACACCCTTATATATGCGTCTCTCTTTGGCAATAAGTTCTGCTGAGATTCTCTCGACTGCATTATAGAAATTATATTCTTTTATGCGACCTTTCTCTTTGGAAAGAGCTTCGACGTAGCCTTTAAATATCTTTGCTCTAGGATCGGATATTGAATAAACGGCATGACCCATTCCGTATATGACACCTGCATTGTCAAAAGCTTCTTTATGCAGAATCTTATCAAGATATGCAGCAATTTCTTCCTCGTCATTCCAATCATGGACGTTCTTTTTAATCTCATTCATCATTTTTACGACTTTAATATTTGCACCGCCGTGCTTAGGACCTTTAAGTGAAGACAATGCTGCAGTCATACATGAATATGTATCGGTACCGGAACTGGTAACTACATGTGTTGTGAAGGATGAATTGTTACCGCCGCCATGCTCTGCATGAAGTATTAATGCCAAATCAAGAATCCTTGCTTCAAGCTCACTGTACTTATTATCAGGACGTAAAATATATAAAATATTTTCTGCTGTTGATAAATTAGGTTGCGGTCTGTGGATATAAAGACTGCCCTTATCAAGATAGTAATTCTTTGCCTGATAGCTGTATACGGCAAGAAGAGGGAATATTGAAATAAGTTCAAGTGATTGTCTTAAAACGTTCGGAATAGAAATATCATTTGCGGACTGGTCATAAGCACAAAGACTCAGTACGCTCCTCATGATATTGTTCATAAGATCCGGAGAAGGCTTTTTAAGTATAATATCTCTTACAAAGTTTTTTGGAAGATTTCTGTATCCGGAAAGAATTGAATTGAATTCTTTTAATTCATCTGAAGTAGGAAGTTTACCGAATAAAAGGAGATATGTAGTCTCTTCAAATCCGAATCTGTTATCGGCTACTGCTCCGTTTACCAAATCATTTACGTTATAGCCTCTGTAATAAAGCTCGCCGTCACAAGGAACAGTCTGACCGTCTACAACCTTGGACGATACTATCTCGGAAATTTCAGTCAGACCTGTCAGTACACCTTTACCGTTAAGATCTCTTAATCCGCGTTTTACATCATATTTGGTATAAAGCTCAGGGTCAATTTTGTCATTGGAACATAAAGATGCAAGTTTTTGAATTTCAGGTGTAACTTTAGAAAAGTTGTTAATGTTGCTCATTAAAAACCTCCGAAAAAAATAAAAATTTTAATGCGAAAAAAATATTCTCTTAAATATACTTGGCTATTATAACAAAAAAATGGTCAAAATAAAATGCTAATTGTATGAAATATGAGTGTTTTATATTGATGTTATTGCTATTTACTTGTTTTGGAATATAATTTTATTGTCCGAGGACGGAAGGGAAAAGTTATGCTTATTTTAAAATCGGTTTTAAGTACAATGATTGTGCTGTCAACAGTCTTGTCTTTGCAGTCGGGAGTTATTAAGGTCAGTAATGAACAACAAAACGATTCTGATTATTATCAAGACGTAGTTTATATCAAACAATGGAACAGCGTAACCGATGAGCAAAGATATTATTTTGATGTTGAGGTTAAAGCGGCTGCTGTCGGTTTAAGTGTGAAAGATTATAAGTTTTTCAGAGATGTTGTGGAGTGTGAATCTGTCGGCGGCGATAATATTGAAGACAGGATATTGGTAGCGTGTACTATCATCAACAGGGTGAATGACGGCAGATTCGGTAAATCCCTTTTTGAGATTCTGACAAGACCGGGACAGTTTCATTGTGTTACTCAGGATGAAGAGACTGAAGAGTATAAAGTAGCGGGCAGTGGTTCTTTGGAGAGTGAATGGGCTATTATTGAGGCTTACAGAAGAGTAGCAGATGGTACGGTTCCGACTGATATGTTGTATTTTAATTCTATCGGTTTTGATAAGCACAAGTTCGACTATGCTTATGTAGGCGGTAACTATTATTCAACCGAGACTCCTAATGAATTTACCGATTTAACTGTAACAGAGGAAGATTGAACTGATTTGTTTTGAGTTAAGATAATGTACGATTGGATTTTCGATTTCTCCCTTTTTACAAAAGTGTGTCTATATACTAAATTTCAATTTAGCGTGCTATTTACTGTGATTTTGGGTACTTCATTTGAAAGTACATCTATTATATGGTCACATGTATAAATGCCATAATGATGACCTCTTCCTGGATATGAATAGTCTTCTGTATGAATTATTACATCATCATAAAAATCATTAAATCTTGATTTGGTAAAATCAACAAGATAATTACCTTTTCGAACTTCATAATTGTCCCATGATGTATATGATTCATTACGAGTCATATGCATAATATAAGAATCAAATTCAATACATATAATAATACCCGTATCAGTTTCTATTTTTATGTTTAATGAATTAGTTGCATAGCCTTCTTCATTAACCTCTTCTATTGAAATCAAGTAAGGTGGTAAATTCCCAAACTCCTCATTTAACTCTCCAAAACCTATCATCATATACCTCACTAAATCAGAATTTTATCTGTCTATTATAAAATACACAAATGTAAAAAGGGAGTTCGATTTATAAAATCTCGTTTTTATTCAAAAAGTGTTTGACAAATAACATGCACTTCAATATAATATTTAACGCTACGGGGTTGTGGCGGAATGGCAGACGCAGCAGACTCAAAATCTGCCGACCATAAATCATGTGGGTTCAAGTCCCACCAGCCCCACCATTTTGATTCATTAGCTCAGCCGGTAGAGCACTTGACTTTTAATCAAGGGGCCTGGAGTTCGAACCTCCAATGAGTCACCAAACGATGTTGTTACATCGTTTTTTTTTGCCATTTTTTACATATTGCTTTTATTAATTTGTTGTGTTGTGTATAATTCAGTTGTTTACTAAGTAAAGGTATGGTTTTTTTATGTTATTTGATTTGATTTTGAGAGCTGAAGAGACAGTTGTTCCTACTGTAGAGGCAACACCGACACCGTATCCGGATAATCTTCAGTATCACTATTTAACCGAGTATTTTACAGGTGATATGGAGTTGTGGTCAATCCTTAATATTGTTATAGCGTTTGGATTCGCATTCCTGATTATGTTTGCTATACTTTTCTGTCGATATAAAAGAAGTAAGAAAGCTTAATTGTTTTTTTACGCAACTTATGGGGGCATTTTATGTTAGAGGTAAAAAACAGATGGATTTTGGTTACAGGTGCAAGCCGCGGTCTCGGAAGGCTTATTGCTTCTGAATTGGCAAACAAAGGTTGCAATTTAATCCTTCAGAGTCGTAATAAAAGTAACACATCGGATATAGAGGAGAAGGTCAGAGAGAACGGCGGAAAAGCTGTCAGCATGACATGTGACTTAGGAATAAAGGAAGATTTACTTTATTTCATTGAAGAATTGGATAAATACGATATAGATATCGTTTACAATAATGCCGGTATTCAGGTTACATACAGACCGAATGTTTTTGATACAACGTATGAAGATTATGAGTTATCTTTTCGAGTAAATACAATAGCTCCGATGATGATTTGCTACAGTCTTGCTCCTAAGATGATAGCCAAAGGCTTCGGACGTATAGTAAATACTACCTCAGGAATAGATAACGAACCGGAACAGGGTCCTTATTCTGCCAGTAAAGCAGGTTTGGATAAGGTAACAGCTGATTTGAATAAACTGTTTGAAGGTAAAGATATTAAGGCTTTCCTTACCGATCCGGGTTGGTGCCGAACTGATTTGGGAGGTCCTATGGCACCTAATGATCCTGCGTCGGCGGTTAACGGATTATTGGCTCCGGGTCTTGTATCGGTTGTTGATAAGGTGAATTTTAAGTCTGTAATTCATGCACAGGATTATAAGGACATGGATTTGAAAGCTGTGGTTGAGGGATTGGAAGATGGAAGATTTCCATTCTGAAGACATTCTTCCGGTACCGAAATACAGATTTGAAGAGTTGGCATTTGAGAGCGATGAGTTGCGTTTTGCTGTCATGAATTCAAAGGCAACTTCTGAGGTTACTGATTATTATATGCGTAACAGAGCTTTTCATGCAGAGTTTTCGCAAACGCATGATGACAAGTATTTTACCTACTCGACTCAGAAAAAATATCTTATAGACGAGGTAAAGGATTTCAATCGAAATCGTATTCTTCCGCTTTTTATTACGTATAAAGGAAATCCCAAGCATATAATCGGAAGGATTTCTTTCTTTCATTTTGCTTTCGGCGGAATGAGAAACTGCATTATTGGCTACAGTTTGGATAAAGAAGAAGAGGGAAAGGGAATAATGACAAAAGCCGTTCCGTATGCGATGAACTTTTTATCGCAGTTTTACTCCATTCACAGAGTTGATGCATATATTCTCCCCAAAAATGAAAGATCACTGAAGCTGATAAAACGAGTAGGTTTCATTGAAGAAGGAATTAAGCATGAATTTATGCATATAAACGGTAAATGGGAAGATCATATAGATTTTTATTACCTTTTCGAAAAGAATAATTAAAAAGAAATCTGATTTTAAGAAATTTTTTCTTTTTATTCTTGAAAACTATGAGATAATATAATGGAATTTAGTTTTTGGAGGAAAACAAATGAACAGGAAATTGAAATTTTTTGTTTCTGTTATTATGACATCATCATTTATTTTTTCATTTGTTGCGTGCGGTAAGAAAGATAAAGATAAGGAAAAAACTCAGGAAACTGACAAAACTGAGGCAACGGAGACTGAGGAAACAACTACTCTTCCTGTAGTATCTGAAACTGCTGCAATAACTTCACTTCCTGACTATTCCGGTCCATTGCCGTCAAGCAGCGTTCAGGTAACTTGGAATGAAAATGCTATTGATGAGACTGTAAAATATGCTATTTGTACTCCGGATAATTTTCTTCGTGTAAGAAGCGGTCCGGGCACTGATTATGATATAGTCGGTTCTCTGACAACCAATATGGAGGTAGTTGTAGTAGCCGTAACGGATAACAACTGGTATAAGACTAAAGATGGTTTCTATATTTCCGGGGATTATCTATCAGCAACAAAAGGTTCTTGATTCGAATTTTTTTAAATTTTTTGAAAAAATGTGTGGACATTTTTAATTGCTTGTTGTATTATAACTAGGCGCTTAAACAACAAGCTTTCATGCGGGTGTAGTTTAATGGTAGAGCTTCAGCCTTCCAAGCTGATTACGTGGGTTCGATTCCCATCACCCGCTCCACTTTTTTGGGTCATTAGCTCAGCTGGATAGAGCAACAGCCTTCTAAGCTGTGGGTCGGAGGTTCGAGTCCCCCATGGCTCACCAAATACGGAACCGTCAATAGATGGTTCTTTTTTTTTGAAATAGCAGTCGTTTTTTATATAGAGGTATTTATGAGTAAAACATCAGGAAAGAAATTTAAAAGTCCTTTCTTAAGTTATGTTTTGAGCGAGAATCGAGTTTTTTTGATATATGCCGTATTTTGTTTCTCGGCCTTTGCTCTTTTCTTTTTATATTCGGCATTTATGGGTGACGGTTTTTATCGTTTTTCATTATTTAAGTTGTGTGATGACACGTTTATGGATTTTTATAATTCTGCCCGCGATGCTCATATGCTTGATATCAGGTGCTATACTGAGAGCCATGTAATATATCCGCCTTTGGCGAATTTGTTTTACGCAATTTTCGGAAGATTCCTTTCATCTTCTTTTCTGGTTGAGGGAAGTAATCATTCATTGTATTGGACAAAGAGCCTTTACAGCATTTTTTCTTTTGTTTTCTTTACTATGACAGTAGTTGCGATTATTGCTCTTGTGATTAATAACAGAGTAAAGGGTAGTTCGAGTCGTAAACTTACGTTTGCGATTCTCTCAATAACATGTTGGCCGTTTGCATATATGGTTGAAAGAGGTAATATTCTGATTCTTGCGTATCTCTTCCTTCTGATTTACATTTTCTATATGGATTCGGAAAGTAAAGTAAAACGTGAGATTGCGATAGTGGCATTGGCTTTATCTGCCGGGATTAAACTGTATCCTGCGGTATTCGGATTGTTGCTTCTCTTGAAGAAACGTTATAAAGAAGCAGTAAGAGCAATCATTTATGGTATTCTGTCGGTTGTTATACCATTGTTTGCTTTTTATGGCGGTATAGACGGATTAAAATCATGGATGACAAATGTAATGTGGTTCAGCGGTTCCAAATCTGTTGATATATATTTTCCCGGTAGTACTACGCTGAAGTGCGGTTTTTATGTTTTACAGAGATTACTGGGCGATGGTTCGATAGGCGTTAATGCCTTCGGTAATTTCCTTTTGACATATGTTCCGCTAATTCTGATGCTTGCTGCGGTTGTCATTCTTCCTAAGAAATGGCAGAAATTGATGGCTTTAGTGGTTCTCTCAATTACTGTTCCCGGCGGCGGAGGAAGTTATTCTTTGGTATTTTTGATTATTCCTTTGATTTATATGATGGAAGATACAACACTGAGAGTGTTTGACTATATTTATGTTTTTATAATTACATTCCAACATATGTATTTCCCGATTCCTATGCTTTCGGCACAGTCAATAATAAATCTTAATCAGGCTATTACTGCTGTTACTGTATTCAGTTTGTTCTTTTTTGTTTTTATTGATTTGTGTTTGGAGATTTACAAGATAATAAAGAGACAAAGACACATTGTAGCATTGTGGGATGAGTAATTATTGTCTTATTTGTTATGTTATAATACACTTCGATATGTTAATATTTTAATTCTTTTGGAGGGAATATGACTGCTAAGTCAGCGTATGGTAACGAGAGTATTACTTCTTTAAAAGGTCCTGATCGTGTAAGAAAACGTCCGGGCGTTATTTTTGGTTCTGATAACCTTGATGGTTGTGTTCATTCGTTTTTTGAGATTTTGTCTAATTCAATAGATGAGGCCAGAGAAGGATACGGTAAAAAGATAATTATTACCAAATATAAGGATGGTTCATTACAGGTAGAGGACTTCGGAAGAGGTATTCCTCTTGATTTTAATACCAAGGAGAACAGATATAACTGGGAACTTGTTTATTGTGAGCTCTATGCAGGCGGTAAATATGATAATAACAGTGCCGGTGATTATACCTTCTCTTTGGGACTTAACGGTCTCGGTGCCTGTGCAACGCAGTATGCTTCTGAGTTCTTTGAGGTTACTGTATTCAGAGACGGATATAAGTATCATCTTGACTTCGAGAAGGGTGAAGTTAAGGGAGAACTTCAAAAGGAGCCTTACAGATTTAAGCGTACCGGTACAATACAAAGGTGGAAGCCGGATTCAGAGGTTTTTACTGATGTAAATGTTCCTATAGAAAGAATAAAAGATATAGTTAAACGACAGTCTGTAATTAATTCCGGTATTGAATTCACCATCGTTGATGAGGAGACAGGTGAAGAGATTACTTATGTTTATCCTGAAGGAATAAAGGGATACGTTGATGAGTTATCACAGATGAAGGGATTTACCGAGGCTTATTCATTCTCAGGAAGCGGTAAGGGCAGAGATGCCGATGACAGACCGATTTACAGTGTAAATGCTGAAGTGGCTTTTTGCTTCAATAATGAAATAAATGTAATTGAATATTTCCATAATTCAAGTTTTCTTGAACATGGCGGTTCTCCTGATAAGGCTGTAAGAGCAGCTTTTTTATCCGAAGTCGATAAGCAGATTAAGGCAAGAGATAAATATAAAGCAGGCGAGAGTAAGATTACTTTCCAGGATGTGCAGGATTCTTTGATTATTGTATCTAACACGTTCTCAACGCAGACTTCTTATGAGAATCAGACAAAGAAGGCTATTAACAATAAATTTGTTCAGGATTTCATGACAGAACTTATTAAGAAAGAACTTGAGATATGGTTTATTGAGAATAAAGCTCTTGCCGATAAGGTTGTTGAACAGGTTCTTGTAAATAAACACGCGAGAGAAAATGCCGAGAAAACTAAGATAAATATCAAGAAGAAGCTTCAAGGTAACATTGATATAAACAACAGAATTAAAAAATTTGTTGATTGCAGAACAAAGGACATCAATATTCGCGAACTGTATATAGTAGAGGGTGATTCTGCTTTGGGTTCCGTAAAGACAGGACGAGATGCAGAGTTTCAGGCTGCTATGCCTGTAAGAGGAAAAATTCTTAATTGCCTTAAGGCTGATTATGCAACAATTTTTAAGAGTGAAATTATTACTGATTTGGTTAAGGTTCTCGGTTGCGGAGTAGAAATATCCAATAAACATACCAAGGACATGAGTGCATTTAATCTTGATTTGCTTCGTTGGAATAAGATTGTCATTTGTACCGATGCCGATGTCGACGGTTTCCAGATAAGAACTCTTATCCTTGCAATGATTTACAGATTGATGCCGACTCTTATTGAGAAGGGTTATGTTTATATTGCCGAATCACCGCTTTTCGAGATTACGTATACTCCTAAGAATAAAAAGGAAGGCGAGAAGACGATGTTTGCCTTTGATGAGAAAGAGAAGGCAGAGATTCTTGCAAAATATGATAACAGTTGTCTTAATATTCAACGTTCCAAAGGTTTGGGTGAGAATACCTCTGATATGATGTGGGAAACTACAATGAATCCTAAAACCAGACGATTAATCCGAGTTTGTCCTGATGAGGCTCAGAAGATGGCTGATGTTTTTGATTTGTTGCTCGGTGATAATTTGGCCGGAAGAAAGCAGCATATAGAAGAAGACGGACATCTGTATCTGGATATGCTTGATATAGTTTAATTCACGAGGTTTGTTATGGCTGATAAGAAGAATAAAAAAGATACAACGAATATTCCTGATATGCCTGCAGTTGAGCAGAAGATAACTGATACACTTGAGCTGAACTATATGCCGTATGCAATGAGTGTTATTGTATCTCGTGCTATTCCGGAAATAGACGGTTTTAAGCCTTCCCACAGAAAGCTTTTATATACAATGTATAAGATGGGTTTAATCAATGGAAGAAGAACTAAGTCTTCTAATGTTGTCGGTGCAACGATGAAGCTCAATCCTCACGGTGATATGGCAATTTATGAGACTATGGTACGACTGGCAAGGGACCATGAGGCTCTTTTGCATCCATATGTAGATTCCAAGGGTAACTTTGGTAAGCATTATTCTCGTGATATGCAGTTTGCTGCTCCTCGATATACTGAGGTTAAGCTTGAGAAGCTGTGTGAGGAATTATTTGACGGTATTGATAAGGATGCCGTTGATATGATAGATAATTATGACGGCTCTATGAAAGAACCGGTTCTTCTTCCTGCAACATTTCCGTCTGTTCTTGTAAACAGTAATCAGGGTATTGCCGTAGGTATGGCTTCAAATGTTTGTTCATTTAACTTGGAAGAAGTATGTAATGCAACTATTGCACTTATTAAGGATCCGCAAGCAGATATACTTGATATTATGCCGGCGCCTGATTTTATCGGTGGTGGAAATATTGTTTATAATAAAGAGCAGATGCGTCAGATTTATGAGAGCGGTAAGGGCTCTATAGCAATCAGAAGTAACTACAGTGTTGATAAGAGCAGTAATATTATTGAGATTACTCAAATTCCTTATACGACGAGTATTGATTTAATCATTGATAAGATTATCGAGAATGTTAAGGCAGGAAAACTGAAGGAAGTCAGTGATGTAAGAGATGAGACTGATAAAGGCGGACTTAAGCTTGCAATTGATTGTAAGCGAGGTACCGATCATGAGGCTCTTATGGCAAAATTGTACAGATATACACCGCTTGAAGACAGTTTCTCATGTAATTTTAATCTTCTTATTAACGGTTCTCCTAAGGTTCTCGGTGTATACAGTATTATTAACGAATGGATTAACTGGAGACGTAATTGTGTCGTAAGACAGTTGAAATTTGATTTGGATAAGAAGAAACAGAAGCTTCATCTTTTGGAAGGCTTGGCTGCTATTCTTATTGATATTGATAAGGCCATAGCTATTATCCGTAATACTGAACTTGAAGAAGAGGTTGTACCGAATTTGATTAAGGGTTTTGGTATTGATGAGATTCAGGCTGAATATGTTGCTGAGATTAAACTTCGTAATATAAATAAACAGTATATTATGAAGAGACTTGAGGAGAAGACAAAGCTTATTGAAGAGATAAATGACATTATCGATATCCTTGATAAGCCGAAGAGAGTTGACAATTTAATTATTGAGAAGCTTAAAACTGTCATTAAAAAGTATTCACAGGAACGTAAGAGCAAACTCATAGAACAGGAAAATGTTAATACTTATGAACCGTCTGTGGAGATTGCTGATTATCGTGTCAGAGTTATGCTTTCCAGACATGGTTATCTTAAGAAACACACACTTGTGTCTTTGAGAAGTGCAGGAGAACTCAAGGTTAAGGATGACGATGAGATTTTTCTTGATGTTGAGTGCAATAATAAGAGTGAGATATTGTTTTTCTCCAATCTTGGAAATGTTTATAAAGCCAGGACATATGATTTTAATGAGACAAAGCCTTCGGATTACGGTTTTTATCTGACCAATGAGCTTGGACTTGAAGCAGATGAACAGATAGTTCATATGGAAATTACTTCAGATTATTCAGGTAATTTGATGATTGGCTTTGCAAACGGTAAGGTGGCTTTGTTCCCGCTTAATGTTTATGAGACAAAGCAGAATCGTAAGAAACTTATAAATGCATTCTCATCCCTGTCACCGGCTGTATCGTTCATTCTTTTGGAAGAGAATAAAGAATTTGATATGGTTGCGAGAAGTAATCTGAAGAAGGCCATTGTATTTAAGTCATCATTGGTACCATTGAAGTCTACAAGAACAACGCAGGGTGTTCAACTTCTTACTTCAAAGAAGGGCTCAGAGATGATAAGCATAAATTATTTGGAAAAGGAAGGACTGAATGATCCTGAATATTACAGAGTAAGAAGAATTCCTGCAACCGGTTATTATCTTAAAGAGGATGCTTTTGAGAGCAGACAGTTGACAATTGACGGATTGGATTAACTTCAGATGGACAGATATTCATTCGATGATATTCACAGACATGAAAATTCAAAGCATTCACTATTTGATGTTTTAGTATTGGCTTTGTCTGTAGTTGTATTTATTGCTTCGATAGGAGTAATGATTTATGTCGACAGAAGTAATGAGAAGTCAGTCAGTGTAATACCTGCTTTCAAGCTTGCGATGAATGAAGGAAGGTATGATGATGCACTTGAGATGTATCGTAATCTTCAGGAAACTGTACTGGAGGCTAATCCTAACGATAGTAATGAGCAGATTAAAAAAGATGTAGCAACTATGGGTGAGATGGAAGCAATAGTTGAGGAACAATTTAATCAGCTAACGGCTACGATGTTGTCTGAAAGATACGAACTTAATTCTAAGGATATTACTTTCCTTAGTGAGATGCATGAGATTGTATCATATTTTGTCGGCGGTTGGATGAATAATCTGTGTGAAGATTTTATTCTCGGAAAACTGGAAAAGCCTGATGCTGTTTTTATCTTTAATCAGATGTTGTTGGTTGACAATCTTACCTACCTTGTAAATCCGTTGTTTGCCGAACTTGATTCTATAGAGAAATCTCAGGGTAACTGTGAGATTGCTGAGAACTACTATAATAACGGTGATTATGTTCAATCTGTTCAAGCATATCAGGCGGTAGCGGATAATGCTTCCGGTTTTGTGTTGGATTTTGCACTTTCGCGTGTAAATGAAATTAAAGAAATAATGCATCAGCCAATGATTGATGAGGGTGAGCATATGCTTGACCGTTTTCAATATTATTCTGCGGAGGAATTGTTTTCAGATTTAGCTGTGATTTTTCCGGATGACCAGAGAATTAATTCAGATTTACTTGAAGCAACATCACATACCGTTGAGACTGGCGAATATAACGGAACCGTACAGGTTTTGTGTATAAGACAGCTTATTGCAGATAATGAAGTTGCTTTCGGTGTAGCACATGTTGAGACCAATGAGGATTTGTTTCTGACTACATCTGAGTTTGAGAAAATTTTGGAACAACTTTATCAGAATAATTATGTCATTGTTGATGCTGAAGGATTGGCAGATTTATCTAATACAGGTTATCTTGTTGAACAGTCACTTGTAGTACCGGTAGGTAAGAAACCTGTTGTACTTGTTATAGAGGCTTTAGATTATAATGTGCATAATATTTCTTCAGGTTGTTGCAGTCGATTGGTATTAAATGATCAGAATCAGATTTGCGGTGAGTATACCGACGCTCTCGGAAATACTGTTGTCAGCAGAAAGTCGGAAGCTATCGGTATTCTTGATGAATTTATCGAAGAACATCCTGATTTTTCCTACAATGGTGCCAAGGGAGTAATATCATTGTGCGGATATGAAGCTTGCTTTGGTTATGTTGTGGATGAGGATGAATTAGATGACAGAAACCAGGCATTAACTTCTAATGGTTTTGCTTCAATCAGTCTTTCGGCTGAAGAGATAGCAGCGAACAGAACTACTGTTCAGAACATTGCTTCTGTTTTGTCTGATTCAGGATGGAAGTTTGCGTCATCGACTTACGGTAATATTAATGCAGCCGAAGCAGATATGGAGACGATTCAGGCAGATACTCAGAAATGGAACAACCAAATCGGTTCTTTGCTCGGTGAGGTTCATATTATTGTTTACCCGGGCGGAAACTACATTAAAGGTACGGACGACAGAGCAAATTATCTAAAGAGTCTCGGTTTCAGAATATTTATGGGAGTCGGTGCAAATCCGTATTATATATATGGTGATAATTATTTGTATTACGACAGAAATCTTATAAACGCTTCCTTAATGCGAACAAGGGATTATTCTGATTTATTTGATGTTCAATATTGTTATGATGAGGACAGAAATACTGAACTTAATTAATTACCATGTTGAATTGTATAAATATAAAGTTTTTTATGTAAAACTTATGTTAAAATTCAACAACAATTTACTTTTATGGTGTTATATGTATAGAGTTTCTCCGCTTAAAAGTTTATAATTACAATAAATTATGATTTTAATAAGGAGTGGATTTTATGGCTAAGACGGACAGATTATCAGAATTAGTTGAAGATGACGAGATTTTGTGGAAAGACCGTAAAAGATATTTAGGTTTACCTATTTCATTTACCGTTTATAGTTTTGATCAAAACAGATTCTATTGTAAAAGCGGTTTATTTAATACTAAGGAAGAAGAGATACTTTTGTATCGTATTTTGGATATCAGTATCAGAAGAACTTTGATGCAGAAACTGTTCAGAGTAGGATCTATTTATCTTAATACAGCCGATCAGACATCTCCTACATTTGAGATTGAGAATGTAAAGAATCCTGATCGTGTTCGTAAGGCATTAAGCACAATTGTTGAGCGTGAACGTGACGAGAAGCGTGTTCTCGGTAAAGAGATGTTTGGTGCTGCAAGCGGCTTCGAGGGACATGAAGTCGGTGATTTAATGGATTAATTTTTGGGGGATTTATTAGTGGAAACCAGACAAGACAGATATGAAGGTGCCAGAGAAAATAAGCTTAATCAGTTAAAAGAGCTTATTGACAAGTCTGAGAATATTGTGTTCTTAGGCGGTGCCGGTGTGTCTACCGAAAGTGGTATTCCAGACTTCAGAAGCGGCGAAGGTATTTTTAACCAAGAGAGCGGTTTGAAATATCGAGCTGTTGATGTTGTCTCTCATTCATTTTTTCTTGAACATCCGGAAGAGTTTTATGATTTTTATAAGCGTAAGCTTTGTTATCCGGGTGCTCTTCCTAATAAAGCACATAAAGCTTTGGCCAGACTTGAACGTCAGGGTAAATTGAAAGCGATAATTACACAAAATATCGATAATTTACATCAGTTGGCAGGTAGCAAAAACACGATAGAACTTCATGGTTCTGTATGTAAGAATTTTTGTATGCAATGCGGAAAGCATTTTGATCTTAATTATGTATTGCAATCCAGCGGAGTTCCTTATTGTGACAGATGCGGCGGCGTAGTTAAGCCTAATGTTACTTTATATGAAGAGAATTTGGAGCATGATAAGGTTGATGCTGCTATTAAAGCTTTGAAGAAGTGCGATTTGCTTATAATAGGCGGGACATCACTTACTGTGTATCCTGCAGCGACTTTTGTACAATTCATTAAGCACGGTAATATTGTCATAATTAATAAGAGTTCGACATATCTTGATTTACAAGCAAAACTTACGATTCACGACAGTATCGGTGAGGTTTTGGATTTTGTAATTCCTAAGAGAAGAACTAAGAAGCAGATTGAAGCAGCAAAACAACTCAAGAAGAAAGAAGAGAAAGCAAGAATCCGTAGTGAGAAACGCTTGGCAAAGAAAGAAGCGGAAGCTAAAGAGAAAACTTGAGGCTGATTTATGACATTTGATTGCTTGTTTTATGAGAACAGAGCTGAAGATTTAAAAAGAAAAATACAGAATTTGTCTGCGACCGGTATGAGATTGAGTTTCGTCAGACTTTTTTTATTCTTAGCTGCTGTTGCATCTATAGTTTTATATTCTAATGATATTTTTCCTATACCTGCTATTACGGCCGGGTTATTGTTTGTTGTTTTTTTTATTTTTGCGTGTAAAAAGCATTCTGCTGCAAAACGTAAGTTGAAGGATGCTGAATATCAATATGCAATAAATAAGCGTTATATAGACAGAATAGTCGGTGATTTTACTTCTGTTGAAGACGACGGAAGTGAGTTTTTTATTTCTAATCATGATTATTGTAATGATCTTGATTTGTTCGGCAAGAAGTCACTTTTTGCATTGTATAACATTTCAGAATCGGATTACGGTCGTAAAATGTTTGCTGATGAGCTTTTATATGCTCCTGTTAAGGAAAGATCGAAAGAAGATATAATTAAGCGCCAGAAAGCCGCTGAAGAGTTTGCCTTAAATCCTGTCTTTTTGCAGGAATACCAAGCTCTTGCAAAACGTAAAAAGGTTAAGAGTACGCCTGCGGATATAAAAAGGAATATTGAGAAGGCGAAGCTTCCTTCAATAAACGTTTGCTATGCAGCGCTTTTGTGGATAGTACCGCTGATATTATTATTTATAAATCCGGTTGCTGCAAAAATCTGTTCGGCTGTTATTATAATCATCAATTTGTTTGTATGGTTTATTAATCTTTCGCAGTTTTCGATTGTTTTTAACGGTATGACTTCAACGATGCGTTCAGTATCGGTTTTGATTGATTTATTCTCGAAAATAGAGTTATCGGGTTTTAAAAGTGAGATGGTCAGCATTTTCGAGAAAGAGAAGTATTCGGAATCCTTGGTTAAGATTAACAGAATTGCCAATTTGGTAGCATTAAGATCTCAACCGATATGCGATTTGTTTATTAATATGATTTTTCCTTTAGATATTTTACTTTGCGGTAAGTTGGTTTCTTGGGAAAAGAAATATGGCAGTAAGGTCAGCGGGGGTATGGAAAAACTTGCTGAATTAGAGTCAGTTATGTCAGCTTCCTTGGTTGAGATAATCAGCAAGGATGTTACGACACCGGAATTTGTAGATAATTCGGCCTGCTTCAAGGGCGAGAATATTTATCATCCGCTTATTAAACCTGATGATGTTATCTCTAACAGTATCAGTATCGATAATAATATTGTCGTTATTACCGGTTCTAATATGTCAGGTAAAACAACATTAATAAGAACGGTCGGTACAGTATCTCTTTTGGCATATATGGGGGCGAAGGTTCCGGCAGATAAGTTGGTTTTAAGCAGAATGAGAATAATGTCTTCAATGAGAATAGCGGATAATCTTGACGAAGGAATAAGTACATTTAAAGCAGAATTGGATAAAATATCTCTGATAATAAAGGCAGGTAAGGAATTGAAGGGTGACAGTAAATTATTGTTCCTTATTGATGAGATTTTCAGAGGAACTAATTCTTTGGACAGAACTGAAGGTGCTTTGGTTGTTTTGCGTAATTTGTCCAAAGTAAATATATGCGGTATGATGACTACTCATGATTATGCTATGTGTGATGAAGCTAAGAATACTATGGATAATATCGACTATTATCATTTTGCCGAGAAATATACTGATGAAGGCATTGTCTTTGATTATAAGCTTTTGTCCGGTACATCATATAAGTCAAATGCAAAATATTTAATGAGACTGGTAGGAATTGAATAGTTTTTTTATTTGTATATAATAACAGAGTTATTAGGGAGG
>JAKSRF010000010.1 GCA_024403755.1 Clostridia bacterium
TTTGGTCCGCAGATTAGCGGAACCAATAGTATAGTATATTCAACAAAAAACCTGCCAACAAACTCTTGATTTTTGTTAGCAGGTTTTTTATAAATGTCGGTTTTGATTTCTCGAGGATAATGATATAATACTCTCGTGGAAGAGATGCTTTAAGTTAAATACGATTCTGTGGAAATAAACAGGATGGTATTTTTTTATGACTAAAACAGACAAAGCAAGAATTGAATCAGCTGTAAAAGCCGTTTATGCGAGAACAAAAATTAACGAGTTTCCGATAGATATTGACTCGGTGTATCGCTGTTATGACATAAGTGTTATTAAATACAGTGATTTGCCGTATGTTGACATTATAAGAGCCGTTGCCGCAAGCGAAGACGGTTTTTGCGGGCAAATTAACGGACATTATGTAGTGTTTTACAATGATTCGGTATCTGAGGTACGAATAAGATTTACGCTCATGCATGAGTTAGGGCATATAGTATTGGGTCATGACAAACAAGGAAGAAGAGAAGAGGCAGAGGCCAATTATTTTGCATCTCAGATGCTTGTTCCTGATTCGGCGCTTGAATATATGCTTGCGACTGTGACAAAAGGGAATGAGAACACTGTTGAAAACATCGTTGAACAAATAACCGCCGGATTCAGAGTTAGTACACAATGTGCTAAGATAACCTATCATCGATATATCAAAAAAATGCAAGAAAAACCCCGCCGGTTGTAATGAAAAACGTGGCGGAGTTTCCCCTGTATATATTTTCCTCTGTCAAATGTCGTAATGAGTTAATCCTCGATAAGCTCGTACATCTCGGAAGCATTTTCCTTACGAACTGTCTCGTTCAGCATTAATACTCTGAATTTAACAGTTCCGTTTCCGAAAACGACCTCAACAATGTCTCCGACTTTAAGCTTAACCGACGGCTTTGCTTCTCTTCCGTTTACCGTAACACGCCCCAATGAGCATACATCATTAGCTACGGTTCTTCGCTTTATTATTCGGGATACTTTAAGAAATTTATCTAATCTCATATTAATTCCTAGCCTATTTCTACACGCCCCTTGAGTGCGTTTGATAAAGTGAGATCGTCAGCATACTCTATGTCAGAACCCATCGGGAGACCTGAAGCAAGGCGTGTAACCTTGATACCGGTATCTTTAAGTAAGCGCGAAATATAAAGTGCGGTTGCATTACCTTCGATATTCTGATTTGTTGCGACTATAATCTCATTAACCGAACTTTCGGAAGAAAGACGGGCAAACAATTGCTTCAATGTGACACGTTCCATTGCTCGAACATCAATAGGATTATATACGCCGTGAAGGACGTGGTAAAGTCCTCTGTACTCATGCGTTCTCTCTATGGTGGCTACATCTCGAGGAGATTCAACCACGCAAACAGTAGAACGGTCACGCTTCGGGTCCGAACAAATAGGACACGGATCGCTGTCAGTAAAATTCTGGCAACAGGAACAACGAATAGTCTTACTGTGAGCTTCAATTATTGCATCACTTATAGCCTTTGCCTCTTCCTTATCTAACGACAGAATATGAAAGGCAAGTCTGTGTGCGGATTTTCTTCCTATTCCCGGTAAGCCGGCAAGTTTATTAATCAGATTTTCAACTGATGGTGAATAATGTGCCATAAAATCAGAAGTTGAATGGAAGCTTTATTCCGCCTGTAGCCTGGCCCATAATCTCGTCATACTTTGCCTGATACTGCTCTCTTGCGTTGTTATATGCGGCAAGAATCAAATCACTGAGCATTTCTGTATCTTCAGGATCGCACACCTCAGGTGCAATCTCAAGAGAATAAATCTTCTGATCACCACCGAGTGTAAGCTTAACCTTATCACCACCGGCTGTACCCTCAAGACGTAATTCATTTACCTTATCCTGTGCTGCAGTCATATCTCTCTGCATTTTCTGAGCCTGTGCAACAAGATTATTCATGTTGCCCATTCCGCCCATACCTCTGAAACCGTTTTTTGCCATTTTCTTATCCTCCGATATTTTTTTACCAGTTCTCGCTGAAGTCTAATTGACCCTGCATACCGCTGGTTTCATTTCTGTTATTTACATAATTTGCAAAATCTTTTTTTGTCTCGGCTTTACTGCCGCCGGCCTTACCCACATGAGTATTATACTGATTTTCCGAGCACATGAAGAATGTGTATTCAGGGAAAACAGCCTTGAGTTTATTACGCAATACTTTACAAGAATCTGAAGAAATCAGTTCCTTTACACTTGTTTCATCCAAATGCGCGAAAATGATATAAAGCTGATTTTCAGATGACTTGATTGTGGCTCCCGATATTTTTAGATAGAACTCATAATCTTCATCTGCAAATGAATTCACGATTCCCGACCATAAAGCATTTATATCAACAGGTGCATCTACCGGCACCGCGGTCTCTTTTTTAGGTTCTTGTATTTTGAGTTCAGGCAAATCCTTTGAAGAATCATAAACTTCAGCAATCATTGAGCGATGTGTTGATTTCTTGCTCTCAGGTTCAACGTTTGCAGTCTCTTCTTTCTTTTCTTCAGGTTCAGCCTTAGTTTCAATCTTTGATTCAGTCTTTGATTCACTCTTAGGTTCATCGGCTTTGGATAAACTGTTTGAAGCAGTAAACAGACTTGAAGGTGTTGAGAACAAGCTTGAACCGCTGCTGAATTGAGAAAGTTTGGATTTGCGGGATGTGTTTGAAGGTTTCTTTTCCGTAACACCGCCCATCGAGAACAAATCCAT
Source organism: Clostridia bacterium (assembly GCA_024403755.1). Classification (GTDB taxonomy): domain Bacteria; phylum Bacillota; class Clostridia; order Saccharofermentanales; family Saccharofermentanaceae; genus Saccharofermentans. The sequence continues at coordinate 2,744 of JAKSRF010000010.1, forward strand.
CTGATTTTCAAGAGGTTTATCTTCTTCCGGTATATCAGGATTGGAAGCTACCTGCTCTACAAAAGACTTCTTTGAATCCGTAACAGGCTTTGTATCAGATTCCTTGGAAGTATCTGAATTCAATCGATCAAGAAGAGAAGATGATGATTTATTGAGACTTGAAATAGAAGAGAAAAGCTCTGAAACTGACTTTTTTTCTTCTTTGTTTTCTTTCTTATCTGATTCTGAAGACTTAACTTCTTCTTTCTCCTTGCTATCCGTATCAGAAGATGAGACTTTAGCCGATTCGGTAACGGATTGTTTCTTCTCTACAGATGATTCCGACTTTATCGGGTCTTCAATCTTTGCAGGTTCTGACGTCTTTGTCGGTTCTTCATTTTTTGCAATTTCTTCAGTCTTAGGTGTATCCGTAAACTTAGCAGTGTCATCGGATGTTGCCTTTTTTTCGGTTTTTTCAGTTTCTTCGACCTTTACGGCCTTTGCTGAATCAGACGAATCAGTTTTTTCTGAATCGGAAGATGATGATTTATCTGTATCTTCTTTGTTTTCTGAATCGGAAGTGTTTTTTATATCTTTATCTGAGTTATTGCTCTCGCTGTAGCGTGCAGAAATCTCCTCTGCTGCTTTGGCCTGTTTTTTTACAAAATCAGGAATAACCAAAGGAGGAATGTCAGTTTTAACCTTGCGTCCGCACAATCTTAAAAGTGATATTTCAAAGGTTGTTCTGGTTGAAGGAGACCACTTGAGCTCCGATACAAGATTAGACAAGTATGATATAAAAGCAACCAAAGTTTCTGCAGATACAGTTGAAGCAAGAGTATACATTGATTTAAGAGTGGTTGCCGAAGCGGTAACCAGCGCAGTAGGATCAGGCATCATGCGTACAACGAGCAAATCTCTGAAGTAACCGCCCAAATCTATAGTAAATCTTGTTAAATCACGTCCTGACTTAAATAAATCATCACACAAAGGCAACAGTTTATCATAACTGCCCTTAATCAGGACATCAGCCATGTTAAACATGAATTTTCTGTCTACAGTACCTGTTATTTCTTCAATTGCCTGAACAGTAATGAGGCGTTTGTTTCCGTTGGCAGTTGTTTGTGCTGCAGATTGTGCCTGATCGAGAAGGGAAATTGAATCTCGTAAGGCACCGTCAGCCAGTGAAGCAATAAGTTTTAATGCTTCATCATCTGCAGGGATTGCCTCCTTGGAGCAAATATATTGTAAACGTTTAACAATAGCACCTAAAGAGATTCTCTTAAAATCAAATCTCTGGCATCTTGAGAGTATAGTTGCCGGAATTTTATGAGGCTCGGTGGTTGCAAGAAGAAATACCGCATGTTTAGGCGGCTCTTCAAGCGTCTTAAGAAGTGCATTAAAAGCTCCGGTTGAGAGCATATGAACCTCATCGATTATATATACCTTGTAAGGTGCACGTGAAGGTGCATAAACAACTTCCTCACATATTTTACGAACGTTGTCGACACTGTTGTTTGAGGCGGCATCTATCTCGATTACATCCATTAAGGTGGAGTCTATTATGCCTTTACAAGTAGGACATTCATTACACGGGTTTCCGTTTACCGGATGCTCACAGTTAATAGCACGGGAAAACACTTTGGCTATAGTTGTTTTACCGGTACCTCGTGTGCCGCAGAATAAATAAGCATGGCCGATTTTACCGGAAATAACCGTTTGTCTTAATGTAGTAACGGCATTTTCCTGTTCAACTATATCATCAAATGTCTGTGGACGAAATTGTCTGTATAAAGCGATATGTTCCATAGTTTATTGTTCCTGCTTAGATTCTTTAAGTGTCCTGATACACACGTAAATTATATATATCCTATACCGTTTTTTCAAGCAAGGTTTGACCGCCGAAAACGGTACGGCAGAGGACTGATAACGATGCGAACTGCAGGTGACGGCTGTCATTATTCAGTTCGAACAGGGGATAATATTTTTGGTGTTTTATATAAAAAGAATTTACATAAACTCATCCCACCTAAACTGCAGTCGGTGCAGGCACCCTCGCGGCACATACAGAAATCCACTTACTGCTGCTTCCTTCCGGACCTGACAGGATTCATAGCACTATATTGCACGAGACCCACATCCGACTACAGATCAGATGGGATGCATTCGCGGAGTATTATAACACATTATTTATGACAATTCGATATAAATCTTAATAAATATGTAGATAAATCAGATTGAATTACTCCGGCACGGTCAGAAGAAGCACATTCGGAGTATATTGCAACGATAAAAGGCTCTTCTCCGTCAACGAGTGTCATCGCGAAGTATGCATGGCGTTCGTCGTCGGTTCCCGTGACATTTAAAGTGAGATTGTTCGTGTCTTTTGAGAATATATTGTTTATTCCGGAACTCATATTTGAATTTGCCAAGTCATTAAGAAGCTGTTGATAGGTTGAAGAAGAACGAAGATAGTTGTAATAAAAGATTTGCATATATTGCACCATGTCATAACAGGAACTTGTATTTGAAGATTTTATCGTATCACCGTTATAGTCCTCGTATGTATAAGTCTCACTGTAGTCGATGTATCCGCTCATTTCGGAAAGAGAAGAAGAAATAGTGGATATGCCGCCCATGTAATCAAGAAGATATTTTATTGCAAGGTAATCATTATTCTTGATGGCAAGAGCGGCAAGATTTTGCATATAAAACTGTTTTCCTGGTTCATAATTATCGGCAATGTAGCTTCTTCCACCGAGAATTGCATCTCCTTGGTATGTTCTGACCTCTGTTGAACTGTAGGTTCCTTGTGCAATTCCTTCATAATAAAGCATTTCTATCGGTAAGATATATGAAGCGGAAGGGAGGATGATCTCCAGGTCATTACAGCCTAAAGCTTCGTTTGAGTTAAGATTTACATATCTAAAGGCTATTCGCTCTTCAGGATGTTCTTTGATGTAATCCGAAATCTCCTGCTTGAGAACATCTAAGGCCATATCACGATCCTCGTGTGATATTGTCTGGAGAGGATAATAATTTGAAAAGTAAATATTCTCTTCATTCTCTAATCTGTCAGGTGAATTGTTCTGGGTAGCAGTTGTTGATTCCTCTGTGGTAACCTCAGGAGTGGTCTCGGCAATAATCGGTCCCAATGCGGTAGTCTCGGTTGTCTCGACACTGGTAGCAGCGGATGTCTCAGTCATATTGTCGGAAGCAATTGCGTCATAATCCTTTATGGTGAAATCGGCAGCGTTTTCTTCAGAGGTTGCGGCACCGACCAAATTCGGATATTTCTCGCGATAATAATCCTGCATGGAAGATATTTTGGCAACGAATAAAACAGCTGTCAACAAAACAACCAGGCAGGTTACTATTATGATTGTTAACCTGCCTCGTTTGTATCTGATATCAGAAGCTTTATTAAGAAATGTCGGATTAGGATATTTCATGGAAGACTATCAGAATAATCCCTTAATCTTTCCGTTGTTGTCTATGTCAATGTCTAATGCAGCAGGATGCGGCGGAAGACCCGGCATTGTGAGTATATTTCCCGTCAGGACAACAAGATAGCCTGCACCGGAACTGAGATAAACGTCTCTTACTGTCAGAGTGAAGTTCTCCGGTCTGCCCAATTCCTTGGCATTATCTGAGAGAGAATACTGAGTTTTTGCTATACATATCGGAAGATTTCCGAAGCCGTCCTTTGTAAAATTATCAATTTTCTCTTTTGCTTCAGGAAGAATGTTAACATCGGAAGCACCGTAAATTTTTGTTGCAACCTTAGTTATCTTATCAACTACGGAATCGGTAAGCTCATATGTATATTGAGGCTTTTTATCCGAAGCTGAAGCCATCTTGTTCAAAACTGCTTCAGCAAGTTCAATTCCTCCGTCTCCGCCCTTGGCAAAGATTTCACACGGAGCAAATGAAGCACCAAACTGCTCACACAGCTCCTTCATGGCAGCGATTTCCTCATCTGTATCTGTGAGGAATCTGTTTGCTGCAACTACGCAAGGAATACCGAAGCCCTTCATGTTCTCGATATGCTTTGAAAGATTTGCAAAACCGATTTTAACTGCCTCGACATTAGGATTATTAAGCTCGGCCTTAGGAATTCCTGCATTGTATTTGAGTGAACGGCATGTGGCTACGATTACGACAGCATCAGGCCAAATGCCGGCCTTACGGCATTTAATGTCAAGGAATTTCTCTGCACCGAGATCAGCACCGAAGCCTGCTTCGGTAACTGTAATATCAGCAAGCTTGAGAGCTGCCTTTGTAGCAACGATAGTATTACAGCCGTGCGAAATATTGGCAAACGGACCGCCGTGAACAAAAGCAGGAACATGCTCGAGTGATTGAACAAGATTAGGGGAAATGGCATCCTTGAGAAGAGTGGTCATTGCACCTTCTGCATGTAAATCTCCGCAAGTAACCAGTTTTCCGTCATATGTATAGGCAACAGCGATATTTTTGAGTCTGTTCTTAAGATCTTCCAAATCTGCGGACAAACAAAGAATAGCCATAACCTCAGAAGCAGCAGTAATCTGAAAGATATCGTCTCTTTCTACGCCGCAACTCTTTGTATCACCGTGACCTACAACAATTCTTCTCAATGCACGGTCATTCATATCAAGACATCTCTTCCAAAGAACTCTTTCAGGGTCTATATTCAACTCATTTCCCTGGAAAAGGTGATTGTCGAGCATTGCTGCGAGAAGATTGTTGGCAGCAGTTATAGCATGAAGATCACCGGTAAAATGAAGATTGATATCCTCCATAGGTACTACCTGAGAATATCCGCCGCCTGCAGCACCGCCCTTGACACCGAAAACAGGTCCCAATGAAGGCTCACGAAGAGCAAGCATTACATTTTTGTTTAACTTCTTCAATGCCTGGGCAAGACCGATACTTACCGTAGTTTTACCTTCTCCGGCAGGGGTAGGGTTCATTGCGGTAACAAGAACAAGCTTTCCGTCAGGATTATTCTTGCGTGAAGAAATAACGCTGAGCGGAACTTTAGCTTTGTATTTACCGTATTGTTCTATTTCATCTTTACTGAGACCGATTTCTTCAGCGATTGCTTCAATCGGCAACATCTTTGCACTTGATGCAATTTCAATATCACTTAACATCTTCCTTCACCTCTCGAAAAGCTTATTTTTCACATAAGTATGATTTTACAATATTGAGTAACAGTTTTCTAGATACAACATTGTAAACACTAGATTTTGTAAGAAAAGCATAAAAAGACACAATATATTGTGTCCTTGTATTGACAAATAGTAGAACAGACTATATAATTCAGTTGCGTGGTTATTTGGAGGAAAGATTTATGATTATTTCATCAGACGTAGACATTTGTAAAAATAAGCTTATATCATTAATCGGTCACAGAATCCGTTTAACCTCAAACGGCGGACGTAAAAGACTTATTGTTAATGATGGCATTGTTGATGGTTGTTACGATAACTTTTTCAATGTAAAGTGCCTTAAGAAGGATGGTAAGACATACGAGTTGGTATCATTCAGTTATATTGATGTACTTACAAAGAATGTTCGAGTAGTAGTTCCTGTAAGCAATAGTGATGAGGCAAGTGCCTGACACAGTCAATTAAGGTTTTTAGTGCAAATGTTAGACATCGACCGATTGGGTCGATGTCTTTTTGTTTATTATGTTAATTTACGTAATTGTTAATAAGTTGTAAACTAACTGCGTTGTTCGATGAAAACTGGTTTGTATGCGTGACCGTCCTTTTCTTATTCATATTTCTCCTACGACGGGTTAAGCATACACTTCCTGTTTTCTTTTTTTTTTTTGCAAATAATTAAGTTGATTATTTGCTTGCAAATTTATTGATTCGGCAATAAAATGTAATTCTGATTTGTAACTAAATATTGTGAATAGGAGAGAAATTCCTTGTTGCACGAATATGAGATGACGGCCAATGCCAAGATAAATCTATTCTTAAAGATCTGCGGTACTCTTCCGCATGGTTATCATGAATTATCCACCGTTATGCAGGAAATCGCTTTGGGTGATGAGATTAATGTTTCTATAAATGATGAAGAGAATTTCAAGATAGTATTAAATTGCAGTTCTGACATTCCGCCGTATAAGAATTTGTGTTATAAAGCAGCTGATTTATATGCCAAGGAATATGCACATAAGACAGGCTCACCGTTGAACTTTTCAGTATCAATAGATTTGGAGAAGAAAGTTCCGTCCGAAGCCGGAATGGGCGGAGGAAGCTCAGATGCAGCATGTATTCTTCTTATATTGAATGAGCATTGTAATAATTTCTTTTCTATCTCTCAACTTAATAAATTAGCAGCTCGTCTGGGTGCGGATGTTCCTTTTTTTCTTTACGGAAAGACACAGTATTGTCGCGGAGTAGGTGAGAAGATTACTCCTCTTAATTCACTCGAGGGAATTAATATTGTTATTGTTAAACCGGCCGAAGGAGTTCCTACTGCTGAATGTTTCAGCAGATTTGACAGTCAGGGCAGTATGTTTGTCGGAGATAAAATAGATTCAATATTGGCAGTTATTAACAGTGATGAATCCGCAGCTGAAAGATTACAAAAAACAGCAATTTATTTGGAAAATGATTTACAACCGATAGCTGCTTCAATCGTTCCTGCAATAAATGATGTTTTATCTGCAATAAAAGATAATCAGGCAATTGTTACTATGATGTGCGGTTCAGGAAGTGCCTGCTACGGTTTGTTTGATAACAAGCAGTCTGCAATGGCAGCTGCCGGTAAACTTCATAATGACGAGAGAACCAAGGATTGTTCAATCTTTGTTACAGAGTTTATCTGATATTCGTTGCTGTAAATCAAGATTTTTGTTATATGGTTTTGTAAAACAGTCCTCGCGGATATCCTCTGGATGATTCAAAGTCAAGCACTTCGAAGCCCCTGTTACGATAATAGTTGCAACGTTCGGAATTAGTTAACGCCGTGTGCAAAAGAAATAAAGAATAATCGAGTTCTTTTGCAATATCATCAGCGGAATTGAGAAGCATTAATCCCAGACCGGTTCCTCTGAGAGAAGAGTCTACTGCAAATCTTGAAATATATATGCATTTATCGTAATTCTTCAGAAATGATTCGCTTTTCTTTGAGAAACTGTATTTCAGCGGGTTGTTTGTGAAGCTTAATGTGACCGTTCCCTGTATAGAACCGGATGAATCACACAAACATAAGCAATCATTGTATTTAATTCGATTTTTTACCGCATCAAGACTCTCGTGTGTAGATTCAAGAATATCTGCCGATATGTTTGAATCTGCACAGTAACTTAACATTGACGTTTTTATTAAAACAGAGAGCGCAGGTGCATCTTCAATGAGAGCCCTGCGTACACTGTAGCTACTGTTAATTGTATTATCGGTTAAATCCATACGATAGATTACTTCTTTGCTTTTAATACATTTTCGAGAGCGGAAATAAATTTCATTGCCTCTGATTTGCTGATAATGAGCGGAGGCGCTATTCGAATTACCGAAGTTCCGATTGCGCTTACAAGGAAACCCTTTTCAAGCAAACTGTGCTTGATTTCCTTGGCACTTAATAATTCGGCAAATTCAATACCGATGAGAAGACCTTTACCCCTGATGTCGCGAATAACCGGATATTTTACCTTAAGCTCGTTGAGCTTATCAACAATTGCCTTGCTGACTTCGTTGACGTTATCAAGAATGTTTTTAGATTCAATTTCCTCAAGCACGGTAATTCCGCAAGCGCAACAAAGCGGATTGCCGCCGAAGGTTGTTCCGTGATCGCCGACTTCAAAGCCTGTTGCAAACTCATTGGTTGAAAGCATCGCACCTATCGGAACTCCGCCGCCTAATCCCTTTGCGAGTGTCATTATATCCGGTTTGATACCATAGTGCTCATAGCAGAACATTTTTCCGGTACGTCCGATTCCGGTTTGAACCTCGTCAATAATGAGAAGAATACCGTTAGAGGTACATAATTGACGCACTGCCTTTACATATTCTGCAGTGGCAGGATTTACGCCGCTTTCACCCTGGATAAGTTCAAGCATGACAGCTGCGGTATTGTTGTCTATTTTCTCTTTGAGAGCATCGATATTGTTGAATTCAACATAATCAAAACCCGGACAGGCAGGACCGAAAGGCTCTCTGAACTTCTCCTGACCTGTTGCATTGATTGTGCCGAGAGTTCTGCCGTGAAAACTCATTTTAGCGGTAATGATTGTTCTTCTCGGTGAACCCTTGTAGAAGAAATATCCGCGCGCAAGCTTGATTGCTGCCTCGTTTGCTTCGGCACCTGAATTACAGAAAAAACATTTATCTGCAAAACTCAATTTACAAAGTCTGTACGCCAAATCAGCCCTTTGCGGAATTACATAGTAGTTGCAGCAGTGGATAAGCTTCTTTGACTGCTCTGCAATTGTTTTGGTAAGTGCTTTGTTGCTGTGACCGAGGCTGTTAACTGCGATACCTCCGATCATATCCATGTATTTGTTTCCCTCTGTATCGTAAAGGTATACGCCTTTACCGTGTTCAAATGCAACCTCTGCAGGATTGAAGAGATTAAAGCAATATTTCTTTTCATAATCGTTAGCCAGAATAAAATCATTTTCAATACTCATATTTATACCTCGACATAATATTAATAATATTAAACATCATATATATTATTATAATCGTCGTTCCTTCACTATCATAGTACCGATACCCTTTTCTGTAAAAAGCTCGAGCAACAGACTGTGCGGGATACGTCCGTCTATGATGTGAGCGCGTTTTACACCGCGGGATACGGTATCGAGACAGCCGGTTACCTTTGGAATCATTCCGCCGGTGATTGTACCGTCATTTATATACTTGTTAATATCTTCTTCGCAGAGCTGAGAGAGAAGATAACTGTTTCCGTTCTCATCCTTTGCCATAACGCCTGAAATATCAGTTAATGTCATGAGCTTTTCTGCATTCAGTGCACAAGCTACCTCGGCAGCGACCGTATCTGCATTGATGTTGTAGCTTTCACCGTTCTTGCCGACACCTATCGGGGCAATTACCGGAATATACTCGTCATTGGCGAGCATCTGTATAACCTTAACATTTATCTTGGTTATTTTTCCAACAAAGCCTACGTCTATATCATTACCCATTGAATCCGTAGTCATTTTCTCGGCTTCGATGAGGTTTCCGTCAATACCGCAGATACCTATAGCCTTAGCACCTTTGGAGTTGAGATTTGAGACAATTTCTTTATTGGTTTTACCGATGAGGACCATTTGTGCAACCTGCATTGTGTCGGCATCTGTATATCTGAGACCGTTTACGAAATGAGATTCAATCTGCATTTTGCTCAGCATATTGTTAATATCAGGTCCGCCGCCATGGACAAGTATAGGATTAATACCTATATATTTAAGAAGCATAATGTCATCCATTACAGAATGCTTTAAATCTTCATTAACCATTGCATTTCCGCCGTACTTAATAACAATAGTCTGTCCTCTTAATTTCTTTATATAAGGAAGAGCTTCTATGAGAATTGAAGCTCTGTCTATTCCGTTTTGCATAACCGTATCAACTATCGGTTGTTCCTTATTATCTGCCATAATTCTTTCCTCCCTCGAAAAGATAGACTGCTTAATAACAAAATCAACGTTTTGCGTATTTATGCAATATAATGTATAAATATACATATGTCAACTATCAAATTGAAAAACACCGTAAAACTTTCAGGTTTACGACTGAAATATAAATAATATTTGATAAAAATAAAAAACATAGTGCAGTTTTGTGTTCAGTGCACAAAATAATTGAATTCTATTGTGGTTTTTAGCCAAGAATGCGTGCCCTATATTACAAAAAGCACCAAATCTTTTTGTCAATATTGACATATGGCAGATGTATAGGTGTTTTGTTATCATACTCTCATGAAAAAGCCATCGAACGGATGTGCGATTTTTGGAGGTTTATTATTTATGGCAAGTTTATCTTTCCAGCATGTTTACAAGAAATATGACGGCGGCGTTGTTGCTGTATCAGATTTCAATCTTGAAGTAGCAGATAAGGAATTCATCATTCTCGTTGGTCCTTCCGGTTGCGGTAAGTCAACAACACTTCGTATGTTGGCCGGTCTTGAGGATATTACAGAGGGTGAGATTTATATCGAGGATCGTTTGATTAATGACGTACTTCCTAAGGATAGAGATATCGCAATGGTTTTCCAGAACTACGCTTTGTATCCTCATATGACAGTTAGAGAGAACATGGCTTTCTCACTTAAGTTGAAGAAGATGCCAAAGGATGAGATTGCTCGTCGAGTTGACGAAGCAGCTAAGATTCTTGAGATTGAGCACTTGCTCGATCGTAAGCCAAAGGCTCTCTCAGGTGGTCAGCGTCAGCGTGTTGCTTTAGGCCGTGCTATCGTACGTGATCCTAAGGTATTCCTCATGGACGAGCCTCTTTCAAACTTGGATGCTAAGCTCCGTGTTCAGATGCGAGTTGAGATTACAAAGCTCCACCACAAACTCAAGACAACATTTATCTACGTTACACACGATCAGACAGAGGCTATGACAATGGGTACTCGTATCGTTGTTATGAAGGATGGTTTCATCCAGCAGGTAGATTCTCCTACGGAGCTCTATGATAACCCTGTTAATACATTCGTTGCAGGATTTATCGGAATGCCTCCTATGAACTTCATCAATGCTACACTCAATGTTGAGGGTTCAGATGTATATGTTTCATTTGAGAATATCAGCATCAAGCTCCCTGAGCGTTTTGCAGTTGAGGAAGTATTGGCTCGTGACGGTCAGGAAGTTATCTTCGGTGTAAGACCTGAGGCAATCACAGATGAGTCAACATTCGTTACAGATCATCCGGAAGCATCATTTGCAGCTGACGTAGATGTCGTAGAAATGCTCGGTGCTGAGACATATCTCTATGTAACAGTTAATGCAGCATTGCCACTTACATGTAGAGTTGATCCTACAACTTCACAGTCTGCTGTTGGTGAGCAGGTTGACCTTGCTATCGATACAGAGCGTATCCACATCTTTGATAAGGATACAGAGGTTGCAATTATCTCATAATTTTGAAGATTTACTCTCCAGAGTTGTAAATAAGAACCGGCAGGTTTCTCCTGTCGGTTCTTTTTATATAATATGAGATTAGTAACCTTGAAAACAAAAGTTATGTAACATTATTGTGTCAGAATAATATGTAAACTTGCTAAAGAAAATAAAAAAGTTTATTATTGTAACAGTATGTATAAATATCTGCAGAAAGAGGTAAACCATGGAAGAGATAAAAAAATGCGTTAAGCAGGCAAAGTTAATTTTGTCAAAAGATTTGGGCGTTATGGATGTTACCGGACTTATTATTGCAGCAGCTGAACCGGAACTTGAAGAGACGGTGGATATGTCAGCCAGAGCAGTTTTAAAATCGACGGATCTCTTTTCCTGTACTTCTGATAAGACTTATATGAAGATAGTTGTCGGTGATCAGACAAAATTTATTGCTTATATGGAAGGTACCGATCAGCAAACAAGAACATATCTTGAATTAATATCCGAGTGGATTAAAACAGCTTCTAAAGCCAAAGGTACAGATGCTGAGAGACAGATGTTTACAAAGAATGTTTTGCTCGAGAATGAACTTCCGGGTGATATTCCGCTGAAGGCACGTGAATATGGCATAGAATGCAATGCGCCTAGACTTGTCCTTGTAGCAAGAACGACAAAGGAACAGGGCGCAGATGCACTGGAAATACTTCAAAATTTTTATCCTGATGAGTCAATTGCAAGTATATTCGCAATGGATGAAGCAACAGCAATTATTGTGATGAATGCAAAGGATGCGGTTGCTGATGAGGATACCAAGAATGAGTTTATTAAGACCACCAGCCAATCTGTTGTTGACTGCTTGGCAAATGAGTCAATACCGGTTTATGTAGGTGTCGGTTCATTTGTTTCTTCATATCAGTATTTGGCAAAGTCATACAGGGACGCAATGCTTGCTTTAAGAGTAGGTAAAGTATTCGGAAAGAACAGTTATGTTTCACGTTATGATATGCTCGGTCTCGGCAGACTTATTTATCAATTGCCGGCTACACTCTGCCATATGTTTATAGAAGAGGTTTTCCCTAGTGAGGCATATGCTACATTGGATGAAGATACGCTGGATACAATTGAGTGCTTCTTCAAGAATAACCTTAACGGAAGTGAGACTGCACGTGAACTTTATGTACACAGAAATACGCTTGTTTACAGACTGGATAAGGTTAAGAAGAATACGGGTTTGGATTTAAGGTCTTTCGATGATGCTGTATTATTTAAGATGGCTTCAATGGTAAGAACATATCTTGAATACCTTGACAGCGGTAAGGATGGAAATCAGATTAGATGATTAGATTTGATAAGGTTGAGAAAACATACAAATCCGGTGTTGATGCACTGAAGGGAATCAGCTTCAAAATTGAAGACGGTGAGTTTGTTTTCATTATCGGTAAGTCAGGTTCAGGTAAGTCGACACTTATGAAGTGTATTACTTGTGAGGAAAAACCTACTTCGGGTGATGTATATATTGACGGCTTTAAAATATCGGATATGTCTAGGGCCCTTGTTCCTGTTTTGAGACGTCAGTTGGGTATGATTTATCAGGATTTCAGACTTATATCTACAAAAACAGTAGCGGAGAATATTGCTTTTGCAGGTGAAATAATAGGTGTTCCGCGTCCTATTATTAATGATACTGTTCAGTTTGTACTTAATATAGTCGGATTAAAGGAAAAGTCAAATTGCTATCCGGATGAATTGTCGGGCGGAGAACAACAGCGAGTGGCTATTGCGCGTGCATTGTTTAACAGCCCTCAATTAATAGTTGCAGATGAGCCGACAGGAAATCTTGATCCGGAGACATCAGAGAATATAATGGCGTTACTTTCGGAAATAAATAAAAGCGGAACAACAGTATTAATCTGTACGCATGACAGTAATCTCGTTGACAGAATGAAGAAGCGTGTTATAGAGATTGATTCCGGATTGATTATACGTGATGAGTTTGATGCAGATTATTCGGGAACGCATACTAAAGAGAACGACTTCGGTGGTTATGATATGGCGAAAGTGAATGATGCTGCATGCTCCGACGAAGAAATGCAACAAAGCGGAGTAAGAGTAGTATTCGGTGATGAAGAAGACGGCATATTCCTGGGTGGTGAAGAAGATATGTCAAAGTCTGCTGAAGCTACAGTTGAAAATCAGGATTCGGAAATATTAAATGAAAAAGAAGAAGAAATCGATGAAATCGGAATTAGTGAGATATCTGATTTGATTATTGGCGACGATAAAGAGAATAAGTCACAAGATAAATCTTCTGATGTACCTGAGCTTGATATCCCTGAGATTGATAACGGAAAAAAGAAGAAGGACAAAAAGAAAAAGTCCATACAGGAAATAATGGATAGCATAAACAGTGATATAGATATCTTGGAGGATGATGAAGAGTGACAATAAGAGCTTTTTTTAACTCTGTAAAAGAGGGCTTTATAGGAATAATTCGACATCCGTTGGTAACGATTGCATCAATCACTACCATCCTTTTGATGTTGTTAATAATGTGTTCGTTCTTTATTTTTTCTGCCGATGCCAGATTCATTATGAAGAAATTGGGTCAGGAACCTCCTATAGAAGTATATATGGAACTTAATGCCAGCGCAGATAACATTAATTTCCTGTCTTCGCAGTTAATTCAGGACAGCCGAATAAAGGATGTTATACTGAAATCACCTGAAGACAACTACAATTATTTCAAGAGTAATTTAGGAGACAGCTCTTCAATTTTGGATGATTTTGATTACAATCTTTATCTTCCGTATACATTTAACATACAATTGACGGATCCGAGCTATGCCAACGATTTGTGTGTTGCTTTGGCAACATATCCTGATGTGTCTCATGTAGCTCAGGAAAGCAGCGTTATGTCTTTTCTTGTTAAAGCAAAGAGAATTGTTAATATGGTGTCTGTAATAGCGTTTGCCGTGTTGTTTGTAATTGCTTTGTTTATTATTTCGAATATGGTAAGAATATCTGTTTATTCCAGAGCCGATGAAATTGAAATAATGAAGTTTGTAGGTGCAACGAATTTTTATATACGTATGCCGTATGTTATTGAAGGCGGAATAGTCGGACTCATAAGTGCACTTTGTGCATGGGGAATAACTTGTTTTGCTTACAGACAGCTTTATATTAAGATTATGATGTCTACTGATGTAAATAGTTTTTATTCGATTTTGCCGTTGCAAAAATTGATGTGGGCAGTTTTGGTAATTTCATGTTTGATAGGTGTAATTATCGGAAGTGTCGGAAGCGGTATTTCTGTAAAGAAATATATAAAAGTATAAGGTGGCAGTAAAGATGAGATTGGGAAAAATAACTTCTATAAAATTGTTAAGCGCTGTTATCGCATCCTTCGTGATAATCGTGTGTTGCGGTATTGTCGGTAAACGTGATTTAGTATCCGCATCTGACAACATCATGTACCGATATGAGATGCTTCACGATCAGTCAAAAATTGATCAAAAGCGTGATGAGAGAGATAAAGCCAGAAGCGATGCAGCTGCAGCAAAAGAGAAGGCTGATGAGCTTTCCGGTCAGGCCGGTCAGCTTAAGGGCGAGCTTGCTAAATTAAATAAACTTTCAAGCGAACAGTATGCTCAGTATGAGATTATATCTGCACAGCTTGCCGAGGCTTTGATAGCGAAAGCGGATGCTTTGGATGCTTATGTCGAAGCACAGGAAAACCTTGAGGATACCAAGAAAACCTTTTCAGACAGAATTTCCGTAATGTTTGAATATCAGAATAAGTCAACACTTGAGATTCTTCTGGAGTCTGACAGCCTTGCGGGCTTCTTCACCAATATGGAGATTATTACCCTTATCGCTGATTCAGACAGCCAGGCTGTGGATATGATGACAGTCGCCTTGGATGATGCACAATTAAAAAGCGATCAGGCACTTGCTGAGGCTGACAGTCTCGAGGGTGTCATTAATGAGAAGCAAGGACAGCTCTCGGAATTGGAAGGAAGAATAGGTGTTACTTCTGATGCATTGGAAGATGTCAATACTCAGCTGTCCTATTATGAGCAACAAGAGGATGAGCTTAATAAGTTAGCAAGTTCACTGGATGAGGAGATTGCAAAGCTTCAGGCTGAGGCAGCGGCAGCAAGTACTCCAAAAAACGGCGGTGGAGTTAATTCCGGGACCTCAACACCGGCTTCAAGCGGCGGAGGCGGAAGCGGAGCCTTGTCATGGCCTACGTGGACAACATATGTAACATCCACCTACGGATACAGAACTCATCCGGTTTACGGAACAACTAAGTTCCATTCCGGTATCGATATAGGTGCCGGCTACGGAGATGCAGTAATGGCTGCCGGCAGTGGAACGGTTATATATGTAGAGGAACCTTGTCCGGGCCAAAATACAGGTGGTTCGGGATATGGTAATTATGTAATTATCGATCATGGCAACGGTCTTTCTACTCTATATGCTCATATGCGCGATGTTTATGTATCCAATGGTCAGTATGTGAGCTGCGGAGAGTGTATAGGCGAGGTCGGTTCGACAGGAACGTCTACAGGCGCTCACCTTCATTTTGAAGTCAGAGTAAACGGTTCTACCGTTAATCCTTTGGATTATTTACCTTAATCAGCATTTTATTCGAGGTTATCACATTTTGAGATAACCTCGTTTTTTATAGTTTTTATGGTGACAGTCAAATGAGTGTGAATTCAGGCAAGATAAAGTTTTGTTTTTTCGAAAGCTTTGTTGTAAGATGTGTTAGATAAAACGAGAAGGCGGATGAAGTTATGAATGAACCTTTGAATTTTTATGACATGCTTGCTGATTGCTATGATTCGTGGCAACACAATAATGATCCCGAAGAATGGGCTGATTATTTGAATAAATTGATAGAATGTTACGGTCCTGAGAAGGGTGACGGTGAGGATAATTCCAGAATACTTGTTGATTTGGGATGCGGAACCGGAAAAATCGCATGCTGTATGGCAAAAAGAGGATACGATGTCATCGGAATAGATTCATCCTCGATGATGCTGAATAAAGCTATGGATTTGTGTTACGAAGAACAGCAACGTGTATTGCTTCTTAACCAGGATATTACAGAGTATGAATTATACGGAACAGCAGATGTCTTTGTATCGTTGCTTGATACGATAAATCATTTGAACGGTATTGATGACTTGATTAAGATATTTAATTCGTTCAAAAATTATATGAATCCGCAAGGCATATTTATATTTGATGTTGCCACTGAGAAGCATTTTGCCGAGACGCTTAATAATAATGTCTTTTATGATGATGAAGACGATTATACTTTACTCTGGACAAATGAGTACGATAAAGCATTGGGTATTAATAACGCATCAATTACCCTTTTCGAGAAGGAAGAGAATGAGAAGTATTCTCGCTTAGACGGTAATATAAAGGAAATATATATAAAAGAAGAACAAATAGTTTCTGCTGCTGAGAAGTGCGGTCTTAAAGTTTTGGCGATTTTGGGAGATAAATCATTTGATAAGCCGACACCAAGGGATGAAAGAGTTTTTTTTATAGTAGGAAAGGAATAGTATGATTGACGAGACAAGATACATGGTTACAGGTATGCCGGAAAATTCGGATGATGACCACATTGTAAGAGCTACTGCTTTAGGAGGACGTGTTAAAGCTTGTGCCGTAAATTCCACCAAACTGACGGCTGAAGCAATGCGATTACATAATACGTCGCCGGTGGTAACGGCAGCTCTCGGAAGATTTATGACAGGCTCACTTTTGATAGCTGACAGTATGAAGGGGAAGCAGGATACACAGACAACAATAATTAAGTGCGACGGACCTATCAGAGGTATGACGGCCGTTTGTGATACCTGTGGACATGTAAGAGCTTATCCGATAGAGAATGATGTAGAGAGCACATATCATAAACCGGGGAAGTTAAATGTAGGCGAAGCGGTTGGTAAAGGAATGCTGACTGTAATAAGAGATATCGGACTCAGGGAGCCGTATGTCGGACAGACAGAGCTTATGACAGGCGAAATAGCAGAAGATTTTACATACTACCTTGCTACATCTGAACAAACTCCTTCTATAGTTGCACTCGGTGTGAAGCTTGAAGAAGGAAAAGTAACTCATGCAGGCGGCATGATGGTTCAGTTGATGCCGGGAGCTACGGAAGAAGATATTGATTACCTTGAGAAGCGCGTAAACGGTGGTTTTCCTGAGATAACCTACCTTATGGAAGAAGGCTTTACACCGGCAAAGATTTTGGATTTGTTTTTGGGGGATCCGGAAATAGCATACTGGGATGCCAATAAGGTCTCATTTGAATGTACATGCTCGAAAAGCAAATTTTCCGACAGCTTAAGCGTTTTGGGAAAAGACGAGTTAAATGAACTCATAAAAGATGAGAAAGGTATTGATGTGGAGTGTCATTTCTGTAATTCGAAATACCACTTTAATCCTTCGGAATTAGCTGATATAATTAACGCAAAATAATTTACATATTGATTAAAAAAACTATTGCATAATCACGCGATGAGTAATATAATACTACTCGCGTGATTTTATATTGCGCATGCGTAGATGTTGGAGATTGCCGCAGATGATGCGAGCTGTGCATGATAGGCGGGTAACTTCGACGGAGCAGTTGAACCA
Organism: Clostridia bacterium; assembly: GCA_024403755.1. Taxonomy (GTDB): domain Bacteria; phylum Bacillota; class Clostridia; order Saccharofermentanales; family Saccharofermentanaceae; genus Saccharofermentans. Next base: position 20,454 of record JAKSRF010000010.1, read on the forward strand.
ATGAGTTCAACGACTCAGCATTAGTATCGACAGCAAGTGTTTTTAAACACATTGCCCAGGGCCAAAGTGCTTTGCTCAGGTTTGAGAAAGGTAACTGGATGCCTGGGTTTTTAAGTGGATAAAAAAGAAACGCGCGATACAACTGAGATAATAAACAGTACGGAGGAACCAAAAAATGGCTACACAAAAGATGAGAATCAAGATCAAAGCTTACGATCACAAGTTGCTTGATGAGAGCGCAGCAAGAATTGTTGATGCTATCACACGTACAGGTGCAGAGTTTGCAGGACCTATCCCGCTCCCGACAGAGAAGGATATCGTTACAATTCTTCGTTCACCACACGTTAACAAGGATTCACGTGAGCAGTTCGAGCAGAGAACACATAAGCGTTTGATCGATGTTTACGCTCCGACAGCAAAGACTGTTGAGGCACTTCAGAAGCTTGACATGCCTGCCGGTGTATCTATTGAGCTCAAGGCTTGATAAGTGCTAAGAAAGGCTTAATCGGGTAAGCAATGCCAAAAGCTTATACCGAGGTCATGTTCGTCATAAGACGAACCAATAACCATATAGGAGGAAAGGATAATGACAAAATTCATTATTGGCAAGAAATCCGGTATGACACAGTTATTTGATGATAACGGTAATGTTGTTCCGGCAACTGTAATTGAAGTAGAGCCAATGTTCGTGCTTCAGAACAAGACAGTTGAGAATGACGGCTATAAAGCTGTTAAGGTTGCTTCAGTAGCAACAAGAGAAAAGCTCGTAACAAAGCCTGTTAAGGGACAGTTCGAGAAGGCTGGCGTAGAGGTTAAGAAGTTCATTCGTGAGTTCGAGCCGGATCAGGATTATGAGCTTGGCCAGGAAATCAAAGTATCTGACATGTTCGCTGAGGGTGACAAGGTTGACGTAAGCGGTGTTTCAAAGGGTAAAGGTTATGCCGGTAACATCAAGCGTCACGGACAGAAGGGTGGTCCTTCAGGCCACGGTTCAATGTACCACAGAAGAGTTGGTTCATTGGGTGCTAACTCAACACCTGCTCGTGTATTGCCGGGTAAGAAGATGCCGGGACATATGGGTGCAGTAAATTGCACAGTACAGAATTTGAGCGTTGTTAAGGTTGACGGCGACAGAGGAATCCTCGTTTTGAGAGGAGCTATTCCGGGTCCTAAGGGCGGAATGGTAACTGTTCAGTCATCTGTCAAGGCTAAGTAATTGCGACGGGAGGACTAATAAAAATGGCTAAATTAGATATTTTAAATCTTCAGGGTGCCGTTACTGGTTCAATCGAGCTTTCAGACGAGATTTTTGGCATTACACCTAACGAGAGTGCTATTGCTACAGTAATTCGTAATCAGCTCGCTAATCGTCGCCAGGGTACACACTCTACAAAGACAAGAAGCGAAGTAAGAGGCGGTGGTAAGCGCCCATATCGTCAGAAGGGTACAGGTAATGCCCGTCATGGTTCTACTCGTTCAGCACAGTATGTTGGCGGCGGAATCATCTTTGGACCAAAACCGAGATCTTACAATTATGTAGTTCCTAAGAAGATTAAGAGACTTGCTTTGAAGTCAGCTCTTTCTTCTAAGCTCCTTGACAAGAAGATTGTTGTTGTTGAGGATATGAACTTTGACGAGATTAAGACTGCTAACATGGTAAAAGCTTTGAAGGCTTTGAATGTTGCTTCTACAGCACTTGTAGTATTTGAGGATAAGAATGAGAAGGCTGAGCTTTCTGCAAGAAATATCCCAACGGTTAAGACAACACTCGTTAATACAATTAATGTATTCGATATCTTAAAGTATGATAGCTTCCTCGTAACAAAGGCAGCTGTTGAGAAGATTCAGGAGGTATACGCATGAAAACAGCACAAGACGTAATTTTAGCTCCTGTTATTACAGAGAAGTCTTATAGTGAAGTTGAGAACGGTAAGTATACTTTTAAGGTTGCTCCTTCTGCTTCTAAGACAGAAATAGCTGATGCAGTAGAGAAAATTTTCAACGTTAAGGTTTTAAGCGTTAATACTTCTAACTTTGACGGTAAAATCAAGAGACAGCGTTATGCATTCGGTAGAACACCTTCATTTAAGAAGGCAATCGTTACTATTGATACTAAGGGTAACGGCAGTGAGTATCTTGCAAAGGGTGGTAAGACAACTAAGGTTAAGGCTACCTACAAGACATCTATCGAAGAATTTGGTTTCAACCAGTAAGCTAGAATGAGGAGGAAATAAAAAATGGCAGTTAAATCATTTAATCCTACTTCTCCGGCAGTTCGACAGATGACTGTTGCAGATTATTCTGTACTTACGAAGAAGGATCCGGAGAAGAGTCTTCTCGTTTCCGGCACAAAGACCGGTGGACGTAACTCATACGGTCGTATCACAGTTCGTCATATCGGTGGCGGTAATAAGAAAAAGATTCGTATAATCGATTGGAAGAGAACAAAGGACGAGATTCCGGCTACAGTAGTAGCTCTCGAGTATGATCCTAATCATACAGCTTTCCTTGCACTTCTTCAGTATGCTGACGGATGTAAGTCATATATTCTTGCTCCTGAAGGCTTGAAGGTTGGCAGTAAGGTTGTAAGCGGTGAGAATGCTGATATCGTTGTAGGTAATACACTTCCTATTTCAGCAATTCCTGTTGGTACTGTTATCTGCTGTATCGAGCTTAAGCCTGGTAAGGGTGCTCAGATGGTAAGAACAGCCGGTGCAGGTGCTCAGCTTATGGCTAAGGAAGGTGCTTTTGCACAGGTTCGTCTCCCATCAGGTGAGGTTCGTATGGTATCAGTATTGTGCCGTGCAACAATCGGTTCAATCGGTAATGCCGAGCATGAGAACGTTAACCTCGGTAAGGCAGGACGTAAGAGACACTTAGGTGTTCGTCCTTCTGTAAGAGGTGTTGTTATGAACCCTAATGACCACCCACACGGAGGTGGTGAAGGTAAGTCACCAATCGGTCTTCCTGGCCCTGTTACACCTTGGGGTGTTGCTACACTCGGTAAGAAGACACGTAATAAGAAGAAGCAGTCCAGCAAGTATATTGTTAAGGGCAGAAAGTAATAAGGAGGCACGTTTAATATGAGTAGATCTACTAAAAAGGGCTATTTCGTTGAAGATGCTCTTATGAAGAGAATTAAGGCTATGAACGATGCCAATGAGAAGAAAGTTGTTCAGACATGGTCACGTGCTTCAACAATCTTCCCTGAATTCGTAGGCCACACAATTGCTGTATACGACGGTAAGAAGCATGTACCGGTTTATGTAACTGAAGAAATGGTTGGACATAAGCTCGGTGAGTTCGCTCCTACACGTAAGTTTGGCGGTCACGCTGGCGAGAAGACAGCTGGCGCTCGCTGATGGAAGGAGGAACTATTGTGGAAAAGATTATTTTAAACAAAGAGAATATTGAAGCAAATCGTGAGTCAATTCTCGAGGCTTACTCAAAGGTACAGCCAAAGAACAATAAGCTTCCTATCCCTACAAAGAAGCAGAGAAAGCTTCTTGGTATCGGTAGAGATCAGGGTAAGGCTACTGCTAAGTACATTCGCGTAACACCAAGAAAGATGAAGATCGTTATCGATCTCATTAAGGACAAGTCTTTGGACGAGGCTTATGCAATTCTTATGTACACACCTAAGGCTGCATCTCCTATCCTCACAAAGGTTCTTAAGTCTGCAGAGGCTAACGCAGTTAACAATTTCGGTCTCAACAGAGATGATTTGTATGTTGCTGAAGCTTATGCTAATCCGGGTCCTATCTTGAAGCGTTTTATTCCACGTGCAAGAGGATCAGCTAACAGAATCAACAAGAGAACTAGTCATGTTACTATCGTTCTCAAGGAAAGAGTATAAGGAGGAATTCGCATGGGTCAGAAGGTTAATCCACATGGCTTAAGAGTAGGTGTTATCAAGGATTGGGATGCACGTTGGTATGCTGATAAGAAGCAGTTCAGCGATTTCCTTGCAGAAGATAAGATGATTCGTAACTTCGTTATGAAAACTCTTGATACTATTATTAAGGAAAACAGCAAGAATTCAAAGAAGCCTATTGATGAGAGCCGCAAGAATGTTGCAGGTATTTCAACAATCGAGATTGAGCGTAAGGGCAATGAAGAGACAAGAGTTATTCTTAACGTTGCTAAGCCGGGTCTTGTTATTGGTACAAAGGGTGCTACTACAGAGGCACTCAAGAGCGCATTGACAAAGAAGTTCAAGAAGAATTTCTTCGTAGATGTAAGAGAGATTAAGAATATTGATTCAAATGCAACTTTAGTTGCAGAGAACATTGCCAGCCAGTTAGAGGCACGTGTAAGCTTCAGAAGAGCAATGAAGAAGGCTATGTCTAATGCTATGAGACAGGATATTCTCGGTATTAAGACAACTTGTTCAGGTCGTCTCGGCGGTGCCGAGATTGCTCGTTCAGAGTCATACCATGAGGGTACAATTCCTCTTCAGACACTTCGTGCTGACATCGATTATGGTTTCGCTGAGGCAGATACAACTTACGGAATCATCGGTGTAAAGGTTTGGATTTACAAGGGTGAGGTTCTTCCTGCAAAGAAGGTTAAAACTGTGGAAGGAGGCGAGCAGTAATGTTACTTCCTAAGAGAGTTAAGTATAGAAAGCAGCACCGTGGTCGTATGCACGGTAAGGCATTACGCGGTAACAAGGTTACTTATGGTGATTTCGGTCTTATGGCTATGGATCCTTGCTGGATTAAGTCAAATCAGATTGAGGCTGCACGTATCGCAATTAACAGATATGTAAAAAGAGGCGGTAAGGTTTGGATTAAAATCTTCCCTGATAAGCCAATAACAGCTAAGCCGGCTGAGACTCGAATGGGTTCCGGTAAGGGTTCAGTTGAGTACTGGGTAGCAGTTGTTAAGCCGGGTCGTGTATTGTTCGAGATCGGCGGTGTAACTGAGGAGCAGGCTCGTGAGGCATTAAGACTCGCTGGTAATAAGCTCCCATGTAAGACAAAGATTGTAGCAAAAGAACAGGAGGCTAACTAATATGAAGATTGATGATATTCGTAAGATGTCTGCAGAAGAGCTTCAGAAAGAATTAGTTGCTCTTAAGGAAGAGTTATTTAAGCTTCGTTTCCAGAATGCTACAAATCAGCTCGAGAATCCTAAGCAGATTGAGTCTGTAAAAAAGGATATTGCTCGTGTTAAGACAATAATCCGTGAGCGCGAGCTCAAAGCAAATTAAGGAGGGAAACTTAAATGGATCGTAACCTCAGAAAGAGTAGAGTAGGTATTGTTACATCTGATAAGATGGATAAGACAATCGTTGTTTCTGTAGAAGAGCATGTTAAGCACCCTCTTTACGGAAAAATCATGAAGAGAACTTATAAGCTTAAGGCACAGGATGATGAGAATCAGTGTGGTGTAGGTGATAAGGTTTTGGTTATGGAAACTCGTCCTATTTCCAAGGATAAGCGTTGGAGATTGGTTGAGATCATTGAGAAGGCTAAATAATGCAAGGCTAAAGGAGGAATAATCAGATGATTCAGGTTGAATCCAGACTTAGAGCTGCCGACAACACAGGTGCTAAGGAGCTTGCCTGCATTAAGGTACTCGGTGGTTCATGGCGTAAGTACGCTAATATTGGTGACGTAATCGTTTGCTCTGTTAAGACTGCTGCTCCTGGCGGTATGGTTAAGAAGGGCGATGTTGTAAGAGCAGTTGTTGTTCGTACAAAGAGAGGCGTCAGAAGAGCTGATGGTTCTTACATCAAGTTTGATGAGAACGCAGCAGTAATCATTAAGGAAGATAAGAACCCACGTGGAACTCGTATCTTTGGACCAATCGCCAGAGAGCTCAGAGATAAGGATTATATGAAAATTCTTTCTCTCGCTCCAGAAGTTCTTTAAGGGAGGGCATAAGATATGGCTAACAAGATTCACGTAAAGAAAGACGACAACGTTGTTGTTATTTCCGGTAAGGATAAGGGCAGCAAGGGTAAGGTTATCAAGACCAATCCTGAGAACGGTCGTGTTTTTGTTGAGGGTGTTAACATGACAAAGAAGCACTTAAAGGCTAAGAACCAGACTGCACCAAGCGGTATTGTTGATCGTGAAGGTTCAATCGATGCTTCTAACGTTATGCTTATCTGCCCAAAGTGCGGTAAGGCAACAAGAGTTGCATACAAGGTAAATGAGGATGGCTCAAAGAATCGTGTTTGTAAGAAGTGCGGTGAAGTCATCGATACAGTAAAGAAAGCTAGCAAGGGGGAGTAATTAGATGTCTAGATTAAAAGAAAAATACACATCTGAAGTTGCACCAGCTATGATGGAGACTTTTAAGTATAAGTCAGTTATGGAAATCCCTAAGATTGAGAAGATCGTTCTCAACATGGGTGTTGGTGAGGTTAAAGACAATCCTAAGGCTCTTGATAACGCTATGCGTGATATGGGTATCATTGCAGGTCAGAAGCCAATTGCTACTACAGCTTCAAAATCAGTTGCTGCATTTAAGTTAAGAGACGGAATGAAGATTGGTTGTAAGGTTACACTTCGTGATGAGAATATGTACAACTTCCTTGATAAGTTGATCAGCATTTCTCTTCCACGTGTTCGTGACTTCCGTGGTATCAATCCTAACTCATTCGATGGTCATGGTAACTATGCTATGGGTATTAAGGAGCAGCTTATGTTCCCTGAAATCGATTATGATAAAATCGACAAAATTCGTGGTATGGATATCATTATTGTTACAACGGCTAAGAACGATGAGCAGGCTTTCGAGCTTCTTAAGTTAATCGGAATGCCGTTCCGTAAGTGATTAGGAGGATATTTAATATGGCAAAGAAGTCAATGATTCTTAAGGCACAGAAAACTCCGAAATTCTCAACACAGCAGCATAATCGTTGTAAGCTTTGCGGTCGTCCGCATTCTTACATGCGTAAGTATGGTATTTGCCGTCTTTGCTTCCGTGATTTGGCATATAAGGGTCAGATCCCAGGCGTTAAGAAAGCAAGCTGGTAACAGTCAGATTTAAGGAGGAAAGAATAATGCAGATTACAGATGCAATTGCAGATATGCTTACAAGAATTCGTAATGCCGGAACTGCCGGACATCCGACAGTAATGGTTCCTGCTTCTAACTTAAAGAAGGCTATTGCTCAGATTTTGTTAGATGAGGGTTATATTACTCGTTTTGAGTGCTTTGAGGACAATAAGCAGGGCATGATGAAGATCACTTTGAAGTATGCCGGTAAGAAGTCAGTTATCTCTGGTATTAAGAGAATTTCTAAGCCGGGTCTTCGTACATATGCTGATAAGGAAAACCTTCCATATGTATTAGGCGGTCTCGGTATTGCTATCATTTCAACATCTAAGGGCGTTATGACTGATAAAAAGGCACGTCAGCTTGGTGTTGGCGGCGAGGTTCTCGCATACGTTTGGTAATTATTATAATTTAGGTTATAATAAATAAGTTGTTTACTCTGAAACGCGTGAACGGAACGACATATTCCGTTTACGCTTAATCTAAAGAGCAGGAGGATAAAAATTATGTCAAGAATTGGTAGAATGCCGATTACAATTCCTGCGGGCGTTGATGTTAAGCTTGACGGTCAGCACATCACAGTTAAGGGACCTAAGGGTACTCTTGAGATGGATGCACACAGCCGCATGACAGTTAAAATCGACGGTTCCGTAATTACAGTTGAGAGACCGTCTGACGAGAAGTCAGACAGAGCTTTGCATGGTCTCACACGTTCACTTATCAACAACATGGTTGTTGGTGTATCTGAGGGATTCAAGAAGAATCTTGAGATTAACGGTGTAGGTTACAAAGCTACAAAGCAGGGCAAGAAGGTTGTATTCAACCTTGGTTACTCACATCCGATTGAGCTCGAAGAGCCAGCCGGTATTACTATTGATGTTCCGGCTCAGAACCAGGTTATTGTCAGCGGTGCTGATAAGCAGTTGGTTGGTGAGACAGCAGCAAAGATTCGTTCATTCAGACTTCCTGATCCATATAAGGGTAAGGGTATCAAGTATGATACTGAGCACCTTATTATCAAGGAAGGTAAGACTGGCGCTAAGAAGTAATAGGGGGTGAGTTTGAATGATTAACAAGATTAACAAAAAAGAGATCCGCGAGAGAAAGCATCTTCGCGTACGTAAAAAGATTTCAGGAACCCCTGAGTGCCCACGTCTTTGTGTGTTCAGAAGTAACGCTAACATTTATGCTCAAATCGTTGACGATGTTAACGGTAACACACTTGTAAGTGCTTCTTCACTTGATAAGGATGTTAAGGCTTCAGTAAATGTTGGAAGCAACATTGAAGCAGCTAAGGCAGTTGGTAAGTTGGTAGCTGAGCGTGCAAGCGCTGCAGGTATCAGCGAAGTAGTATTCGATCGTGGCGGATATGTTTACCACGGTAGAGTAGCAGCATTGGCAGAGGCAGCTCGTGAAGCTGGACTCTCATTCTAATCAGGAGGAAATAGTATATGGGTTTTGATCCAAACAGTGTTGAATTAAAAGAAAATGTTATCCATATCGGACGTGTTTCCAAGACGGTTAAAGGTGGTAGAAATTTCCGCTTTGCTGCTCTCGTAATCGTAGGTGATGAGAACGGCCACATCGGTAAGGGTATTGGTAAAGCTGCCGAGGTACCTGACGCTATACGTAAGGGTGTTGAGGAAGCTAAGAAGAACATCATTGAGATACCGGTTATTAACGGTACACTTCCACATGAAGTTATCGGTGAGTTCGGTGCAGGTAGGGTTCTTATGAAGCCTGCTGCAAGCGGTACCGGTATCATCGCAGGTGGTCCTGTTCGTGCCGTATGTGAGCTTGCAGGTATTACAGATATCCGTACAAAGTCACTTGGTACAAATAACCCTAATAACATGGTTAACGCAACAATGGAAGGTCTTAAGAGCTTGAAGTCAATCGAAGAGGTTGCTCGCTTGAGAGGCAAGTCTGTTGAAGAAATTAAGTAAGGAGACTCTTGAAATGGCAAATTTAAAGATTACGCTCATCAAGAGCACAAATAAGGCACAGGCTAAGCAGAAAGCTACAGTAGAAGCTTTAGGCCTTCGTAAGATTGGTCAGTCTGTAATTAAGGCTGATAACGAAGCTATGCGTGGTATGGTTAAGACAGTATCACATCTCGTAGCTTGTGAAGAAGTTTAATGGGAGGTACTAGACTATGAAGCTCAATGAAATGACTTCCAGCGGAAACAATAAGGCTTTCCGTAAGGGCCGCGGTGCCGGATCAGGTAATGGTAAGACAGCAGGTCGTGGACATAAGGGTCAGAACGCTCGTTCAGGCGGCGGAGTTCGCCCGGGCTTCGAAGGTGGTCAGATGCCACTTTACAGAAGATTGCCTAAGAGAGGCTTCAACAACAAGAGATTTGCTCCTTGTTATGTTGAGATTAATGTATCCGATCTTGAGAAGTTCGATAACGGTGCTGAGATTTCAGCAGAGATTCTCAAGGATGCCGGCATTATCTCTTTAGGTAAGGTTAACGATGGTATTAAAATCCTCGGTAACGGTGATCTTACAAAGAAACTCTCAGTAAAGGCTGCTAAGTTTACAGCTTCTGCTAAAGAGAAAATCGAGAAGGCTGGTGGCACGGCTGAGGAGGTATAATCATGAAGGGTATGTTCGACTCCTTGATTAATGCAATACGTATGCCGGAACTCAGAAAAAAGATGTTATTTACTCTTTTTATTCTGGCTGTGTATACAATAGGCAAGTGCATACCTGTTCCTGGTCTGGACAGAGAAGTATTTACTTCTCTTTACCAGCAGTGGGGACAGTTTGGTGGCTTGTTGGATATGGTATCAGGTGGTGGACTCGCTCAGGCAACAATATTTGCTTTAGGTGTTACTCCTTATATCAATGCTTCCATTATTATTCAGCTTTTAACAGTTGTAATTCCGGCTCTTGAGACTTTGGCCAAAGAGGGACAGTCAGGTCGTAAGAAGATGAATAAGATAACAAGATGTACAGCAATGGGTCTTGCTATTCTTCAGTCAATTCTTTTGTGCCGTGCAGTAAAATCTGCTATGATTCCTTCACTTCCTTCATGGATTAATGCTATTTTGATCGTTGTATCATTTACAGTAGGTACATGTTTGGTTGTTTGGCTCGGTGAGAGAATTAATGAGAAGGGTATCGGAAACGGTGTGTCACTCATCATTTTCGCAGGTATAGTATCCAGAACCCCTGATATGCTTAAGGAAATGTTTGCAAAGGCTCAGGATGTTGACGGTTCTATAGCTAATCCTATTCTCGGTAAGATATGCGGTATTGGTTTGTTTATTCTTTGTCTTGCTGTTGCAATCGGAATCATTGTATTCGTTCTTTGGGTTCAGAATGCAGAGAGACGTATTCAGGTACAGTATTCAAAGAAGACTGTCGGCAGAAAGCTTTACGGCGGACAGTCATCATACATTCCGATAAAGGTAAATCAGTCCGGTGTTATGCCTGTCATCTTTGCAATGTCACTTCTTTCATTGCCTTCAATGATTTTGAATACATTCTTTGCTGACAGCACAGGTAAATTTGCTACATGGATGCGTGGTTTCCAGCCAAATGCAACCGGTGATACAGCAATAAGCAGCGTAGTAGTTTACTACATTGTTTACTTCCTGCTTATCATTGGATTTACATTCTTCTATTCTGTTATTCAGTTTAATCCTATTGAGATTTCTAATAACATTCAGAAGAACGGTGGCTTTATTAACGGTATCAGACCTGGTAAGCCGACCACTAATTTCATCCAGAGAACAGCAATGCGCCTTAACTGGGCAGATGCAACATTCCTCTGTCTTGTATGTCTCGTTCCTACTTTGGTAATGATGTTTACAGGACTTAACGGAGTTTGGTTTGTAGGTACATCAGTACTCATTCTTACAGGTGTAGCAAATGACCTTCTTGTTCAACTCGAAAGTCAGCTTGTTACAAGAAATTACAAGGGCTTCCTTGATTAATTTCAAATTAAGTGTTTTATAGGGTTGTTCCGATGGGGCAACCCTTTTTTTATTTTCGAAAAGTATAATTAGCAGATTAAAAAACAAAAAAGTATGATTTGTAAAATCTGTAAAAAGAGTTATAATACCTGAGTATTAATATGTTTAATCAGAGGTGAATAATATGAAATTAATAATTTTGGGTGCTCCGGGTTCAGGAAAAGGTACATCTGCAACTGTTTTGAGAGAAGAGTATAATCTCGCACATATTTCAACAGGTGATATTTTCAGAGCTAACATTAAAGGAAATACCCCTCTTGGTATCGAAGCCAAGTCATATATAGATAAGGGACTCTTGGTTCCTGACAGTCTCACAATTTCAATGGTTGAAGACAGACTCAGCCAGGACGACTGTAAAGCAGGCTATATCCTTGACGGATTCCCTAGAACGATTGCGCAGGCAGAGGCTCTTGACGAGATGCTAGCAAAGCAGAATACAAAAATCGATGCCGTATTGTCAATCGTAGTTGATGATGAAGAAATTAAGAACAGAGTAGCAGGCAGACGTGTTTGTGAGAAATGCGGTGCAAGTTATAATGTCGTATTTAAGCCAACCAAGGTTGAAGGAGTTTGTGATTTGTGCGGTGGTGTTGTATATCAGCGTGAGGATGATAAGCCTGAGACAGTTGAGGCAAGATTAAAGACATACTACAAGAATACACAGCCTTTAATTGATTTCTATAACAAAAAGGGAATTATTGTTGAGGGTGATAACAATAAGAATCCTGAGGTTTGCATAGAGCAGATCAAAGAGGGTCTGAAGGCAAAAGGATTAGTTTAAGGTAATATTCTATGATAGAGTTACTGAGTAAAGAAGAAATAGAGAAGATGAAGGCGGCAGGTCGTCTTACACACAAGGTTTTGGTTGAAGTCGAGAAAGCTGTCAGACCCGGTGTTACAACTAAAGAACTGGATCAAATAGCGTATGACATAATTGTAGGCGCAGGAGGCAGACCTTCATGCCTTAATTATGGTAATCCGCCTTTCCCGGCGACAATTTGTGCTTCGATTAACGATGAAGTAGTTCACGGTATTCCTTCGAGCGACCGAGTTTTGAAAAACGGAGACATAATTACTGTTGATGTTGTTGCGGAACTTGACGGATATAACGGAGATGCTGCAAGAACTTTTTGTGTAGGTGATGTAGACGAGGATACACGACTTCTGATAAAGAGAACCGAAGAAGCTTTTTTTAAGGGATTTGAACAATGCAAAATCGGCAACAGAATCGGTGATATCAGTCATGCCGTACAGGAGTATGCCGAAAGCTTCGGTTACGGAGTTGTCAGAGTGTTGACCGGTCACGGTATCGGTCGTGAGATGCATCAGGATCCTGATGTTCCGAATTTCGGAAAACCGGGAAGAGGAGCAAGAATCAAAGAAGGCATGGCGTTCTGTGTTGAACCTATGATTAACAGAGGAACATATAACGTAGAGTTGCTTGATGATGAATGGACAATAGTAACTGCGGACGGTAAGCCTTCCGCACACTATGAGAATACAATAGTAATGACAGCAGACGGTCCTATTATGACAACCATTTAAGGAGGAAAACAATGGCAAAAGAAGACGTTATTGAAGTAGAGGGTATTGTTAAGGAAGCATTACCGAGTGCAACATTTAAGGTAGAACTTGATAATGGCCATATAGTATTGGCGCATATTTCAGGTAAGCTTCGTCAGAACTACATCAAGATTCTTCCGGGTGACAAGGTAACAATGGAGATTTCTCCGTATGACCTCAGCAGAGGAAGAATTACATGGAGAGCAAAAAACTGAATTAAAGCATGACTGTCTCAAAATGAAATATTTTGAGACAGTCATTTTTTTGATGATTCAATCATGAAATCGGCAAATGATAATCATTACGAAATATATATAAGTTTTTTTGCCAAGAATAATAATTTTCGAAGATAAAAGAAATATTAATGTGAACATTTCACCTTAGACGTGATATAATATAATGTATTTTGCGAGGGATGGTAACCATTCCGAATGCATTTAAAGTATTTTAATAAAATTTATATAAAGGAGAGACATGTATGGCACGTGAATTAAAGAAAATGACCATGGACGGTAATACCGCCGCAGCTCATTCTTCGTATGCTTTTACAGAGAATGCTGCTATTTTCCCTATTACTCCATCGTCACCAATGGCTGATTACACGGATCAGTGGGCTCAGGGAGGCCGCAAGAACATCTTTGGACAGACAGTTAATGTCGTAGAGATGCAATCTGAGGGAGGTGCTGCAGGTGCAGTTCACGGTTCACTCGCAACCGGTGCTTTGACTACAACATATACTGCTTCACAGGGCTTGCTCCTTATGATCCCAAACATGTACAAGATTTCCGGTGAGCTTTTGCCTTGCGTATTCCACGTTTCTGCAAGAGCGCTTGCTGCTCACGCACTTAACATCTTCGGTGATCATGCAGACGTTATGGCATGCCGTCAGACAGGTTTTGCAATGCTTTGTTCTAACTCAGTACAGGAGGTTGCTGACCTTGCTTGTGTAGCACACCTTTCTACTATTAAGAGCAGCGTTCCGTTCCTTCATTTCTTCGACGGATTCCGTACTTCACACGAGATTCAGAAGATTGAACTTATTGATTATGAGGATTTGGCAGAGCTCGTTGATTACGAGGCTCTCAATAAGTTCCGTAACAAGGCTTTGACACCTAACCATCCTACACTTCGTGGTACAGCTCAGAACCCTGATATTTATTTCCAGGCTCGTGAGGCTGCTAACCCATTCTATCTTGCAGTACCTGAGACAGTTCAGTACTACATGGATAAGATCAATGAGATTCGTGGTACAAACTATAAGCTCTATAACTACTATGGTGCTGCTGACGCTGAGCGCGTTATCATCGCAATGGGTTCAGTTGATGAGACAATCGAAGAGACAATCGACTTCCTTACAGCAAGAGGAGAGAAGGTTGGACTTGTTAAGGTTCACCTCTATCGTCCTTTCGCAGTAGATAAGTTCCTTGAGGCTATTCCTGCTTCATGTAAGTCTATTGCTGTTCTTGACAGAACAAAGGAGCCTGGTGCACACGGTGAGCCTTTGTATCTTGATGTATGTGCTGCTTATATCGGTAAGGCTAATGCTCCTAAGATTATCGGCGGTAGATTCGGTCTTGGTTCTAAGGACACAACACCTGATCATATCCTTGCTGTATATAAGGAACTTGCTAAGGCTGATCCAAAGCCACAGTTTACACTTGCTATCAACGATGATGTTACTAATCTTTCACTTGATTGTTCAGAGTCTATTACACTTGAGAATCCGGGTACAGTTGAAGCTCGTTTCTGGGGTCTCGGTGCAGACGGTACAGTTGGTGCTAACAAGAACTCAATCAAGATCATCGGTGACCACACAGAGAAATATGCACAGGCTTACTTCTCATACGATTCAAAGAAGTCAGGCGGTATCACAATTTCTGATTTGAGATTCGGTGATTCTCCTATTCGTTCTACATACCTTATCAACAAGGCTGACTTTGTAGCTTGCCACAATCAGTCATATGTTACAAAGTATGATATGCTTTCATCTTTGAAGCCAAACGGTACATTCCTCTTGAATACACAGTGGAATGCAGAAGAGGTTGATGCTAACCTCCCTGGTGAGATGAAGAGATATATTGCTAATAACAATATTAAGTTCTATACAATCGATGCTGTAGCTAAGGCAAAGGAAATCGGTCTCGGCGGACGTATTAATACAATCTGTCAGTCAGCTTTCTTTAAGCTTTCAGGTATTCTCCCTGTTGATCAGGCAGTAGATTACATGAAGAAGGCTGCTTTGAAGTCATACGGTAAGAAGGGTGAGGATATCGTTAACATGAACTATGCTGCTATCGACGCAGGTGTTGATGCAGTTGTAGCTTATAACGTTCCTGATTCATGGAAGAATGCACCTGATACACCGGCACCTGAGCGTAAGGCTCCTGACTTCGTTAAGAATGTTGTTGATGTAATGAATGCTCAGAAGGGTGATACACTTCCTGTATCTGCTTTCAAGGGTATCGAGGATGGTACATTCCCACAGGGTACAGCTCAGTACGAGAAGCGTGGAACAGCTACAGATATTCCTGTTTGGGATGCTACAAAGTGTATTCAGTGTAACCAGTGTTCACTTGTTTGTCCTCATGCTGCAATTCGTCCGTTCCTCCTTACAGAGGAAGAGGCTTCTAAGGCTAACTTCGAGACAGCTGATTTGAAGCCAAAGTCAGGCGAGTATAAGTTCCGTATGCAGGTTTCAGCTCTTGACTGTCTCTCATGCGGCGTTTGTGTAACAGTATGTCCTGATAAGGTTCAGGCTATTAAGATGGTTCCTCTTAAGGATAATATGAACGAGGCTGATAACTGGGATTACTGTATCAACCTTGAGACAAAGGATGCTAACATCGCTCCTAAGACAACCGTTAAGGGCAGCCAGTTCGAGCAGCCGCTCCTTGAGTTCTCAGGCGCATGCGCAGGCTGTGGTGAGACACCTTATGCTAAGCTTCTTACACAGCTTTTCGGTGACAGAATGCAGATTTCAAATGCTACAGGTTGTTCTTCAATTTGGGGTGGTTCTGCTCCTTCAATGCCATACACAACAAACAGCAAGGGTTACGGTCCTGCATGGGCTAACTCATTGTTTGAGGATAATGCTGAGCACGGCTTCGGTATGTACTTAGGTTATAAGCAGCTCCGTAACAGAGTTAAGAATATCGTTACAGAGCTCGTTGCAGTAGCTGAGTCAGATTCACTCAAGTCAGCAATTAATGCTTGGGTTGACGGTATGACAGACGGTGCTAATTCACGTGCACTTTCTGACGCTATGGAAGCTGAGTTGAATGCTTACAACGGCGCCGGTTCAGATCTTGCTAAGAAGGCTCTTTCATACAAGGAGTTCTTTGTAAAGAGATCACAGTGGATCATCGGTGGTGACGGATGGGCTTATGATATCGGTTACGGCGGACTTGATCATGTACTTGCTTCAGGTGAAGATATCAATGTTCTCGTTCTCGATACAGAGGTTTACTCAAATACAGGCGGACAGGCTTCTAAGTCAACACCTTCAGGTGCTGTAGCTCAGTTCGCTGCAGGCGGTAAGAACGTTAAGAAGAAGGATCTCGGTATGATGGCTATGAGCTATGGTTATGTATATGTTGCACAGTGTGCAATGGGTGCTAACTCAGCTCAGACAATCAAGGCTTTCTCAGAGGCTGAGGCTTACAACGGACCTTCACTTGTTATCTGCTATGCTCCATGTATCAACCATGGTATCAAGGGCGGACTTAAGGGCGCTCAGACAAGAGAGAAGGATGCAGTTACATGCGGTTACTGGCATCTCTATCGTTATAACCCAACACTTACAGCTGAAGGAAAGAACCCATTCACATTGGATTCTAAGGATCCTGAGGGTGGTTACGAGAGCTTCGTTAACTTCCTTAACGCTGAGGTTCGTTATAACTCACTCTTCAAGAAGTATGAGGCTGATATTGTTGATTCAATGTTCAGAAAGAACTACAACGATTCACTCGTTCGTCTTGCTTCTTACAAGAAGATGGCTGCAAACATCTAATGTTTAAAATTTAAGCAGTTAATGCAACATCCCCAAACCGTAAGGTTTGGGGATGTTTTTTTATGAGAAAATCAAAAATTATTATAAATATTTTCAATTTATCAACAAAATTAATAATGAAGACACATTTAGAATATATAATTTATTTAACTAAATAAATAGTAGGCGGTACCAACTAATGGCGGATTTTAATTTAAAGAAACTGAATCGAAGTGAATTGATAGATATCATTTATGCCTTTCAGCAAAATGAGAAGGATTTAAACGATAAAATCAGTACACTTGAGGATAAATTGAAGTCCCAAGGAAATTCTTACGAATTAACAAGAACTGAGGGTATGGAAGGAGAAACGGCAGAGGTTTATAAAGTGCTTGAGGCAGCACAACAGGCTTCTGAGAGATATGTTGAAGATAATCGCAAAAAAGCAGATGAGGAATTAATAAAAGCTACTAAGGATGCCGAACTTGAAGCAAAGAAAATAATAAGTGATGCAAGAGCAGAGGCAAATGAAATAGTAATGACAGCACATGATGAGGCCGGAAAGATTATCGCTGAAGCACGCAGAAAGGCTGAGAGAAAAAAGAGAAATTTTGAAATTGCACTTAAGAAATTTTGTGATGATAATCCGAGTATTAATGTTGAGCGACGCGCTGTTAATTTTGATGAAGATAATGCAGAAGAGATTTAATAATCGAGGTAATTATGGAGAATGGCAATGATACAAAATTGAATATTCAAATGCCTTCCGAGAAAGAGATATTAAAGGAAAGAAGGAGACTTCAATACGGTAAAGAATACCGTAAAGTTTTGGCAACCACGATTTATACGATATTAGTGGTTGCTGCAATTGCCATTTTAATAGTCACACTTGTTTTACCTGTATTACAGGTTTCCGGAAACAGTATGGAACCGACATTTAAGGATGGAGATGTTGTTCTTTTGATAAGAACCGAGAAATTGGAAACGGGTGATATCTGCGGATTCTATTGGAATAACAAACTGCTGTTAAAGAGGGTAATAGGTACACCGGGAGACATAATTAAGATGGATGCAAGCGGAAATATATATGTAAATGATTTTCTGCTTGATGAGTCATATATTTCTGAAAAAGCATACGGTGAGTGTTGTAATATTGAATTTCCTT
>JAKSRF010000100.1 GCA_024403755.1 Clostridia bacterium
GTATTATTTCTATTGAGGAGCATATTGAGTTCTTTCTTTGTTTTGGTTTTGGTTGATTAAAACATTAGAACTCTTTTGCTCCTTTTTCAATGCTACGATTTATTTATTCCCCAAATTTCCGTGAAGAACCAAAAAAATTGACAGTTTACCGTGAATCCCGGTGGTTTGTGACTCAGATTCACGGTAAATCCCGACAAAAAATAAACCGTACCGCCCGCACATTAACACTAAACTTTTCAGTGCCGTTGGTGTAATATCTTAATATCAATTTTCGAATGGAGAATACTTATGCGAATCGGTAAAATGTTATCTGCATTTCTTTCCGGGGTTCTGATTTTGGGCGTATTATCAATGTCTGCCTTTGCTGACAGCAGTGTAGCAATCAATGAGACAAACTTTCCTGATGAGAATTTCAGAAACTTTATAAGCAATAGATTTGACAGCGATAAGAATGGTTCTCTGTCAGAGAAAGAAATAAGTTCCACAGAGTCGATTTTGCTCTATAATATGTCCGTTTCGAACTTAAAAGGCATTGAGTTCTTTACTTCTCTGCAAAAATTGGAATGTAACTCGAACCAATTGTCGAGCCTCGATGTAAGCAAGAATACAGCTTTAAAAGTATTAAATTGTGACGGTAACCAATTAAAAGATCTCGATGTGAGCAAAAATACTTCATTAATTACATTGTCCTGCCGCAATAACCAAATAACAAGTCTGGACATCAGCAAAAACACTGAATTGGAAAATTTTTATTGCAGTAATAATAAAATAGTTAAAATAGATTTATCAAACAATCCGAAACTAAAAACTCTGTTTTGTTATTCATGTGATTTAAAAAGTTTGGACTTAAGTAATCATGCATATTTGACTGAAGTATCTTGTTACTCAAACAGCAGTTTAACCGATTTGGATTTAAGTAACGATACTGCTCTTGAAAAATTGAAGTGCTACAGCTGTAAAATATCAAATTTAAACGTCAGCGGTTGCACTTCTTTGAAAGAAATTAATTGCAGACATAATGTGTTATCAAGTCTGGATATAAGCAACAACTCGCAGTTATCAGAACTTAATTGTTCCCACAATCAACTGACGAGCTTGGATATAAACAAGAATACTGCTTTAGTAACACTGAACTGCAACAACAATCTGTTAACTGATTTGAATGTAAGTATGTGTAATGACTTAACAGAATTGACTTGCGAAAATAATCAATTAACTGAATTAAATCTTGGTAAGAAAACGAAACTGATAAAACTTGAGTGTTATGAGAACCAACTGACCAACCTGGATATTACTTATTGCGATAACTGTTTATATGCCTATATAAACGCCGATATAGAATCCTCACTCGGTAAGTCTTTTTGTAAAATTGAAAAAGACGGAGTCGAAATATTATTCTCCTTCGATTACAAAGTTAATATTATTACCGACAAACTTACACCTACACCGACTCCGGCAAATAATCCTGTCGGCAATCCCGAACTTAATGTTGATGACTTTGTTGCGCGTTGTTATCGAGTAGCTTTACAGCGTGAACCGGAACAGGAAGGATACGATTATTGGGTATCCTCGTTGAATAACGGAGCTGCCTGTGGTGCGCAGGTAGGATACGGATTCATTTTCAGCGGTGAATACTTTAATCGTAACCGCAGTAACGATGAGTATGTGAAAGATCTCTATGCTATGTATTTCGACCGCGAGCCGGACAGTGAAGGTTATAAATATTGGGTAGATATGCTCGAGGCCGGGACTGCACGTGAGGTGGTTTTCGCCGGATTCGCTAATTCGATTGAATTTTATAACTTGTGTCTCAAATACAATGTTACCTGCGGATACTACATTGTCAATATGGACCTTGAACAACAGGGAGGCATAAACTGTTTTATTGCGCGCCTTTACAAAGTCTGCCTGAACCGTCTGCCGGATCAGGGCGGTCAGAACGGCTGGGTATTAAAACTTATTAACGGTGAAGTCGGCGGCTCCACTGCTGCTTACGGATTTATTTTCTCGCCTGAATTCATTGGTATGAATTTGGATAACACAACCTTTGTTAAGTATATGTACAAAGCATTCTTCGGAAGAGAAGCAGATGAAGAGGGCTTAAACTACTGGGTTAATTGCCTTGAGACAGGTATCGCATCCAGAGAAGATGTCTTCGCAGGCTTCAGCGGTTCGGCAGAATTTGCCGATCTGTGCATAAGATACGGAATTACTGTTTAGTTTGATGTGATGAAACTCATTTTCGAAAATGGGCGAAAAGAATCAACACGGTCATAAACACTGACCCCGTATATGCCAAATACTGTGACATTATCGCTTCGCACCCGCCGCGCAAAACTTCATTGTTTAGCGCAGGTTGTAGAAAATCGATTGAACAATTCCTGACAACTCTCGGCTGTCCTTGGCATAGAAGCAGTCGCCGTCTGTTGACAAAGCAAGATTCTCAAGAATCACTTCATCGAGTGAACCCGAACCAAGACCGATGGAGAAAATGTGAATGTTCTTTTCGTTACATATGCCTATGATCTCGTCATAGGATAAGGTACCATCACGGTTATCTTCACCGTCCGAAAGGAACACGATATAGCGACCGGTCTCAGGTTCTTCTGAGAAGAGTTCAAGTCCGGCTTTCAGACCCTCTGCACCGCATGTACCGGAATTTATGCTGTTACCATCATCTGTTACGATTTGATAGAGATTCAAAATTGAAGCGTTCTTGTCGTCCGAATTATTTAATGTCTTGGTGACAGTATTGGAAGCTGCGGTAAAGGTTACCAGACCGTCGGACATATGAAGCCCATTTTCGGACATGAGAACAAGCATGGAACTGATAATAGTTTTGCGGTTATCTCCCGGATCGCTGGTAAACATACTTGCAGAGTTATCCATGACAAAGACTATCTCGATATCCTGCTGATTGGTTGCCGGCTTCAAACGGTAAACCTCACCTCCGGTTGTATTTGAATCAACTGTGACAGTTAACTTCTCATAACCCGGATTCAGGATATTAAGTTCACCTATTACAGTGTTTCTGACATACAATTCGAATTTTCCGGATTCATCCGTAAGTGCATAACCGGAGTCTCCCTCAGTATTCTTTAAAGAAACATATACGCCGGACAGTGGTTCGCCGGTTGTATCATCAACGACGGAGCCTGCAAATGAACAATCCTCGGACAAAACCTTAGTAGTAATGAACGCTCTTATGATAATCTCAATTTTGTTATCAGAAAGACCGAAGTCACGAGCAGAATCAATTACAGCATACGCACAATCTTCAAAATTTGATGTCGGTGTCAGATAGTACATCGAATTAAAGAAGATTTGGAACATCTCATCCTTGGAAGCAAATGCACCGTCTTGATACATAAGGTAAGCTGAATATGAGATGATGGATGAATTGATATGTTCGTCATACTCGGCAGCAGTGTCTTCTACGAAGAACTCTCCGCCTACTTCCGTCGGTTGCTTGTTTGCATTAGGATTCGAAATATCACGAACAACTGTGCCGCTGTTCTCTCCAAGCTCCCAATCGTCATTATCATAGCAGACACCTGCGATATCGCTGTATGCTTCATCAATCGAATCGGTATAGCGTCCGATTGTATCACCGACGATGCTATAGAAACAAGCATGATTCCATTCGTGTGCACATACATCCGTTGAATCTGTAAATTCATCACCAATCAGGAAAACATTGCATCCGGAATAGAAAGCAGTATTTGCGTAATCGGAACCATCCGTAACAATAGCACGATTTCCGATGTAAACAGGTGTGTCGGATCCATATGGTCCTTTATAGTTGAAGTTATTTAAATAGTAATCATACAAATCCTCGAAGTTTCGCAAAAGAATGGTATTCTTACCTACTGCAAGAGCAGCATATTCTTCTGTATGCGAAGGAATCTCATAGACACCGTTGCCGTTATCTGTAAAATCAAAGGTACCCGTCTGCTTGAAAAGATTAGCTCCCATATTTAAGAAATACCATCCCGGGATTTCAATCATTCCCCAGCATTGTTTAAGCATTTCCTCATCAGTCGTAAATGCTGTTTCCGGGGCAAAGAAACTGTTAGAGATAACATAGATTTTTCTTTGGGCATCATAGAAGTAATAATGCTCCTCATCAGCGGCTTTTTTAACATTTACCGTATAAGTGTTATTTCCGTCTGTGTAGGTAAAATCGCCGTCCGGCTGTTCTTCACCCAGACCGGAAATCATTGCCTCTTTAGCAACGACTGTTCCCGCTTCGTTAACGAAGACCAAGTAAGACTGGTTGCCTTCTGTCGTAATCATTTTCACAACCAGCTGAGGTTGATTATCGAAAATGTAGATAACTGCGTCACTTGCAACGATTTGACACTGATTTGCATCGGTATACTGTTTGATAACTGCATCTTTGTCAATTTCGGTCTGACTCAATGTGATGTTCGGATAGTAATCACCGCGAACGGACTGCACACGATAGTCCTCACCGTTTACTGCTACAATCAATTGATGTCCATACACATCATACCCGTTATATTTCTGTTGTACGGTGTAGTAATCCATGTTTGTTGTCGAATTGGAATTCGAGGCAATAACATGGAACTCATCTTCCGCATTCTCAAAACCATACAAATCACTCAAATCATTCAAAGCAGAAACTACATTATAGCCGGTGTAAACATTGGTAATTTCCATGTTTCGATTAATGTAGCAAGGAACGCCGTTACGATAAATCATCTTAGGTGAAGTATAGTGAAAGGTCGACTCCGCGTTTTTCCAAGTGACTTTCTTGACTTCGGACAGCTCATAAGGATCATTGAGTGAATCTTCACCATCTTCTCCGTCTTCCGATAAAGAAACTGCTTCTTTATCAGACTTATCTGCATACTTCTTCTTTAATTTATAATTTCCTATGGCAAGCCATAAGCCCTCTGCCTCAATAATTACTATAAGTGCGACAAAAAACGCGATTAGTTTGGTTTTCTTACTCATATTCAATCTCCTTATTTTGTCATGACTCTTTTACGCACTGGTCATACTCACCTTCGAAGCACCAGACACCTATGCGGATTTCCAAAATGCCGCTCGAAACTGCGCCGAAAATGGTTGATTCTGTAGCACCGTAGTAAACCAATACATATGAATCACCGATATTCTTACCGGTTGACCAAACACTGACTTCTCGGCTCTGATAGAACGTACCTGTTTTGTCTCCGAGAATTGAATTATAATCTTCTGTTTCGAAAGTTAGATTGTCGCCGACAGTAACGTTGGAACACGGATAGAAATTGATTTTTACAAGAATTGTATCCTGAACATCACAAATATGATCTGTAGGATTAAAAATAAACCCAAGGAATTTGGTTTCTCCATCTAATGAGAACGGAACAGGAAGCAAAGTATGAGCGTTGATACCGGAGATTACAGTTAACGGCTCATATCCGTTCTGAATGAACTTCGAGGTGGAATCACCGAGTTGATAGGATTCTCCTTCTAACGTGAATTTTCCGTATTTCAAATCACCGGTCTCTGCCAACTGAGTCATAACTTCGCTGATCTCATCATAATCAACACCGTTCTCATAGAATTCGTCGTAGTCAAATCCGGCGTTCTGTTCATCCTCTTCAGACGGCTCGGTCTCTTCCTCTTCGGATTCCTCAGTCGAGTCAACAGGTTTTTGCAAAAAACCATTCTTGGATTCCTTCTCATCCTCTTCTGCTTCTTGCGCAGTTGCAGCCTCTTTCTTCAATTTTTTCTCTTCATTCTTCAGCAATGTGCTGACGGTAATCGTTCCGCCAATCAATACAATTGCCAGAATCGACAGACGAATAATCGTCCATATGACTGTCTTTTTCTTTTTTCCAACCATAAACAACCTCCTTCTTAAATACCACTCAAAGTATAAACAACTACGTATCATTAGTCTTTAGTAAATTTTCAAAAATAAAACATTATTATTTTGAATTCTGACATATAAAATTTCTCGCTCATAGCGGATTGTTTTGTCAAAATACTCATTTTCGAAAAGGAATACATTCCTTATAATAATTCACGCATTGTTGAGGATAACCCAAATCTTAATCCAAAGAAAAGAAGATACAGAAGAAATCAATTAAAAAGAGATTCTTCAGTCCTGGATTTCTACGAACGAAGACGAAGACGGAAATCTCGTCATCGACTTCTCAACCAAATCAGCAATGGCATCATTGATTTCAATAATTATGAGAATGCACATCTAATGTGTGCAAATATGGGTATTTCCGGAGATTATGAGACATACTCTGACTTTTTGTATACCATTCCGCACGAAATGGGCATAATCGGATACAGTGACTTAAAACGGGGTTTCAGTGATTCTGGACTGCATCACCCACCCGGATTCACGGTAAATTGCCATTTTTTTGACTTTTACCGCGACTAAAATCGGATTTTACCGTGAATCTGAACTGATTGGCGCCTTCATTCACTGAAAATAGTCATTTGAGTCACTTTACAGTGACTCAAATCGGGTTTTACCGTGAATCTGAACTGATTGGCGCCTTCATTCACTGAAAATGGTCATTTGAGTCACTTTACAGTGACTGAAAACAGGGTTTTCAGTGAATCTGAACTGATTGGCGCCTTCATTCACTGAAAATGGTCATTTGAGTCACTTTACAGTGACTGAAAACGGGTTTTACCGTGAATCTGAACT
>JAKSRF010000101.1 GCA_024403755.1 Clostridia bacterium
TGTAAATGACGATTTGAAGGTGCTTTACATACACTTTTGCTGTTTTGAGACAGCCTTTATATATTATCTGAGGTTAATCTACGTTAGCCATTTTGTAAATCTGAATCATATCATCAAGATCTAACAGTTTTGCCGATCCCTTAGGACCACCGCAGGCATTGTAACAGCTAGAAGCCATTTCTTCTATTTGTGCATCAGTAGGTGCTATACCCAATTCTTTAAAATTTACAGGCATACCTATTGAATGATAGAAGTCTTCCATAGCCTCAATACCTTTAAGAGCAATAGCTTCATCCGAATCAGATTCGGATACGTGAATTTCCATTACGTTTTTTGCATAGCGAACAAATCGAGGCAGACAATCTTTGTAAACATATCTTGCCCAGCTTGGCCAAATTGCCGCAAGTCCTGCTCCGTGAGTAACATCAAACATACCGCCCATCTCGTGTTCTAACATATGGCTTGCGAAGTCACCGCCGTCATTTCCGCAACCGGTAAGATCGTTATGTGCCAGACTTCCGGCCCACATGATTTCTGCTCGTGCATCATAATTGTCAGGATTACTATGAAGAATTTTTGCGTTCTTAATAACGGTTCTTAAAAGAGCTTCGGCAAGTGAGTCTGTCAATTCCATATTACCGCCGTTTGTAAAATATCTTTCCATGGTGTGCATCATTATATCAGTACAACCGCTTTGTGTCTGGTAGTCAGGCAATGTCATCGTTAATTCAGGATTCATGACAGCAAACTTAGGTCTTGCAATGTTATCGTTATAAGAACGTTTACAGCCTGTAGAAGCTTTTGTAATTACACAACTGTTACTGGTCTCAGAGCCTGCAGCCGATATTGTCAGAATTACACCGACAGGATAGCAACCGGTGGCTTTAACCTGTTTTTCCTTAGAAAATAATTCCCATACATCACCGTTATATGCAAGACCGTATGCTATGGCCTTTGAAGAATCAATAACACTGCCTCCTCCTACGGCGAGAATAAAATCAACATTTTCTTTTTTACACAACTCTATTCCTTCATATACTTTCTCTATATGAGGGTTCGGAACTACTCCGCCTAATTCGACATGAGCTATTCCTGATTGATCAAGTGAGGTTTTTACTCTGTCAATAAGTCCGGATTTTAAAGCGCTCTTTCCGCCATAGTGAATGAGAACCTTCTTTGCACCTTGTTCAAGTACAAGGTTACCTATTTCAGCCTCAGTTCCTTTTCCGAAAATAACTTTTGTAGGTGAATAATACTGAAAATTAAAAGCCATAATGCGCCTCCCAATTATCTCAAAAGCTTTGCTTCTTTGTTAAATTAAATGCAAATAAATTATATCAAATCCGGAAATGAAGTTGAATTCTGATTAGTAATAAAAGAATTAATTTGCAAATACCCAGATAACATTGTATGCAAATCTTCTGAGGTATGTGTCACCGTAATCTTCAAGATCAATACCGTTAACTGTGCTGTTGTTGATGCGACTTACAAGTGAGTTGTTTTTAATGCAGTTTGGAAGATTTTCAACAATGTTATGAATAGCAACGTGAGCGTAGATTTCTTTAGCAATACCGTCAACTGACATGCCGATGATTGTCTCGTCCTCATAAATAGTTGAAGCTGCTTCAAGACACTCGTTCTTATCCATAGCAACAGCGTCAATTGCAATGTTTAAGGTAGCTATTTCATCGTGGTTTATAAAATCTGCTGCTTTGTGATTCTTAAGTTCAACTCCTGAAATCAAGCTTAATGCGATTGCTGCGATTGCGAAAAATGTTTTCATATTGTTTTCCTCCGTGTGTGTAACGTTTTTTCTTATGAATAAAGTCTATTCTTTTGCCTGTTTGTTCGAAATCGATGGCACTTACATCTTGCTAACGGTTTTGTAAGATTGGTGAAAGAGTTTGTAAGAAAGCAAAATTCATCATTCTTTGCATACTCAAAAAAGAATGTTAGTATTATAGGAAATACGACTTGTAATCGTGGTTTTACCGACGAACTATCAGGGAGGAAGTAATGGATTTTGTAAGCTTTGTAGACGAGATAAAGAAGAATAAATTAAATGTATACGGTGTTGAGGTATATAAAGACCGTGAACTTATTCATTCTTACGGTGATACCGTAGAACATGTATATGACATTTATTCTGCTACGAAGTCTGTAACTTCAATAGCTGTAGGAGTGGCTTATGACAGAGGTGTATTTGACATCAACAGAAGAATCCTGGATTATATACCGCCAGATTACGTAAATCGTATGTCGGAAGAACAACGTGAATTGTTTGATTCGATTACCGTTGAACGCTTATTGTGTATGTCTGTTGACGGAATTCCGTTCAGAGCGGAGTGTGAGAATTTCCTTAATTGTGCTTTGGAAAGCAAGCTTGTGGCACCTGAACAACGAGTCTTTAATTACAGTAATCTCAGCACTTATTTGGTGTGCGTAGCATTGACCGAAGCGCTGAGTGAGGATTTGGGTGAGTTTATAGAAAGAGAGATTTTTGTTCCTCTCGGAATTGATAAATACAGTTATGAGAGATCACCTGAGGGATATTTTTACGGTGCCTCGAAAATGAAGCTTACAGTTAATGAATTGAGCCGTATAGGTTTGCTGATGTCGGACAGCGGTATATATAACGGTAACAGAATTTTGTCGGAAGCATACGTAAGAATGGCAACATCCGTAAGACAAATGAATCGCGAGGGCGGTTACGGTTATTATTTTTGGAAGTATAGAGACGGCTTCAGTATAAACGGTAAAAAATGTCAGAAGTGTTATGTTTTACCTAACGATGGTCTGGTTATTTCATATTTATGCAATATGGATGATCCTTCCCATATCTTGAAATTCGATATGGAACGTAATTTACTGAACTAAGACAGATATGTTAATATTGCTCATGTAAAGGAGTTAGGAATATGATTTATTTTGTTTTGGCTTTCCTGGGGTTGTTTATTTTTTCTGTTTGCCGTATGGTAAAGTTGAACAGATTGTGCGAGGAAGATCCTGATAATTCTCATATATATAAAAGGAGCAGAGTAAAATATATAGTTTTAGCAGTTTTCAGCGGACTTTGCGTTGCTGTAACAATCTGGCTGATGTGTATGGTTATCATGATTGTTAAATATATGTAAGAGGCTTGATGTATGAAGACAAAAACGTTTACAAGATTATTTTGTTTCATTCTTATTTTGTGTGCATTAATTACGCTTATACATATGGGTTATACAGTGTACGCATACAGTAATTCGTCGATTATAAGATTCATAGCAAATGAATTGTGGATTTTCTGAGGATGAAGTCATGAATGCGAATAAAGAAGTCACTGAATTTTCAATAGAGAAACTATTATTACAACTACTCTGTATTTTTATTCTTTTGGCGTTGTTTGCTTTTGTCAATCTGGCAATTTATTTTACCGTTACAAGAAGATTGGGGAATAATGTTGACGGTTCAGATCAGGCTAAGATGATTGATTTACGGTTATATCTTCCTTTCGAAGAGGAATCAAAGCTTCCGAATGTAGATACTTCTTTTAAATTAGAAGGAGAGCTTCCGGTACTTGACGGTGCTGCTGCTCTTGTCCCTGTATATGCTGCCGTTATAGATAATGTTTATCCTGAAGGTTCGGTTTTATATGAAGACGGTGCTTTCAGCGATGACAATTATTATGGTGAGAATTTTGCCGAGAAAAGTGTGATGCGCTACAGAAATACCGTGCGCGGTTTTTATGCAATGGTGGATGACGACGCTGATGTTTTCTTTGGAGCATATCCTTCTGAAGAACAGCTTAAGTATGCTTCGGATAAAGGAATTGAACTCGTGACGGTACCGATTGGACAGGAGGCATTTGTATTCTTTGTAAACAGTAAAAATCCTGTTGATAATTTGTCGGTGGAGAATATTCGTGATATTTATTCTTGTAAGATTACCGATTGGCAGGAAGTCGGCGGTGCGGAACGTATGATAAATCCTATGTTGCGTTTTCCCGGAAGCGGAAGTCAGAACGCTATGGACCGTTTTATGGGCGATACCGAATATGGACAGAAATCGCCATTTGCCATTTTCGGAGGTGCGATAGGTTTCTCATACAGGTATTATATGGAAGGTATGGTTAAAAATCCTGATGTGAAAATGCTGGCAATAAATGGTGTTTATCCGGATGCTGACAACATTTATGAGGGAGAATATCCGCTGACAACATCCTTTTATGCAATATACAGAGCAGATAATCCTAATCAAAACGTACAGAAACTGATACAATGGATTTTGTCGGATGAGGGACAGAATTTGATAGAATTATGTGGTTATGTCAGAATTAAATAACAGTGAGGGAGACAGAGATGAATTTAAATGAGTATGAGGAAATAAGCGGAAGACAGTATAAACAACGTATTTCCGATGTAATAAGGCATTCGAAATGCCAAAAGTTGTGTTTTTTATTGTTGGCCCTGACAGTAGCGATAACAGGATTATTTGCATTTTTATCATTTTACTTTATCGGTAAATGTGATGAACTGTTAAGTAATTGGGGAATTCTTCTGGCTGTATTAACTCTGTTTTCTTTAGTCGTACTGATATATATTGTTTTAGAGATAAGAACTGTGTGTTTGGCAGATATAATTTTATGTGATAATCGAAGACTTGCCTTGGAAAACAAAGACTTTACGCTTTCGTTTTATTGCCGCAATCCTAAGCAGCTTGAGAGGATAAAGGATAAAAGTAAGGAGCTTACGCGCAAAGTTTTTTATCGCAATATAAAGACAATTATTCATGATAAGGCTGCTATGGTTTATGCCGTGGATTGCGCAGAATATGATGTTACGGCAGATAATACCTATACAAGACATAATACTCAAATTCTGATTCCGGATACTTTTGAGAATAATGAGTTTTGGCAGGAGATTGAGAATAAGTCCAAAGTGAAAACATCGGAGCAAACAATACCGCTGTCTTTAAGTAATCGTTATGTGAAAATACTTTTGGTTTTATATACAGTGATACTTCTTATAGTATTTGTTATGAATGCTGTTTCGGCTGTTGTTTATTCTCGAAAATATAATGAAAATTTTCAAACAGCAGAGCAACTCGCTCAGCTCCGCACGCTGGATTATTATTCGGATGCGCTTGCTGATGCCTCTTACAAGGAACTCAGAGCTATCGACATAATAAACAGTAACAGTGAATTGGGAATGACTTTTATGAGTCAGGTGCAAGATGAATCTGTTTATGCGGCAGACGGAACTGTAATGGGTTTTGCCGATCCGTATCCTGATGAGAATTCTCCTTTGGTTTTAAGAAGCATAGTTATTACTCCTAACGAGTATGTCAGTTTTATCGGTATGCATGACGGCGCTACGATAAAGGACTGCAAGGATATCATGACTAAGTATGGCTTTGAGTACTTTAATCAGGATGCAAGCATTAACGAAGGTTGTACTGTTTTCTTTATTGAACGTGTGACTGTTGTGGCAAACTACAATAAAAGTGATAATATAGTGCGTTCTTTCAAAGTGATATTTTCATAAATAAAAGTGTCAACATTTTTTCCAAGGTGGAAGTGCTTAACGGATATTCTTTTGACTCGAAACTTACAAAAAGTTTATCTCCGACAAATATTCCGTTATGTTCGTACAGATTCAGTTTCCACATGAAATCTTTGTTATAACCGAGATCAGTCATTCTTCCTGCGTGTTCATAGTATTTTTCCTCACGCGTATGAATATCAAGAATTGTGAAATCGGGATAGATAATTGTGCCGTCTTGCAAAATCAACTGACATTCATATCTGTATGGAATATTTAGTTTATCTAATGTGTTAGCTATAAGTATTTCTGACTTTGAACGAACGCGTTCACCCCTGTTAGTGTAGAATTCGGTAGTGTTTGATTCATCAAAACCTTTTTTATGATATTCTTGTGATTGCCACCACTTGGCATATTCGTCATTTGATAAAAGGAATGAGTCAGTGATATTTCGGCTCATTTCATCTAAAGATGAATACAAATCAGAATATACGGCATTAGTATTTCCATTATAGTAATGTAACAGGGAATCTAAAGCTTCCTTTTCGGATTTTGCTGACTTAAGTACTTGCTGGCAGTATTTCTTGTTGGATAAATCTTTTATTACGGAGATGTCTTTTGAAGGATTCAAATAAATGCGCTTTTCTGAGTTGCCTTCAAAGGCGCAATAGTATTGAACTGTATTACGTTTTTTATTAACACACCTATATAGAATACCAGATGGTAACCCTGATATTTCTTTCTCCATTTTATCAATAATTATATCTAGTTGCTTTTGTCTTTTTTTAATAATATCTATCACACGAATATTATAAAATAATCTTGTTGTTTTGGCTATATAGATAATAAAGAATATACATAGAAAAGATAGATTAATATATTTGCGTTAGAAATGCTAATTTTTTGCTGATTCTAACGCAATTATTACTTCAAGAGTGCTCCAAAAGGATGAGAAAAGCGGTTTCTGACCATAATTTGCGTTAGAAATGCTAATTTTTTGCTGATTCTAACGCAATTATTACCTCAAGAGTGCTTCAAGAGGATGAGAAAAGCGGTCTCTGACCATAATTTGCGTTAGAAATGCTAATTTTTTGCTGATTCTAACGCAATTA
>JAKSRF010000102.1 GCA_024403755.1 Clostridia bacterium
AAGCGTGACCGAATCTCGGGAATTTTCTGTTTTACGACCAAGAATTCCCGTGAAACTTGCAATGTTTTATGAATTCCGTGCTCAATTCTCGGGAATTTTCGTCTCTCCAACCATAAATTCCGCAAGAATCGGCACTTTTCCTTTGAATTCTATGGACACACCTTGCGGAATTGCCGTCTCCAACCATAAATTCCGCAAGAATCAGCGTTTTTTCATCGAATTCCATGGACACACCTTGCGGAATTGCCGTCTCCAACCATAAATTCCGCAAGAATCAGCGTTTTTCCTTCAAATTCCAAGGACACATCTTGCGGAATTCCCGTCTTCAACCATAAATTCCGCAAGAATCGGCACTTTTCCTTCAAATTCTATGGACACACCTTACGGAATTGCCGCCTCCAACCACAAATTCCGTAAGAAATCACGTTTTACCTTCGTTTTTTATGGACACACCTTGCGGAATTGCCGTCTCCAACCATAAATTCCGCAAGAATCGGCACTTTTCCTTCGAATTCCATGGACACATCTTGCGGAATTGCCGTCTCCAACCACCAATTCCGCAAGAAATCACGTTTTTCCTTCGAATTTTATGGACACACCTTACGGACAGGGAATCGCGTTATGCAATTTTTTATTTATGTTTCTTCATAAAGGTATCCGATAAGCAATTCTCTTAGTGCTATCATGTCCGGGTAGAATTCATCATGAAGCTCGCCTTCTTTTGAATCTCCCGGCATTGTTTTTATGCTGTTAATGCTGTAATCAGAAAACTGCGCCATTGTCTCGGCATCCATATCAGAGCATAATTCATTCCCTGCTGCGGTATATAGCTCAGTGATCGGGAAAGTACCGTTATTTATCGAACCTATCAGTTCCATAATAAGCCAGGCCTGTCTGGACATTCTGTCATTATTGCTTCCTAACGTATCCGTATCCCTGTATCTTACAAAGGTATCTACAGCTTTTGAATCCATTTTCGAGGTGGCGCCTTTTGTATATTCAGGATTAATGTATGAGTAATCCTCATCAAAAGTAATCTCTATGCCTCCGATAGAATCTACAATATCTGTAAGTCCCTTTGTTGTCAAAGAGCAATAAGAATCTATTTGTGTACCAAACAGAAGTTGAGATACGGTGTCACGCGTAAGGAGCGAACCTCTCTTTGAAGAGTCGCTGAAGGAATACTGAAGGCACAGCTGCATATCGCCGGAATATAGATAATCCCTGTCAAAATTATATACATCAACTTCTGTTATTGTATCTCTGGATATCTCCAGAATATCTATTGTCTTATTGCTCTCATCAGCAAACATCAGCATTATCGTATCAGCGCATCCGCCTCCGCCGGCTACTTCCTTATAGTCGGAATCAACCTCGCGATCGACACCGAGAAACAGAATTGTCTTTATGTCAGCTTTTCGAGAATAGGTTTTGCCGTTGAGAATAACAGTCGAGGACCAATCCTCTGCACTCTCTTCCGAAAATGTGTACTCAGTTACAGACGTATAAGCTGTCGATTGCGGCTCATTCGGGGTTTCTTTTGATTGAGAGAAAAATCTCACACCGGCAACAGCTCCGCCCACAATCGAAGCCAATAATACAGAAGATATAATTATTACGTTACGCTTAGCTCTCGACATCTGTTAATACCGCCACCACAAGAAATCTTTGCGAATTATCTGAATTACAGGTACTTAATGTCAACAATAAATCGTCTGTACCTACTTCCATATCATCCAGGATAAAGCTGTTCATGTCACTTATATCATCAAGCGAATCAAGAAAGCCCTGCCTTCCCTCTTCCGTATCAAAATCAAACTCAGCCGGAATCAGAACATCACTGTAGGTAACTGCAGCAAAAACCTTATAGTAAAATGTAGCATAAGGCGTATAAACTACAATATCACGATGCGCCTGCAGATAGTCGTAATCCCGATAATATTTAAGGGTTCCGAACATTCCCAGACTTCTGAGATTATGTCCGTAGATTATAGTATTAAAACCGCTCATATCTCTGGGATTATCGGGAGCAGTAAAAAGACTGCCGTCATTACTGTACTCGCAATCAAGGCCGCGTCTCAGATAGTATTCCAACTCGGTCGGATGCTGCAAAACAGGATAAGAAATATCTGTATCAACTACCTCAAGCCAGGAGTAAATATCAGAATTAACTGCTTGAAGTTCAACAAAATCTATAGGCGATTCGAAAAGCTCAGCTTTACTGCTCTCAACAGACCCGGTACTCTCTGTTACAGAATCCGATACAGAAGATGAAGCTTCCGTTACAGTATCAGACACACTCTCAGAAGCAAAAACATTCTCACGCAATTCACGATATTGCCTTTTATTAAGAATATCGACGGTAATCTCATAAGCAGCAAAAGCCGCTGCCGACGAGGCAAGAACAAGACAGACAATGAAAATTATTTTTCGCTTACCAGACATAATGCATTATTCTTTCCGATAACCTAAGCTTTGCCCTTACCGCTTCCGACTTTACTCAGGGATGGTACTGTAGGTACAGCGGCTATAACATTTAAGCCGAGGTACTTATTTACATCCTCTTCGCTCTTAATTGTATCATCTGTTATATAGATGACGGTCAATATACCGACTGCAAGGAACACAAGCAGCAAACAACCGATACAACCGTTCTTTACAGCCGATGGACCGACCGGATTACTCGGTACTACAGCACGCGATACTATAGACGGAGCATCCGTATCCATTATAGCTGCCACTCTTAATCTGAGTTGATTTGAGAGCGAATTCGAGAGATTCGCAGCCATAACAGGATCTGTATCGACTACGGTAATTTTCAATATTCTTGAATTTGCAGGAGACTCTACGGTAATTCTTCCTGCCAAATCCTCATAACTGTAGTTTACGCCAAGCTCTTCACGTACGGCATCAACAACCTCTCGTGTCTTGGCAATTGTCTGGAAATCCACTGAAAGAGCAGAACCTATTTGCAAATCTGCAAGTGAAGTTACACTGGTTGTCTTAGTATAAATATAAATCATGGAAGATGCCTGATACTTGTCCGGCATAAAAAACTTAGTATAAGTAAAGCCTGCAGCAGCTCCGACTACGGCACAAATAATAACAATCCATATTTTGCTGAGAATTACCTTAGCAAGCTCCAACAAATCAATTGTAACTTCATCCGATGCTTGATTATTCATAACTCAATGCCACCTTGCTTCATCTATATTTGCTTCGTTTGGTTCGTTTGCTTCATTTGGTTCGTTTGCTTCATGTGGTTCAAACAGAAAACAGCCTTGTACTTTCTGTAGCCGTGTCCGATTGTTGGTCAGCTTATTTGGTCAGCTTATTGGGTCAGCTTGGCATATCCCAAAAGAATATTACCAATCATATCCATCTTATTAAGTTGATCGGCACCGCATTTATCTGATATATAGTTTCTTCCGTCTATCAGATTAGGTCTTCTGTTTGACACATTATGTGCATCTGTTCCCAAAACAAAAACACTGTCATCCAAAGTTCTCAAAATTGTTCCGCGCTTTAAGAGATGAGTCAGGCTCTCACAATTAACTTGAAAAAAGACCTTCTTCATGACCAAAAGACGCCTCAGGGGTTCCTTGTTATGCTGAAGCGGGAAGTATCTCTCAATATGTGCAATCATCGGTAAAAAACCTCGCTCGACAATTGCTTCAATCTCATCAATAAACTTATCAGTCCACTGCATAAACGGCATCTCTATCAATATAACCTTTGTTCCGTTAACAGCAAACCTGTCAAGCATATCAGAACTGCTTATATTATTAAAGAAAGTCACCTCAGCACCGACTCTGAGCCTTATTCCCAATCGTTCGGCAACAGGCTTAAGTCTCATTATTGCTTCATCACGTCTCATAAAAAAATCTCCGACTTGCATCCGAGAAGCATAAAAATGCGGTGTCAGGACCTGAACATTAACGCCTTGTTCAGAGGACATTCGAAGCATTGCTTCCGACATCTTAATGCTGCTGCTTCCGTCATCGATTCCGGGTAAAATATGAGAATGAAAATCAATAACAAACACTTAACCGCCCCTAATCAATTATAGTACATATGATAACATTTTTATTTTGAATTATAAACATTTCTTTATGTAAACAATTTTTAACGTCATAAAGTTGATGAAAGCAATTACAAAACTGTCTTTACCGATAAAACTTTGTTATAATCAAGCGAGTATAAAAGATTGGAGAAACAAATATGAGTTCAAACGGCTTTAACAGATTGTTTGGTATTATTTTCGGCGGTGTCGGTGCATTCATAATGATATTCGGAATTATACTCGGCATAGCCATAGATGATACAATAATTACGGCAATTATGACTCCTATAGGATTTATATTTTTTGCTGTCGGGTTGGGATTTGTTTTGTCCAATATTTTCGCGAAAAAGAATTCAAATTCAATAATCGACAAAGGAACCAAATATACAGGGAAAATTTATTCCTATACCGATGACACCACTGTTTTGGTAAACGGCAGTTATCGCGTAAATATAAAGGTTCGCTATTTTGATAAGAATGGTGTTGAGCGAGAAGCTGTAATTCCTACAAAATTCCTTCGCGGAGATTCTTCCTTCCCTATAGGTGCCACAATCGACATCTACGAATTAAACGGAAAATATACCTGGGATAAGAAATCCGTTCGTTATGAGTCTATACCTCGTGAAGAGGAACTCATGGATGACAAACCAATAAACTCTACAAATTTCTCTCTGTCAGCAGTAAGATGCCAGAGCTGCGGCGCAAGCTTTACAGGCGCGAAAGGCTATGCTTCAAGATGCCCGTATTGCGGTGCTGCCGTTAATGTAGAGTAAATAAATGTGAGGCACATTATGGAATCAACATTAAAGAGAACTTGGACAGAAATAGATTTGGATGCATTAATCAGAAACTACGAAAAGCTTCGTAATAAGACAGGAGCCGGGGTAAAGTTTCTTGGTGTAGTAAAGGCTGATGCTTACGGACACGGAGCCATTATGGTAGCCAAAGCGCTCGAAGAGGCAGGCACCGATTATCTCGCCGTAAGCAGTATCGATGAAGCCATGGAACTGCGTCTCAACGGAATAAAAATGCCTGTATTAATTTTGGGCCACACCCCGAGAGAACAAGTCGAAAGGCTGATTGAATACGATATAACTCAAGCAGTTACCTGCAAGGCAAAGGCTGTCGAGTATTCGGAAGAAGCACAAAGACTCGGAAAAACATTAAGAATTCACATCAAGGTCGACACGGGTATGTCCAGATTGGGATATCTGTGCGACGGTGATTATTTTAATACAGGAATCGACGGAATCTCCGAGGCAGTAAACATGCCTGGCCTCGACGCAGAAGGCATTTTCACACATTTTGCCGTATCTGATGAGCCGGGCGAGGAATGCCAAAAGTACACAGAGCACCAATTCAGCTTGTTTAAAAGTGTAATCGAAAATGTTGAACAGAAAACCGGAAAGCGCTTCAAATTAAGACATTGCGCCAATACCGGTGCCGTTGCGCGCTACCCTGAGACCTATCTCGACATGGTACGTCCCGGTCTTCTCTTATACGGCTACGGAGAGTTTGCTTCTGAACTCGGTCTCGAACCGGTAATGACTCTCAAAACCAACATAAGCACGATAAAAATATATCCTGCCGGCACTGCAATCAGCTACGGCGGCATCTATAAAACAACACACACAACAAGAGTCGGCGTACTTCCATACGGCTACGCAGACGGCTTTTTCCGTGCATTATCAAACAAGTGCACACTCATGACTTCGATGGGCCCTGCAAAGCAAATCGGAAAAATCTGCATGGACATGTGCATGATCGACATATCTGATATGCCTGAGGTAGTCGTAGGATCTGAGATTGAAATCTTTGGAAAGAATAATCCGATTGAAGATTTGGCTTCAATTGCAGGCACAATTCCTTACGAACTGACCTGTGCAGTCAGCAAGCGCGTTCCGAGAGATTACATAAAAAACGGCGAAATCATCTGCAAAGAACTCATGCTCAGAATGTAAGATGTTTGGGCGGCCGCGGCGGTGAGGCGGCGGTGAGACGAGGCGCGGCGGTTGGCGGTTGCGGCGCGGCGGCTGACTGTGCGACGACGCGGTGATGTGACAATGCAATGGTGCGGTTGGCGGTGAGACGAGGCGACTGCGGTGGTTGGCGCGGATGGCGGCGCAGGTTGTACAACAAAATCTCACCAAAAACGCCCTTTTTTCTCACCAAATGGTGAGATTTTCCTTCGATTTTGGTGAGATTTATATCGCGGCTCCGGCCGCTGCATACTGTACAACAAAATCTCACCAAAAACGCCATTTTTTCTCACCAAAAGGTGAGATTTTCCTTCGATTTTGGTGAGATTTACATCGCGGCTCCGACCGCTGCATACTGTACAACAAAATCTCACCAAAAACGCCCTTTTTTCTCACCAAAAGGTG
>JAKSRF010000103.1 GCA_024403755.1 Clostridia bacterium
TTGAGAAGAGTAAATTGCGTTAGAATCGTCAAAAAAATGCCATTTCTAACGCAAACCGGGTTTGAAGTAATCTGTCCGGATACTTTCCTGATTAATTACTATTGTTGATATGTCTCTCGGTTAACTCTTTGGATAACGATGAAGTTTTGAGACAGCCCCAGGCAGGTGAGCACCGAGATGCATAATCACCGAATCAGTGGCTTTAAGTGACTATTACATATAAAAGAGCCGAAATGTATGTTAGAATTGCATAAAATGGAGAGAGGTGGAATAACACATTATGAATACTGTTTTCTGCAGTGGTTGCCTTAAGAGAGGCAAAGAAGCTTATGATTTATTTGAAGTTTTAGAGAAGCAAATTAAGAAGAAAGGTCCCACAGCTAAATGGGAACTGCTTCTTGCCGATGTGAATAAAATTGATCTTAACTTTAATGATGAGTGTAGTGAAACTTTTACTTTCGAGTTTGATACTAAGAATGCGTTCAGTGTGATTTGTAAGATTGCACTTGAGCCGGGGACTGACGGACAGTTTGAAGCTCTTTTTGATATGCTGTACAAGGCACAAAAACTCTTTAAGGAGATTAAAGTGTCGGATGATTTTGGGTTGGCTGAAAGTTATTGGAAAAGTAAACAGTACAAGTTTGTTTTTCGAGAACTGACAGAAGCTGAGGCCGAAAGAGTTAAAGTATTTGTGAGAGACGGCGGTAAGCCCCATGAAGAGATGCTCAGAAGTTTTATGGCCGAGGACATGGGGATGTCATTAGAGGCATTTAAGACTTATATTAATCCGGAAATCGCAATGAACAGCGCAATGAACAGTACGGAATATCCTTCGATATGCAGCTCGCTTGAAAGCTATCTTTATGAGACTGCTTCCTTCTCTGGTGAGAGATTATGTGAGATGGATGATTTCAAGTATTATGATATGGGAAATGTCGGTTTCTCAGTGTTTGCTTTTACACAAGGTTTGGCCTGGATTTTTTTAGACGGAAGCGGCTTTTCGGAGCAGCTTAGTAAAGAGAAGAAGAAAACAGTTACTTCCCAAGAGGCTCAGATATGGCAAATGTATCGGGATTTCTTTATTCCTTTGTACGAAGCGTCAACAGAGGATACGGAGAAATTGATGACGGTATATCGATACTTTGTGTCGGCGTATGATTTTTTGGGATTCCGTTTTGAAGGAATAGATGAGAATCACAAAAGTTTTATTGATAAATTAGCAGATAAATACAGTGCTGACAAAGCTAATATATTGCTTACCTGTTATTGTACAGCCTACCGTTATATATATAATAATTCTTCTCTCAAACGCAATTTGTACGAAGAAAATTTTGAAAATAATCTCAAGAATAAATACGGAGAAGAGTTTTGGCAGGAGTATTTGAATTTTGCAGAAGAATACCGTATCAACATGAGAATGATGCAGATTGTTACCTACTATTCGACGACTAAAGCTAAGTATATACAAGATGCTTTGGTGTTGTAGATATATATATTTATTTAAAAAAATACTTGATATGTATATTGTTTAACGGAAAGTATACTGTAAAATATATCTGTGAAAATTATATGGGAAATGTTCCCGTGAGAAGGGGAAGTTTAGTTTTATGTATAAAATACTTGTAGTTGAAGATGATAATACAATCGCGTCTGAGCTTAAACTCATGATGACCGGATGGGGTTATGATGTGAAGCTGACGGAGAACTTTGAGGATATACTCGGTGAATTTAATGAGTTTAAACCACACTTGGTGTTGATGGATATCGGCCTTCCGTATGCAAACGGTTTTATAAGATGTTCGCAGATAAGAAGCGTATCTAAGGTGCCGGTAATTTTTCTGTCGTCTGCTTCGGATAATATAAATCTGGTAACGGCAATCAATATGGGTGCAGATGATTTTATACCTAAGCCTTTCGATATAAATGTTTTGACTGCAAAGGTTATGGCGGTGCTTCGCAGAACCTATGATTTTACGGAAGAGAAGAGTGATGTTGTTGAATATAAGGGCGTGGCATATCGTGCTGCGGATTCTTCTGTTACCGTTAATAATGAGAAAATTGAGCTTACAAAAAATGAGAACCGAATCATGACCGCCTTGCTTAATAATAAAGGTAAAATCGTATCACGTAATACTTTAATGGAGCAGTTGTGGGATGACGATTGCTTTGTGGATGAGAATACTCTGTCGGTTAATATCAATCGACTTCGTAAAAAACTTGAGAATGCAGGTGTTCCGGACTTTATTGCCACAAAGAAAGGTCAGGGCTATATAGTTGAGTAAGAATGTTTTTTTACACTATATAAAAGCCAGAGCGAATGTGATTGCAGCGGCAGGGTGCTGTTTTCTTGTAATGCTGTTAGTCAGCTTCGTTTATGATGTTCCGTTGATGCCGGCAATTCTGAGTATTGCTTTGACAATCGTTATCGGTATTTTTGCCTGCATTTTGGATTTCAGAAACTATGTGCATAAACACAATATGCTCGTGAAATATTTGGAGATTCCCGAGTTGTTTGCCGAAAAGATTGAATTCACCGACGAAGGCGACGTTGAAGGGAAAATAGATCTGATTGAAGAAGACTACATTAAGATGATAATCAGATTGTCTGAAGTGCTTAACAAAACCAATGAGCTTAACAGTGCCAGATATAATTCGATGGTGGAGTACTATACTGTTTGGGTGCATCAGATTAAGACTCCGATAGCCGCCATATCGCTTATTGTGCAGAATATGGAGGACAGGGATACGGCGAACCGCCTTAAGGCAGAGCTTACGCGTGTAGAGAGCTATGCGGAAATGGCATTGAATTATTTGAGACTCGGTTCAGACAGCAACGACCTTATGTTTGAAGAGGTAAATGTTGATACCGTTGTAAGAGACGAGATTAAGAAAATGATGTCCATGTTCTTTGCCAAGGGCTTGAGTGTCGATTTCGTTCCGTCGAATCTAAAAATCACTACCGATAAGAAATGGCTCGGCTTCATTGTGGGACAGTTCATATCGAATTCGATTAAGTATCAGTCGAGCGGAACGATTCATTTCTTCGGAGATGAGAAGTCGTTTACCGTAAGGGATGAGGGAATCGGAATTGCATCGGAGGATATAGCGCGCATTTTCGAGAAGGGCTATACGGGATATAACGGCCACAATGAGAAACATTCTTCAGGACTCGGCCTTTATCTTGTAAAGCAGGCCGCCGATATGCTGGGAATACAGGTAAAAATCGAGTCGGAACCGGGGAAGGGTACGTCTGCGATTATCCTTTTCGAAAAGAATAAATAATACGACAAAGCGGCAATCTTACAAAAGTGTAAGAAATGAGCACCGATTTGTAAGGTAATTCAATAGAACGCTTTATGTGTTGATTGTAAAATAACCCCGAGAAATGAGAAGGAGGACGTTTTATGTCTATATTGGAAGTAAAAAACCTTAAGAAGGTATATACAACCAGATTCGGGGGTAACAAAATCACTGCACTGCAAAATGTTAATTTCGCTGTTGAGAAGGGCGAATACGTTGCAATAATGGGTGAATCCGGTTCGGGTAAAACCACTCTGCTCAATATAATAGCAACCTTGGATAAAGCTACCGAAGGTGAAGTGTTGCACGATGACAGACAATTTAACAGCGTTAAAGAGAAGGAATTGGCACAGTTCAGAAGAGAGAAGCTCGGATTCGTTTTTCAGGATTTTAATTTGCTTGATAATTTCTCTTTAAGAGACAATATATATTTACCATTGGTTTTGGCAGGTAAAAGCCATACAGAGATGGAGGAAAGAATCAAGCCGATTGCGAAGGTTCTCGGTATTGAGGAAATCCTGGAGAAATATCCGTATGAGGTGTCCGGCGGACAGAAGCAGAGAATTGCCGTTGCCCGTGCCATTATTACCAAGCCGGATTTAGTGCTCGCAGACGAGCCGACCGGCGCACTTGATTCTAAATCAACGGATGATCTTCTTAGACAGTTTGTCAAGATTAATAAAGAGGGACAGACCATATTGATGGTTACACATTCTGTAAAAGCGGCAAGTACGGCAGGACGTGTATTATTTATAAAGGACGGTATCGTTTTCCATCAGATATACAGAGGAAATGAGACAGACATTGAGTTCTATAAACGAATATCTGATTCGTTGACAGCACTCCTCGGTGACGGCAAAAGTCCGGTTCAGGACTGAGGTTTGTGTTGAGGTTCTGAAGTGTTGAGGTTTTGAAAACGAAGCCTCGTACCGAAGTTTGAACCATGCTTAATTAATGCTCATAAATGTCGGAGGTCGGAGGAATTTTCCAATGAATAAATTATACAGAAGGCTTGCCTTAAATTCCCTTTCTAAGAATAAGGTTATATATATTCCATATATTATCGCATCAGTCAGCATGTATGTGCTGTTTTATATGATTGCTGCTTTGGCTATGGATAAATACTTGAGTAAGGTTCCGGGAGGCGCCTCGGTTCA
Source organism: Clostridia bacterium (assembly GCA_024403755.1). Lineage (GTDB taxonomy): Bacteria > Bacillota > Clostridia > Saccharofermentanales > Saccharofermentanaceae > Saccharofermentans. The sequence goes on from JAKSRF010000103.1 coordinate 4,458, forward strand.
GATGATTCTTTCCATAGGTGTTTTCGTAATTATTCAGGTTGTGCTGATTTTTTTGATGGATATCCGTACTATGGTAGTCAAGCAACGTAAGAAAGAATTAGGTATGTACAGTATTCTCGGTATGGAGAAAAGACACGTAATGCGAGTTAATGCTCTTGAGAATATTTATGTGTATCTTTTGACTGCAGTTATCGGAAGTGCGATCGGTATTGTGCTCGAGAAGTTTTTCCAGGTTATGATTCTTCGCGTTATTGATGCAGAACAGGATTTCAGTTGGGAAATACCGGTAATTCCGTTGATTATTTCTGTTTTGTTCTTTGCTTTGGTATATGCACTTATAATAACGGTCAATTCTGTAAGTATCAAGAGAACCAATGTTATTGAATATATGAAGGAACAAAACAGCGGTGAGAAGCAACCGAAGGCTAATTGGTTCGGCGCCGTTATAGGAACAATTTTGGTGGCTTTGGGTTATGTGATGGCAATCAGAATTGACAGTGCCGTAGATGCATTAACTTCATTTTTTATAGCCGTGTCACTGGTTATCTTCGGAACGATGTTTCTCTTCCGTGCCGGAAGCATTACAATCCTTAACTGTTTACGTAAGAATAAAAAGTATTACTATAAAACATCACATTTTATCTCTGTGTCAGGTATGCTTTATCGTATGAAACGTAATGCGGACAGCCTTACAACAATATGTATTGTATCCACGATGTTTCTTGTTACCATGTCTTCGGTTACATGCCTGTACTCAAGCATCAGTGATACGGTTGATAATTGGTATTGCTATGATTTAGCATTCAAGTTATATAATGTGTCTGAAGAAGAAGGCTTTGCTTGTGTTAATGAGATGGCTGAAAAGTATGGTGTTGAGTGTGATTCATGTACCAGATTTAAAATGCTGGAAGCTTTTACTGATATAACACTTCCTGAGGAAAATGCTTCAACAATCGAGTTTGTTATTAACGAAACATACATAAGCAATACCTATGACACGTACTATTTCACACAGGACAGATATCAGGAGCTTGCAGGTGAGAATATCGGACTTTCTGAGAATGAGATTGCTGTATATTCTGATAAAGGTATATCATCGTCTGTAAATAAAATCACTCCGCAAGGAAGCGATGCTTTGTATGATATTAAGATATTGGATGAGTCACCTCGCATTCCGCATTCCTCAGCAATAACTGTCAGCAACGGTATAGCTTGTGTGATTTTCCCGAGTGAAGAAGTTATGTATGATTTTTTCAACTTTGATTCTGAATCTGCTTTTGCCAATGTTTATTCAAACGAATACGATAATGCTTATTATGTTTGTTCAAGCAGCTCTAACCCGCGTAACCAGGTAGATTTGGTTACTGCCTTTAAGAACGACGAGCGTTGCTGCGAGTGCTTCGGACGCTATGAGGCACGCGAAAACATTACGTCATTATATTCAGGGTTATTCTTCCTCGGAATATTTTTGAGTGTCGGTTTCCTGATTATTACTGTTCTGACCATGTATTTTCGCCAGTTGTTTGAGGGCTATGAGGATGCTGCCGGATTTGCTATTATGCGTAAGGTCGGTCTCTCCAAAAATGAGATAAAGAAATCCATCAATTCACAGATAGTAATGGTTTTCTTCCTGCCGCTTGTTGTAGCTATTATTCATACAATCTTCGCCTTCCCGATGTTAAGACGTATTCTCAGAATATTCGGTAACATTACCGCCGGCAAGTTCTTACTTGTGCTCAGCTGTGTGGTTCTTGTGTTCGCAGTTGTATATACAATCTCATATTTGTGTACAAGCCACGTCTATTCAAAACTGGTAAACGGTGCTTATTCGGAGCGTAAGAGTTTCTGATTTGTTGAGTGTCGGCGCAGGGGGGCGTGGCGCATGGGGCGGCGCGGTGAGTGCGGTCG
>JAKSRF010000104.1 GCA_024403755.1 Clostridia bacterium
CTACAAATCCGAATTTGATGTTTAACATGTTGTATTTATGCTATGAATTTCTGGTGGGCAGACTTGACATTACTTTGATTAACAATGGCATATTGCATAGTTGTATCAATTTGCGAATGCCCCAAAATCTTTTGCACTTGTTCTATTGGCATGCCTTTATCTATTGCTCTTGTGGCCATGGTTCTTCGAAATTTATGAGGGTGAATTCGATTTAGGTGTAGTTTGCGTCCAAGTTTTCTTAAGCGTATTTCAACTCCGCTGATCTTTAATCGCTCATGTGGAGAATCTAATGTTACGAACAGAGCTGGATTGTTGTCAGAACGTGAAGAAAGATAATTCTGAATGTGGATTTTAGATTTTGCATCAAAATAAACACGGCGTTCTTTATCACCTTTTCCGATTACAACACATTCACGTTCTTCGAAATTCATATCACTGATATTAAGATTAACCAATTCACCGATTCTAATACCTGTAGAATAAAGAAGATCAATAATAGCCAAATCTCGTATGCAGTTACAATTATCTCGTAGAAGTTCTATTGCTTCATCTGAAATAGTATCTTTAACTTGCTTTTTGGTCTTAATCTTATGAATTCTACGCATAGGGCTTTTCAAAATATAATCTTCTTCTTCCAACCAAGTAAAAAAACTACTTATATTTCGTCGAACATTATCTACTGTTGCTTTACTACAACCATTATGTTTTTGATAATCTACAAGATAGTATCGCATGTCCTCCGTACTAATTTTTCTTACTGGTGTCTGTATCGAGAGAAGCATTTTTTCTATAGTAGTTTTATAGTACGTAATTGTTCGTTCGGTACATCCTTCAATACGTTTAGCGTTTAGAAATAAAGTGAGATAAGAACTATTATCTATTCTATCATGGGCCGGTTGTTTAACTAAATTTCTTACTAACGTTTGTTGCAATTTTTTCAATTGAACAACATTTAAATATTCTGACATCTCGTTAATAATTGTAGTAATCTTTTCTTCCATAATGGTTTCTCCTCAAATCTGTATGTGTTATGTCCCAATTTAATCATTTTTTGAAACATTACTTTATAATATATTTAGTGATGATATTGGAAGCGATGCTGCTAATGAAAAGAGTACATTCGGCTTTTTAGCAATTATCCCACCCCAAATGCATATAATTTGTAAACATATTTCATTTATTTTTTTACAATTTCCTATCCGTGTTTACAAAGTAAAATTCGCTTGATAAAATGAAGTTCTAATCAATGTTTTATTGAGGAGATTTGTTGTACGTAAATTTTTCTTTTATATAAATCCTTTCCGATAGCGGGGACGGAGGATAACTTATGAGTTTGGTAGCGGTGGCAGAGTTTGTCAGCATTGCTTTTGTGGGAGCATCGCTGATTGGATTGATTGGCAGAAAGGGTGCGACGGGATGTCTTAAGTGGTTAAGATGGTCCATGGCTGCGCTCATGATATATATGTTTATTGACGGTCTGTCGTATATAGGGACGGATTTAAATTTTCCTTTCGCAGTAAGATATGTTGTGGAGCTTCTGGCATATTCGACGGGAAGTATCGTTATAATTTTCCTTACAAAGTATACTGAGGCCTATATAAAGCGCAAGGCCGTTTTGAAGCAGTGGGTTATGCTTTTGCCGGTGGGGCTTCTGAGCGTCATCATGGTTTTGAAGGCGTGCGAGTTCATAGCAGGAAACATAGTTGTCTTTAAGGGCGGCGTTATTGTTGCCGACAACGGTCTGCCTATATATTTGAGAGTAATTGAGTTTGCTGCGATAATATATCCGCTTATCATTGCGTGCCATTACAGAAAGAGCATCGGCTATAAAGCCGTTATCATATTGGGTATATACTATATCGCTCCTATTATGGCGTTTGTAGTCAGCATTTTCGCGAAAGAGGATATCACGGCAGTATTTGCTTCCGTATCGATAATCCTTGTTGCCACTCTTTTGCAGAGAGATGAGAATCAGGCCAGCATTGAGGCGAATGCTACCTTGTCCGATAAGAATCTTCTTCTCGAAAAGGAGCAGAAAATAACCAACACCATACATGAGATTATCCATTCAGGCAAATGGACGGTTCGTGTGGATAAGGACGACATAGTGATTAATGCGGATGTCTCCGAAGAATTGCTCAGTGTCGTAGATAATAACATAAAGACAGACGGCTATTCCTGGATGGATATTGTGCATCCGGAGGATAAGAATGCCGTTAAACGCGCTTTCGAGGCGACCATAAAGGATCATTCCAGTAAAACCTTATATGATGTGAATTACCGTATGGCTGACCGAGACGGCAAATACCGTTGGTATCATTCGGCAGGACAGATAAAGCGTGACCGGGACGGAAACGGTGAGTTCTTTGGTATTCAGCTTGATATAAACGATCAGGTTGAAGAGCAGCAGAAGAGATTTCTCGGTGCCGTACCTTTGTCTTCGGATGTACTTAAGAAAGCATATATAGGACTGTGGGCTTTTGAGCTTGATGAGGGACAGCCGCCGAGAATGTATGCGGATGAGGCAATGCTTAAGCTGTTGGGACTTAAGGAACAGCTGTCGCCTGAGGATACCTATCATGCATGGTACGACAATATAGATGAAGGCTCATACGGCCTTGTGGCTGATGCGGTTGATAAAATGACTGCAGGTGTTCATTCGGAGGTTCAGTATCCTTGGCATAACCCGGACGGTACTACTATGATTGTTCGTTGCGGCGGTGTAAGAAACCCTGAGTACAAGAAGGGTATCCGTATCGAGGGAACACATCAGGATGTATCCGCAATGGTGCATTACGACATTAAGGATAAGCAGGCTGCCGATGATTTGATATCCGGCTTCACACAGGAATACGAGGCGGTAATACTTGTAAATCTGAATAACGGTACAAGTAAGGTTATTAAGGATGTTTATAACATTATTCATTCATTGGACGATAGCAAGCATTTCAGCAGCATTCTGAGATTTTTTGTAGATAATTATGTTCACGGTGATGATAAATCCAAGTTTGTTGATGCTTTATACAGTGTGGATTCATTATCCGAGTATATTCAGGAAGGAAATCCGATAAGCTTTGAATACAGAAGTAGCTTCGGAGAAGAGTATATTTGGCATAAGTGTATGTTCAACAGGGTCAATAAGGATACGGTTCTGGCGGGCCTTGCTAACTGCGATGATGAAGTTCTGATTCGCAATGTAAATACCAAGCTAATGGAAGATTACGATACTATTATGTTTGTAAATCTTGATACAGATATAATACGTCCGATACGTATAACCGATGTTTTGGAGAACAGTGAATTTCATGATATCAGTGTATATTCCGAACATATACGTATGTTTGCCGAGGTTGTCGGTCCGCAGTATAAGCAGGACTGGATTAATTTCGCGAATGTAGATTACATGAAAGAATACATGCGTAAAGAGGATCATCGTGAGTATATATACGAGCTTCCTATAACAAAGAGGGCTATGCGTCGACTTACGGTTGATGTACTTGAGCGTGCGGACGGAGAAGCATCGACTTTACTTCTCTCATTTGTGGGAATTGACGATTACAGAGCACAGGCTCTCCAGAATCAGCGTAAGATAGAGGAGCAGGGCGCATTTACAAGCTTCTTCCTGAGACCGTATATCTCAGCTTACTATGTCGGCTTTGACGATATGTCATGTCAGATATATAAGAAAACCGCAGAGAACGGAATCGACAGCTATTCCGACACCAACTATCTTGACTTCTTTAATGAGTATATAGACCGCAAGGTGCATCCGGATGACAGAGATGAATTTAAGAAGCTTCTCGAGCCTTCGAGAATGAGAGAGATGCTGGCAGAACAGTCGGAGTTCTTCTATTTATTCAGGTCCTTCGCGGATAATCCCGAGAGAAGAATTCGTTTCCAGGTTATCAGAGGTGCAGATGAGAATCATGCGGCATTTGGCTTGAGAGACGTTACAGAGGAGTGGAGACAGACACAGAACCAGCATGCACTCGCAGACGGTCTTTCAAGAGAGTATCATACAATATGGTTGCTTGACGGCTCGAATAATCATGATATGCATCTTTACTGCGCCAATGAGGATCCGATATACGAGAGCGAAGCTAAGCTCATTGACGGCATGAACGGCTATGACGAAGGCATAGCCAAGTATATCAGAGAACACGTTTTCGGAGAAGATAAGAAGAGGGTAATCCATGAGACTTTATTTAGCACGATAGAGAATGAGACGCCGGAAACGGGCAACTATGTTGTAACCTACAGAAGATGCATAGCACAGCATAAGGAATACGATTACCACCAGATGTGTTTTGTAAGAGCAGTAGCGGCAGACGGCACGGTGAATTATATACTTGCTTTCCGTGATGCGGATAAGATGATTCGTAATCAGATTGCGCAGAAAGAGAAGATGAATCAGGTTCTTGATTTGGCTAATCAGCAGCGCCGCATTAATGCTTTCGGAGACAGGGTTAATGTTGCCGGTTGGAGCGTAAGTGTAGATGATATGAACGACATAAACGAGGTCTATTGGTCAGATGAGATGAGACGCATGTTAGGCTTCGAGATGAGTGAAGAGGATTTCCCGAACACTTTGGGTTCCTGGGTCAACATACTGCATTCTTCAGATAAGGAACGTGTGATGAATTATTTGAGAGATTGCCTGAGAAGTCGTAATTCGGATGAATTTGAATTCGATGCGGAATACAGAGCTCAGCGCAAGAGCGGTGAATACAGCTGGTATCGTTCGGTTGGTCGTATGGAAACGGATAATGACGGAATGCGCAAGGTTTACGGCATTATTTATAACATATCTGCAGAGAAGGAGCTTGAGCAACAGCGCCGTCAGCTTGAGAGACTTGAGGCTATGTTTGAGTTATCCGATCGTGAGCAAATGACATATATTAACGACCTTGCAAATGATATGCGCACCCCGATTAATGCGATTGCGAATTACGGACAGCTTGCAAGCAATGCGGGCGACCGTGAGGCACAGGTAGATACTTATCTTAATAAGATTAATCGAGTTTCAGAATATATGCAGGCGCTCCTTGATGATATTGCGAATAAGAGTCGCGAGTCAGATGAGTCCGACAAGTCCGCAAGCGAATCCGCCACCGCGCAGGAAGCAAGCCTTGCTGACATTTTGCATACAATAAGAAGTATAATTATTGCCGATGTTCGCCGCAAAAACCTGAACTTCATCGTTGAGGCAGCGAACATAAATGACGAGTGCATTGTCTGCGACAAATTCGGTCTCACCCATGTATTGCTTAATTGCCTTACAGATTCCGTAAAGTATACTCCGGTCGGAGGAACGATTACGCTTCGTATCACCGAAAAGGGGCCTGCATCGTCCGGTTATGCCACATTTGAATTTTGTGTCACTGACAACGGCCTGGCGATGAGCAACACAATTGACAGTTCAATCGGCCGCGCTTCATCAGTATCCAAGGAAAACATAAACAAACTGAACGGCACATTAAATATAGACAGCGAACCTGAAGAAGGCACGAAAGTAACAATGACATTCGACTTCAAGCTTCAGGATGTCTCTGTGCCTCAGATACAAATACCTGAGTTGTCTGAATGCCGCGTACTCATTTTCGATAAGAATACAGATGCCTGCCTCGACTTATGTGACATATTCGACGAAAGCGGCATGCACAGCGAGTGGTGCACCTCAAGTGATGTAGCCGTATCTCTAATCGAGACATCAATGAAGAAGGACGATGCATTCAAGCTCGTAGTTATCGATTGTTGCGACTCCGAGACAGATTGCGTCGAGACAGTAAAGGCTGTCCGCAATGCTGTCGGCAAGGACGTATCGATAATAGCCATCACCGCATATGATTGCCCTGATACAGAAGAGAAGGTCGCAGCTGCCGGCGCCACCGCATTTTTGAGCAAACCGGTCTTCCGTTCAGAACTCGCGAAAGTATTGAAAGCCTGCATCTAATAGGGGCAGTCGGGCGGCCGGGCGGCCTGTGGCTGTGGTCTGTGGCTGTGGTCTGTGGCCGGGTGGCCTGTGGCCGGCCGAATTTCTCCGAAATTGCCCTAAAACTTCTCCATCAGAGAAGAAAACACCTTGATTTAGTGAATCAGGGCGCAAAATCGACAATAATCACTAAAATCCTTGTTTTTTGTCACTAACCAGGTGACAAAAATGGCTTGATTTAGTGACTCCGGCCGCAAAATCGACAATAATCACTAAAAACCTTGTTTTTTGTCACTAACCAGGTGACAAAAATGGCTTGATTTAGTGAATCAGGGCGCTAAATCGACAATAATCACTAAAATCTTTGTTTTTTTGTCACTAACCAGGTGACAAAAATGGCTTGATTTAGTGAATCCGGCCGCA
>JAKSRF010000105.1 GCA_024403755.1 Clostridia bacterium
CATCAACACATATCGGTAGTAATCACTACATAACCATAGGTAATTGTCATTGCAAATTGCTTAGCAACCCATTTCCCAAGAAGATGTGAAGAGTTAATCTGAAACAACTAATCAGTGAAAATGTAGCAGTAACCGCCGCGACGGCGATGTAGAATAATTACTCTTGTTCCCGGGGCCGGTTTGTCGGTTACCGGGATTCTGCATCTTAAAACTTTTTGCTTGCTTTGAGGGAAAATGATGTCGGCATATCTTTTGGCGTCTGTTCTGCCTTCAGAATTAATCCTTCGGTCATCACAGTAGGACATCTCTGTTATGCCCTCGACAAAACCATCGGGAGTATTAAAATAATCGCGCATCAGAAGAAACGGTAATATAAAGAAGAATGCCGTGAAAATCATCAGTCCGATTCTGATTTGTAATTCATTTACGGAAGTCCAAACCGTTATCAGCATAAGTATAATTACAGGAATCAGCACTATGCCGCAAATCAGCGGAGTGCGTTCGCTTTTGTGCCGCACGGCATACAGAGAACGGACTTCATCTGTCAATTCAGTAAAGTATAACTCAGAGATGTCAACTTCCTTCAATTTATCTGTAGGTGCAGGCTGTAAATTCATAGGGACTCTCCCATGCACTTTTTTATCAGTATATCATATTTTCGAAAATGAAATTATAAGGTATTTACAACGATGTAAATTTGTGATATTGTACTAGTGAACTAATACAAGGACAAGGTTAAAAAGGAGAAAGGTATGAGTTGGAATTTCGATGAGAATATATCCATATTTCAGCAGATTACAGAACACATTTCTTTAGAAATTGTGTCAGGTAAATATAAAGCAGGAGATAAGCTGCCGACCGTTCGTGATCTTGCTGTACAGGCAGGCGTTAATCCGAACACGATGCAAAGAGCCTTGGCTAAACTTGAGGATGACGGACTTGCTGCTTCGAACAGAACACAGGGAAGAACTGTAACTGCCGATCAAGCGAGAATTGACGAATTAAAAAAACAATTTGCCAAGCGATACGCAGAGGAAATGATAGCAAAGTTGAGACAAATAGGTTTGAGTAATGAAGAAATTATCAAAACAGTATCGGAGGAGTTACAATGAAAAAAATGATAGAAGTTAAAAATGTAACGAAGAAATACGGAAGCAAAACTGCTTTGAGAGACATAAATCTTGATATTGAAACGGGGAAAATAATTGGGGTGATTGCACCAAACGGTGCCGGTAAAACAACGCTTCTGAAGCTGATAGCAGGTTTGATTTATCCGAATTCCGGTGAGGTGCTGATAGACGGTAAGACAAAAACGGTCGAGACAAAAAAGATTATCAGTTACTCGCCGGATTGTATGATGTTTTCAGATTATGAGAAGGTTTCCGGTATCTTGGATTTCTATGAGAATTTCTTTGAAGATTTTAACAGGAAGAAAGCTGAAGAATTACTGAATAAGATTCATGTTGAACAAGGGGAGCGTATCGGCATGCTTTCCAAGGGAAAGAAAGAACTTTTGCAAATGTTTCTCGTGTTGAGTCGGGATGCACGAATATATATTTTGGATGAACCTTTAGCAAGTGTTGATCCGGCAAATCGTGAGTATTTGATAAATACTATTCTCCGCGAATATAAAGAGAACGCCACTGTGATTATTGCAACTCATCTTGTTGCGGACGTGGAGAATATTCTTGATGATGTAATAATACTGAAGGATCAAAAGTTGTTTTGTTATGAGAGCGTAGACAAAATCAAGGAGGAGGAAGGCAAATCCTTGAATGAGTACTTTAAAAGCGCTTTTCGAGTTGATATTGAGAAAGTGTGATAGCTATGAGAATAAAATACTTCAAATATATGCTTTGGCGTGACATTCGCCTTTTACTTCCGTTATGGATAATTATGCAAGTGTTGTATACGACAAGAAATTACGTCTATAATTTATATTTAGAGAGTGCCGTTCAGATACTTCAGATTGTTCTCTACATATTTGTGATATTCAATTCCGTTGTAAATATGTGGGGTGAGCTTATAGGAAGGAAAAGCACTTTGACAAATCAACTCTGTCTAAAAGATTCTGACAAAATAAAGACAAAGATATATGTAATTGCAATACAGATTTTCTTATCCGGTCTTTTGATAATGTTTAACACTGGATTGGTATCGTACTATCAGTATTATTCATTTGATAAGTTGTTTGTAATTACGGCATGCGGATTTAATGTGATTCTCTTCTTAATTGAGTCATTGATAATATCATTGATTCTCTATATGGCAACTGTATTGATACGTAACTCAAGAGAATTAAAAATCCCTGTAGCCATAGGTGCTTTGGCAGTGTCAACTGTAATGATAATTAACACTCCGCGTCCCGATGGAGGAGAAGTGATGCGATATATAATTGCAATTGTCATACTTTCGGTATTGCTTGTATCGCTAATAGGAATAATTAAAATAATAGCTGATAAATCCCGCTTGGCTGAAGACTGTGTTTTTAGTTCGAAAAAAACAAAAAAGCAATCTTTAAGAATGAAATACTTTGTATATAACTTCAAAAGAGATGTATTAATAATGATGTTATCGTTTGCTGTAATTTGCATTTTCGGAGAAGGTTTTAACAATAACAATATCTGTCTTCCTATCTTTATCTGTTGCATATTCAGCTTTATTATAGATATGTTTTACCGAAAACATAATCCGGTTTTTATGCTTCCGATGAAAAACGGTTCGCTTTTGTTACTGAAGGAATTGTCACTCGGATTTACTGCATTAATACAAACTGTTTTGATATATGTGATGAATGTTAACTTTGGTTTTAATCTATGTGATTTATTTATAATGCTGATATCGATTTTAACTGTAATAGTATCATGCGCTGTAGGACTCGCGTTGGGTTATTCATTTTCATCCAAACGTTTTTTGATATCTTGCCTTTTAATTTTTCTGATGAATTATCTTGCTGTTACACAAGTGAACAAATTAAATGAAAAACTCTTTTATTTGAAATCGGGTTCGATTTATATAAATGAAATTGTTAAATTCAGTGTTGCACTCTCGGCAATATTAATAATTGTAAATTTTCTTGGCATCGCAGCAGCTGACAAGAAAGCTGAGTTTATATAAACTCATTGAGCATACGTTGTAACGCTACATTTATTTATAATTCTGTTCACTTCATATTAACAACTTGTTCCGAGATGAATGCTATAATTAAACCATGAACTAAGAGAAATCTAGTCGATATGAACAACGATAGAGGGGGTGAGTCCGATGGGACAGGAAGAGCCACAATCATTTAAATCCGTTTTATCGGGTTTGGCCTTCACACAGACAAAGTAATAGAGGTCAATAGAAACGGAAGGCCACAAGGTTAAATGGTTGGAAGTGATTTGTTATAGGAATAAACAGAGGTCGTCTCGTTATGGATGGCCTCTTTTTATGTGTGCGATTCGTACCGAAGCGTCCTTGAATAAATTGCACTTGTAATAAATTGCCCACTGAAACAAATTACACCGCATACAACCTTTACTTTAGTGAAGTAACATCTTATAATTTCATATTGTGTTCGTGTATGAGACACGGAGAATTTTTATTCAATATGATATTAATTGATTTAAATGCAGGAGGTTTTACTTTATGAAGAAACTGGTTGCTTTGGTACTCAGCGCAGTTATGTTTGCTTCTTTTGCTTGCGGTTGTTCATCAAAGGGAGAGGACAAGAAGTTTATTGTAGGATTTGATTCTGAGTTTCCACCGATGGGCTTTATTGATGACAGCGGCAATTATGTAGGATTTGATCTTGAGCTTGCAGCAGAAGTTGCAAAGAGACTTGATATGGAATTTGTTGCTCAGCCGATTGCCTGGGATTCAAAGGATACTGAACTTGCTTCAGGTAATATTGATTGTATCTGGAACGGTTTTACAATTACAGGTCGTGAGGACCAATATACATGGAGTGAGCCATATATGGCAAACAGTCAGGTAGTAGTAGTTCGTTCAGATTCAGGAATTGCTGCTCTCGAAGATTTGGCAGGTAAGAGTGTATGTGTTCAGAAGGATTCATCCGGATTGGCTGCCGTTGAGGAGAATCCGGACCTCGCGTCAACTTTTGCTGAGTTGGTTCAGGTTGAGAGTTATTTGAATGCCATGATGGAACTTGAGTCAGGCGCAGTTGATGCTATTGTAATGGACGAGATTGTTGCTCGTTATGAGCTTTCGAATTCAGATGCTGACCTTGTTGTGCTTAATGTATCACTTGCTGCTGAGGAGTATGGTGTAGGCTTCCTTCTTGGAAACGAGGAGCTTCGTGATAAAGTTCAGAATACCCTTAAGGAAATGAAGGCCGACGGAACACTTGCTAAGATTTCCGAAAAGTGGTTCGAGAAGGATATCACGATAGTTAAGTAAGTGGTTCTTAATGTAAACTGTGACTGCCTCGAAAGTGATTGGTTTCACTGCGAGGCAGTTTTTGTATGCCTAAAATCCGTTGTGGTGTGGTACAATACTTTGGTAAATCTTCTCGAAAGGAACAGAAGTATGGGACACACATTCGCGCTCATGATAAGCCTCATTGATATGGTGGCGAAGACGGATATTACGGCGACAGTTACACAACTTGCTATCGGCTTACTCCTGACATTGGCGATTTTTATTCTTACGATTATTTTTTCGATTCCGCTTGGTCTTCTTATTGCTCGAGGCCGCCTTTCGAAGAATAAGATTTTGAGTAATATTCTCCGCGTGTATATATCGGTTTTGCGCGGTACTCCTCTGATGCTTCAGCTTCTTATAGTTTACTATGTTCCTTATTATGTCTTCGGAATCAGTCTGAGGTCATTAAGCTTGGGCTCGATAAATTACAGATATATTGCGACTGTTATCGGATTCTCGTTGAATTATGCAGCATATTTTGCAGAGATTTTCAGAGGCGGTATTCAGTCAATGCCTCAAGGTCAGTATGAGGCAGCACAGCTTCTGGGCTTTACCAAGTCACAGACCTTCTTCAGAATCATACTTCCGCAGGTATTCAAACGAGTTCTTCCTTCTGTGACGAACGAAGTAATAACATTGGTAAAAGATACGTCCCTTGCTCAGATTCTCTCGATAGGCGAGATGTTTTTCGCAGCGAGTGCATTAGCTTCTGCACAAGTTTCAGTTATGCCTTTCGTAATAGCAGGGCTTTTCTACTACATAGCAAATGCTCTCATTGAGTCCATAATGAACGGCATCGAAAAGAAAATGTCCTACTATTAATCACTTTTACATAAGGAGAAAAATATGAATATACTCGAGATGCAGAATATAACCAAATCTTTTGATGATACTCAGGTCCTTAAAGGAATATCTCTTAATGTAAAAAAAGGCGAGGCAGTAGCAATAATCGGTGCTTCCGGAGGCGGTAAATCAACACTTTTGCGTTGCGCTACGACTCTTGAGACAATCAACCGCGGTTCAATCAAAATAGGCGGAGAAGAATTGTGTTCAACCGACTCCAACGGCAAAGTGCACTATTGTGACAAAACTATGCTTACTTCAATACGAAGTAAGTTCGGATTGGTTTTCCAAAATTACAATCTTTTTCCTCATTTCAGTGTCAGACGTAATATAACCGAAGCGTTAATTCATGTGCACAAAATGGATAAAACCAAGGCTGATGAGATATGCGATTCACTACTTACCAAAATGGGCCTTCTCGGTAAAGCGAATACCTATCCGGGCAATCTTTCCGGCGGTCAACAACAGCGTGTCAGCATTGCCAGAGCTTTAGCAACCAGTCCGGAAATTTTGTTTTTTGATGAACCAACCAGTGCCCTTGATCCTGAACTTACTCACGAAATTCTCCAGGTAATACGCGGCTTGTCTGAGGAACATATGACTATGGTAATAGTAACACACGAGATGAGTTTTGCCCGTGATGTTGCCGATCGCGTCGTTTTCATAGACGAAGGCGTAATAGTTGAAGAAGGACCTGCTAAAGAAGTAATTGATAATCCGAGACAGGAACGTACAAAAAAGTTCTTGTCAAAGTATTGAGTGTTGTTTTAGCGAACGCTTCATTTTCGAAAAAAGCATTCGCAATCATAAAAATATCGTGGCAATTTGCTTCAGGATTTGTAATTTTGTCACTAACCAAGTGACAAAAATGGCTTGATTTAGTGAATCTGAGCGCCAAACCTGCAATAATCACTAAAATCTCTTGTTTTTGTCACTAACCAGGTGACAAAAATGGCTTGATTTAGTGAATCTGAGCGCCAAACCTGCAATAATCACT
>JAKSRF010000106.1 GCA_024403755.1 Clostridia bacterium
TTTAATATTTATTCAAAAAATGCTTGCAATCTATTAGCAGGTTTCACGGGAATTTCCGTGTTGAACCTCTTCTTTCCTGTTATTTTCTCTTTGCCTACAACATTTTTTCAGGTTGTAGTATAATCAACAAAGGTTCATTATACAAAAGAAAGACAGAAAGAAACAAATGCATAAGCTTGGAGTAATCGGCGGGCTGGGTCCTATGGCCACCGCACTTTTTATGGAATATGTGATAGAAATGACGGATGCATCAACAGATGCAGAGCATATAGAAATGTTGATTCATAATTGTCCGCAAATTCCCGATCGTACTGCATATATACTCGGAAAGAGCACAGAGAATCCTGCTCCTCATATGATAAATTCCGGCCGTATGTTGGAACAAAACGGATGCAGTCTGATTTCAATCCCGTGTATTACTGCCAATTACTTCTATAGTGAACTTTCCGAGGCCTTAAATATCCCGGTATTGGACGGTGTAAAAGAGACGGCTGCCGTAATAAACTCATATAATTTAAATCACGCCAACGACAAAATAACCACCGTCGGAATTATAGCTACCGACGGAACAATAAAGTCACAGCTTTTCCAAAATGCATTAAATAAATACAATCTGGCTACAGTCATTCCCGAGCCTGAAGATCAGGAGCAGGTAATGAGTCTCATTTATGATGATGTTAAGGGCGGACGTAAAATCGATAATGCCACAGTCAAAAGATTGGAAGGTATAGCAGCCAAGCTTTATGAGAAGGGCGCCGACATCGTAGTCCTCGGTTGCACGGAATTGTCGGTAATAGGACGGGAACTCAGCAATACCGAAGGGTATGCCGATGCTTTACGGGCACTTGCTCAGAGTACGGTCTTGGCTTGCGGCAAGCTTAAGCCACAGTATAATGCTATAATTCAACCAAAGAGAAAAGAGGTATAACCTTGATAAATAACGTACTTGATTTTCTGTATAATACCGCACTTACAAAGCCTGATAAGACAGCCTTTGTTATGAGAGAGGATTCATATACCTTTAAAGAACTTAAAGATGAAGTTCAAAAAATCGGAGCCGCACTGGCTGATAAGGGATGTAACAAAGAACCTGTGATAATCTTTATGGATAAGCATCCTAAGGAACTCGCCGCTTTCTGGGGAACGGTTGCTGCCGGATGCTATTATGTTCCGATTGATTCAGAGATGCCGGGAGCAAGAATCGACCTGATTCTGCAAAGCTCCGAAGCTAAGTTTATCATTGCAGACAGCAATAATATCGACAAAGCAAAAAGCTTAGCAAATTTCAGCGGAGAGATTCTCCTTTATGATGATTTAACAGCACACAATCTTACACAGGATGATACAGCAAAGCTTGAGCAAATTAAGCGCAATGCCATTGATACCGACCCTATATATATTGTGTTTACTTCCGGCACTACCGGCATTCCGAAGGGAATTACGGCATGCCACAGATCTGTTATCGACTATGCCGTAAGCTTTGCAGAGGAATTAAAGCTCGATGAGAATTGCATTTTCGCCAATCAGGCACCTCTTTATTTTGATGCGTATATTAAGGATGTATACCCTACGGTTATGTTCGGTGCAACCACACATATGGTTCCGAAGCAGTTATTCATGTTTCCGGTTAAGCTTGTTGAATTCCTGAATGAGAATAAGGTTAACACACTCTGTTGGGCCGTATCCGCACTGACAATCATATCTCAATTCAAGACATTTAATACGGTTAAGCCTGAATACGTTAACAAGATTGCATTTGTGGGCGAAGTCTTCCCTACAAAACAATTTAAAATTTGGCAGGAAGCCCTTCCGAAATGTGAATTCACAAATCTCTACGGACCGACAGAGACTACCGGTGTCTGTTGCTACTATCATGTAAATAAAAAAATCGAAGACGGCGATATTATTCCGATCGGTCGTCCGTTTAAGAATACGGGTATTCTGCTCTTAAAGGATGACGGAACCGAAGCAAACGAAGGCGAAGAAGGAGAGATTTGCGTACGCGGAACCTGTGTTACTCTCGGATACTACAATAATCCGTCCAAGACTGCCGAGAATTTTGTTCCGAATCCGTTGAATCGTAATTATACCGAGATTATTTATAAGACAGGTGATTTGGCGAGAATGCGTGATGACGGCAATTTGATTTTCGTATCGCGTAAGGATTTTCAGATTAAGCATATGGGACAAAGAATTGAACTCGGCGAGATTGAGGCTAATGTGGATATGGTCGACGGCATTGATGCCTGCTGCTGTGTATACAATCAGGAGAAGGACAAAATCGTTCTTTTCTATGTGGGCACACCGGAAGTAAAAGAATTATCTTCTTTGCTCAGAACCAAACTTCAGCCGTATATGCTGCCGAATTTCTACAGAAAACTTGACGCTATACCGCTTACTCCGAACGGCAAAAAAGATCGCAATCTTCTTAAGTCCATGATGTAATTTGCACAGTTCACTAAAAGTACTCTTTGTGCTATTCTATACTTGCTTTAATACATTTTATATTTTCAGAGGCATTTACTATGGACGATATTAAGGAAACTATATTGAATCTTCTTACGGATCTTCATCCGGATATTGACTTTGAGCAGGAAACTAATCTTATCGACAGTAAGATTCTCGATTCGTTCGACATCGTATCTCTCATTGCCGATATAAATGATGAGCTCGATGTAGCCATATCCGCAGATAAAATAATACCGGAAAATTTCAACTCACTGGATAGTCTGGCAAAGCTTGTTAAAGAATTGTCCGATGAAGACTGAGAGTAAAAATAATGCTTTTTACATCCTATAATTTCATAGCATTTCTGTCGGCTGTAATTATTCTGTACTGGCTCATTCCGCGTAAAGCGAGATGGGTATTGTTACTCGTTGCCGATATGGTGTTTTATTATTTCAGCAAGACAACCGCCTTACCGGTTAATCTCATTTATCTGGTAAGCACAATAGTCTCGACGTACATTTTCACAAATCTAATTACGCGCAATGCAAATAAAGAGAAAGCTTATCTTAAAGCTAACAAGGAAAGTCTTGATAAGGAAACCAAAAAGAAGTATAAGGAGCAGCAAAAAGCTGTACGTCGCAGACTTCTCATAGGTTCAATCGTAGTTAACATCGGCATGTTGGCTGTAGTAAAGTACACGAATTTTACCATCAGTAACATAAACTCAATAATGGGCGTGTTAGGCTCTGCGCATAGACTTACATTTGTTGATATAGCGGTTCCTATGGGTATTTCCTACTATATTTTCCAGACGGTAGGATACAGCATCGACTGTTACAGAGGTAAGACCGAGGCACAAAAGAACATATTTAAGCTTGCTCTGTTCGCTTCCTTTTTTCCGCAGCTTGTCCAAGGTCCTATAAGCAGATACGATGACCTGGCACCTGCCTTATTCGAATCAAAGGAATTCGATTTTAAGTATATTTCTTACGGACTTCAAAGAATTCTTTGGGGCTTCTTTAAGAAGCTCGTCATAGCAGACAGACTCTTGACTGCCGTTACAACCATTATCAAAGATACTGAGACCTATAACGGTTTATTCGTAGTACTGGGTATGCTGTTTTACGCCATCGAACTGTATTGCGATTTTACCGGCGGAATAGATATTACTATCGGTGCTGCCGAAGCACTGGGCATTCCTCTTAAAGAGAACTTCATCCGACCTTATTTCTCCAAAACACTCAAGGAGTTTTGGAATCGTTGGCATATTACCATGGGAACCTGGTTTACGGATTATATTTTCTACCCTCTCTCGGTAAGTAAATTCATGTTGAATCTTAACCGAAGCTCACGTAAACATCTGGGTGACAAAATAGGAAAACGCGTACCTGTATATACAGCAACAATCATAGTATGGTTTGCAACCGGAATCTGGCACGGAGCAAGCTGGAATTTTATCGTTTGGGGACTCGGAAACTGTCTTGTTTTACTCATATCACAAGAGCTCGAACCATTTTATCGTTTCTTTCATTCGAAAACAAAAGTCAACGGTACCCGAATCTGGGATGCCGTCAGAATAATAAGAACAATGCTCATTGTCAGTTCGTTGAGACTGTTTGACTGCTACAGAGATGTACCTCTTACATTCAAAATGTTCGGTTCGATTTTTACCGACAAAGCCGTTATCAACAAGGAAACACTTATGGGACTCGGACTTGAACCGACCGATTATATCGTTGTTCTTATCGGTGTAATTATTGTTTTTGTTGTAAGCTTAATCGGAAGATCGGGCTCTGTCAGAGATAAAATATCCACTATTCCGTACTGGGGCAAATTTGCAATCTGGTTCGGTTTGTTTCTTATAGTTTTGATATTCGGTCAATACGGCATAGGATATGCCGCATCTCAATTTATATATAATCAGTTTTAAGTGCATTTTCGAGAGGGACATAAATGAAAACAGGAAAATTAAAAACAATAATACGAATAATAGCTTCTGCGGTTGTAGTAGTATTGGTACTCACTTTCCTTACACTTCTTCTGACTCCGAAGTTTATGTCCGGCGTAACCGAAGGTGCCATGATTGCAGAATTCTATGACGAGGAAATGTGTCATGATGTAGTATTCGTGGGCGACTGCGAGCTTTATGAGAACATATCTCCTGTCACGCTTTGGGAGAACTACGGTATCTCGTCCTATATTAGAGGCAGCGCACAGCAGCTTATATGGCAATCCTACTACCTTATGGAGGATACACTTCGCTATGAGAAGCCGGATGTATTCGTATTCAATGTCCTTTCCATGAAGTACAACACTCCGCAAAAAGAGACCTATAACCGCATGACTCTGGACGGTATGCGCTGGTCCTCCTCGAAAATAGAATCCATAAACGCCTCAATGCTTCCGGAAGAACACTTCATCGAATACGTTTTCCCTATCCTCAGATTTCACTCCAGATGGAATGATCTTACTGAAGATGACATAAATTACCTTATCGATAAGGATAAGGTCAGTCACAACGGCTATTACATGAGAGTGGACAGTAAGCCTGTATCAAAAATTCCGAACGGTATGCCTCTCGGTGATTATACTTTCGGCGACAATGCCATGTATTATCTGGACAAAATGGTTGAGCTTTGCCATAAAAACAATGTCGAACTGGTTCTCGTTAAGGCCCCGAGCCTTTTCCCTGTTTGGTATCCGGAGTGGGACGCACAAATAGAAAAATTTGCTTCCGCACACAAAATAAAGTATTATAATCTACTGGATTGCGCAGATACCATAGGAATTGACTGGAATACCGATACATACGATGCGGGACTCCACCTAAATCTGTCCGGTGCTACTAAAACATCTGTTTTTCTCGGACAAATTCTGAGAGATGAGTGCCATATAAAAGATCACAGAGGAGATCCTTATTATGAGAAAATATGGGCTCCGAAAATCGATTTCTACTACGAGGACATCGAAGAACAAAAAATTAAATATAATATTACTGATAATTAACGGAGGAAAAGAAATGATTCGTTTACGCAAATTAACTTCAGGTCTGCTTACGGGACTTTTAATCTTATCGATTGCAGGATGCAGCAGTGATACAAAGGTAATATCAAAGGATTCCGGGGCAGAGACAAGCGCCGCTTCCGCAGTTGACAATAACAATGCCGCTGCAACAACAGAAGGCGGAGAGGCAGCAGGAGAAGCTTCCGTAAGATATGTTTTTAATTATAAGGGAACCGAGATTTTTGCCGATCAGGATGCAAACGCAATAGTTCAGAAAATTGATGAGACACCTTCATATTTCGAAGAGCCGAGTTGCGCTGCAGACGGCATGAGCAAGTATTATACTTATTCCGATTTTGAGATAATAACATATCCGGACGGAGACAACGACTTAATCGGCTGCATAAGTCTCTCTACGGATAACGTAGCTACCGCTGAAGGTATTGACCTGTCAAAAGCAAAGGCTGACGTTATTGCCGTATATGGTGACGGTTACACTGAGGTTCCGGGCGGAATAGCTTACACGGACGGAACCACAATTCTTACCTTTTTCTTTGACACAGATGAGAATATAAGCTCTATTCGTTATACTTCTACAATAATGTAAAATACCAATATCGTTTAGACGACGTTTGTTATTAACTTAAGTTCAAGGGCTGTCACATGGGTATGACGGCCCTTTTGTTTGCGCGAAAAGGGGTGGGAAGGCACTGTGGAGGCAGCTGTAGGAGGCGGGCTGTAGGTGGC
>JAKSRF010000107.1 GCA_024403755.1 Clostridia bacterium
CCGCAAGAAATCGAAGTTTTCCTTCGAATTTTATGGACACATCTTGCGGAATTGCCGTTCCCAACTGTAAATTCCCGTGAAATCGGAGGTTTCATCAGAAAGTGTGACTGAATCTCGGGAAATTTTTGTTTTACGACCAAGAATTCCCGTGAAATCGCGAGGTTTTATGAATTCCGTGTTCTTTTTACGGGAATTCGATAATTTATATTACAAAATTCCCGTAGAATCACAGGTTTCATCAGAAAGCGTGACTGAATCTCGGGAATTCTTTGTCACCAACCATAAATTCCGCAAGAAATCGAAGTTTTCCTTCGAATTTTATGGACACATCTTGCGGAATTGCGGAATTGCTGTCTTCAACAGTGACTGAAAACGGAGCTTTCAGTGAATCAGGCGTCGATTAATCTCACAAAATGACAAATGTCATATCACATAATTATTCATCTCACTACTTTCGCTGTCGCGCGTATGAGAGAATAATGCCGTAAGGTAAAAACACCGGAGGTTAATGATATGACAGAGATTATTAAGGTTGACGGACTAGTAAAGAGATATAAAGAATTAATTGCCGTGGATAATTTGTCGATGAGCGTAAAGAAGGGCGAGATACTCGGCCTTCTCGGCCCTAACGGATCGGGAAAATCGACAACGATTAATTGTATTCTTTCGCTTCTTGAGTATGATAAAGGGACAATTAACATTTTCGGAAAGGAAATGAGTTCAAAGGCATATGATATTAAAGCGCGTATCGGTGTTGTGCCGCAGGAGGTTGCTGTTTTCGATACGCTGACTGTTGAAGAAAATATCGATTTTTATTGCGGTCTTTACATTAAGGATAAGGAACTTCGCAAAAAGTATGTTGATGAGGCAATAGAATTTGTTGCTTTGGAGGATTTCCGAAAATTCAGACCGAAGAAGCTTTCCGGCGGACTCAGAAGAAGACTTAACATTGCATGCGGCATTGCCCATAAGCCGGAGATTATCATTTTCGATGAGCCTACAGTAGCGGTGGATCCGCAGAGCCGAAACAAGATTCTTGAGGGAATTGAGGAGCTTAATAAAAAGGGTGCAACAATAATTTATACTTCCCACTATATGGAGGAAGTTGAGAGACTTGCAAATCACATAATAATCATAGATAAGGGTATTGCCATTGCAGAAGGTACCGTAAGTGAACTCAAGGGCATGATAAAGACAGGTGAGCTTATATCCATTGAGGTTAACGGTCTCGATAGTCAGGTGATAGATAAAATTAAGGTACTTCCGAATATTTTCAGAGTTGATTATACGAATAACTTGCTTAAGGTTGAGGCAGGTAACGGTAAGCACAATGTTTTGGATATAGTTAATCTTATCCAGAATGAAGGCTATGCCATGAAGAAAATAACCTCTGAGTTGCCGACTCTTAATGATGTTTTCCTTGAACTTACGGGAAAAGATCTCAGGGACGAATAATTAACAGCAAAGGAGAGTCATTATGTTTAAATATTTTCTTTTGGACAGACTTAGAAATAAAACGGCTGTATTTTGGATTTTAATATTTCCGCTTGCTCTTATGATTTGCTTTACTGTAGCATTCGGCAATCTGACTTCTGCTGATGATATAGATATGAAGCAGACGGCGGTGATAAGGGCAGGAAGTAACGATATGTATTATGAAAGCTTTAATTCTGTGCTCGAAGAACTTACAAAGCCGGGAAGTAACAGGGATGGTGCGCTTCTCTTCATAAATGAATATGAAGATGAGGAAGCAGTTATTAAGGCTTTAGAGGAGGGTGACCTTGATCTTGCTTTTAAAGTATATGATGACAAAATTGAGACTCTTCTTCCTAAGGATTACTCAATTACAGCGTGCGGTGTAGGAAAAACCATAGCAGATACATTTATGAACAACAGTAAGTTAATCAATGCTGCTTTAGAGGTTAATCCGCTTGAAGCACAGAAGCTTATTCAAAATATAGGCGAGAGTATCGATTTTTTAACTGCAAAGAAGAGCGATTTTGTGGATGAATCACCGAATGCATATCTGTGGTACTATTACAGCACCTTTGTAATGGGAATTCTTTTCAATGCGTTGAGCGGAGTGGAAATGACAGGAAATATCAAGGCTGATAACGGATATCATGCAATGAGAGTCAGTGTCTGTTCGAAGAAGAAAATCAAACTCATACTGACATCTTATGCGGCACTTCTTACAATTGCACTTGCTGTAAATGTATTTCAGCTTTTTATAATGAAGACATTCTTAGATGTACCGTTGGGAACCAATATTACAAAGCTTATTGCTTTTGTAGTTTCCTGTAATGTTTTTTCTATTGCTTTCGGAACTCTTTGCGGATGTTTGCTTAAGGGTAATTCAGACAGTAAATGTAATAAGACTACAGCAATAATAATGACATCAAGCTTTCTGTCCGGAGAGATGGTTTGTCAGCTTCCGGGTTTAATAGAGAGCGTATGTCCTATCATAAACGATATTAATCCGGCAACAATTATGAATATGGCCTTTTTCCGTTTGGCATATACGACGAGCGATTTGGATTTTTACAGTAATCTAATAAAAATAGTTGCACTTGCCGTTATTTGTCTTACAGCCAGCATTCTGCTTTTAAGGAGGGAAAGATATGCATCATTATAAATATTTTTTCAAATTGCTGAAACAAAACAGGAACGGCATAATTATATACGGAATCATTACAATAGTGATGTTTATAGCGTTGACAGTAAGTGCTAAAGACATTATGGATGATGTCGGCATATCAGCAGAAAGAAAGTCATATGCGGTAAGCTACGTAGATAATGATAACAGTGAGCTGTCAAAGGGACTTGCGGAGTATCTCTCAAAGAGTAACGAGGTAACGGATTACGGTGATAAGGATGATACTGAGATCAGTAATATGGTTTATTTCCATATTACAGACTACCATATGAATATTCCGGACGGCTTTATGGATTCAGTCGAAGCGGGAAATAACGATAATTTGATAAGCTATGAGACCGGTAACGGTAATTTCAGCAGTGCTGCTTACGATATAGGAAACAGAATAAACACCTTTCTTAACATGTACAGAAGCTACAGAGCAATAGGTTTGTCTGTGGAGGAGGCTGTATCAAAGACTAATGATACTATAGTTGACGAATCTGAGATATCAATAGTTGCAGCTGACAACGATACGGTAGAAGTGAGTGCAGAGGATACAGTAATCTTTAATATTAACCAGTACTATCCGTATCTTATTTTGGGAATGATGTCCATGGGTATAGGCTACACCATTTTGATAACAAACAAAAAGGAGACCGTAGACAGATGTTCGGTGTCACCGGTGCCTCCGTATATGACCAAACTTACCAATACTCTGGGCTTATTGACATCGGGACTTGTTTGCTGGCTTCTGTTTACGGTATTTAATTTTGTTTACGGAGCGGGTTCCGAAATAATCAGTAATTACGGATATGTAATATTGATCAATTCTTTTTTGACCACGATGATAGCCTGTGCTTTATCTTCTTTGCTTACGACATTCATTAAGTCGGCAAGCTCGTTGGGAATGGTAACAAATATTGTCAGTTTGTCTATGGCATTTCTCTGCGGTGTATTTGTTCCTATGAGATTTATCGGTGAGAATGTTTTGAATTTCTCTAAGTTCCTTCCGTTTTACTGGACGATTCTTGCTAATAACATGACTTCGTCCGTTCAGTCAAAATATTCGTACGATGCAAAACAGTTGATGATTTGCTTTGTTGTAGAAGCTCTTTTTGCAGTCGCAATCTCATTCATTGCCATTATTTTGAATTCTAAGCGTATAATAAAAGAATGACGCAGCGAATAAAAGACAAAATATTGATAATACTGTTGACAATAGCCACCGCGTTTCTCATTACAGATAACGTGATGGCTGTTCACGTTTGTATGGTATTGACAGGAATAATATTGCTGTGCTTGGATGAATTTGTTAAAAATAAGTATTTCTCGACAGCGACGGGAGCTGCAGTCGGTATAACGGCAATAATATTTCCGGTTGTTACTGTGGTTTTTGCTTCTGTCGTATACATCCTTATGTATAAACGTCGAACTCCGCAGTATATTACGGCAGGATTTATTCTTTTAATCAATATTTTGTTGTCTGATACCTTGAGCAGGGGAGTTATCAGTACGGTTGTTATATTGGCAGCAGCTTATGTAGGTTACTTCTCTGACTATTACGCGAGCGCTGTTAATCGTTCGACTCAACTTTGGGATGCGGCCAGAAAGGAAGCAGTTGATAACGAACGTAAGCGTCGTGAGGTGAGCGAGAGAACCGATGCCGAGATTTATACTGCACGTCTTAAGGAACGTAACAGAATAGCAAGGGAGATTCATGATAACGTAGGTCATATTCTTACAAGAGCTGTTGTTCAGATGCAGGCAATTCTTGTAATCAGTAAAGAAGAAGAGATTAAGCCGTATCTTGAATCCGTAAACAATACGATAAATGAAGCCATGACTAACATAAGAAGAAGCGTACATGAGCTGCACGACGATTCTATTGATTTGTCAATCGGCATAAATAATATAGCCACGTCCTTGAAGGATAAATTTGAAGTAGAGGTTGTGACATCACTTGATTCACCGGTAAATAATGAGATGAAGCAGCAGATTCTCGGAATTATCAAGGAGTGCGTTACCAATATTTCCAAACACAGTAACGGAAACAAAGCAGTTATAGAGATGGTAGAGAATGTTACCTTCTGGAGAATCAAAGTGTTTGATAACGGTTCCTCTAAAGATTTGGAATTGTCCGGTAAATCTGATTTCATTATCAGCGAAGGAGATTCCGGAATAGGACTTCTTAATATTAATTCACGCGCACAGGCTATGGGAGGTCGTGCTTCCGTTCGCGGAGGTGCCGACGGTTTTACCGTAGTTGTAACAATACCTAAGGAGAAGTAGATATGGCAATTAAATTGATGTTGGTTGATGATGATCCGCTTGTAATTACATCTCTTAAAATTATTCTTGAACAGGATAAGGATATTGAGGTTGTTAAGCTTTGTAACAGCGGTAAGGAAGCTGTTGATTCATATGCTGAGACAAAGCCTGACGTAGTCATATCGGATATTCGTATGGAGGATATGGATGGACTCAGCGCAACCGAAGAGCTTCTGAAAACGGATAAGTCTGCTCGTATAATTCTTCTTACTACCTTCCTTGATGATGAGTATATTAATAAAGCTCTCAAGGTCGGTGCCAAAGGTTATGTATTAAAGCAGGACTGTGCATCTCTTAATACTGCGGTTAAAGCTGTGTTCGGAGGGCAAACCGTATTCGGAAGTAAAATTGTGGAACGCCTTCCTAATCTTATGAACCGCACCGAGAGCTTTAAATGGGAGGATTATGATATAACTCCCAAGGAAAAGGAATTGATTGAGCTTGTTGCTGAGGGCTTATCCAATAAAGAAATTGCCGACAGGATGTTCCTCGGAGAGGGCACAGTCAGAAATCTGATGAGCTCCGTTTTATCCAAACTCGATTTGAGGGACAGAACGCAGCTTGTATGCTTTTATTATCAGCACATTGTATAATTTGCGAAAATGGGTGTTTTACATAAACAATGAATAGTCTTGTGAGGTGATTCGATGCCGTTGGTAAAAATTAATATGCTTAAAGGAAAAGACTCTGAATACAAAAAGAAGGTTTTTGACTGTGTTCACAGCGGGTTGATTGATTCTCTCGGAATTGAGGATTGGGACAGATTCCAAAGAATAATCGAATATGATAAGTCCGATTACGAGACGGCCCCTGCCAAGACAGATAATTTTATGATAATAGAATTAACTTTGTTTCCGGGAAGAACCGCTGAACAAAAACGCAAAGCAATTGAGCTTATCACCGACAGACTTTGCTCTGAATTGGGCATTTTACCTACGGATGTTTTTATAGTAATTGATGAACCACCCTTTGAGAATTGGGGGATGGGTGGTAAGCAAAAGGAGTCGCCTCGAAAGTAGAATTCAAGTGCCATAAAGATTCTGATAGGAATGAGCGGTAATTGTAATGAATGGCGGAGTTATCGGGTCGCCGCGTCTCCAAAATCGGTGTTTTTTGTCGCCGACAGCGAGTTTTTAGGTGTGTTTTGGCGACGTCTCGGCAAAACTTCTCCAAATC
>JAKSRF010000108.1 GCA_024403755.1 Clostridia bacterium
CGGCCGGAGCCGCAAACTAAATCTCACCTACCAATCAGCCGGACAACCTGTTATTAACTTATAATTGAACAAGAATAATCCCCAAAGCTATCAGCCTCGGGGATGTTCTTTTGGTTAGGGTGTTTATGAAAGTACATTGTACTTTTACGCTTTGTTTAGTGAGCAGTGGAGTCATCGAACAACCTCTCTCCTGTTCACGTATGTTATTCTAGCAATCAAAAATAAAGAAAAAAGACATATGTTATTAAGAAATGTTTAAGATTAACTGTATGAAAGCATTAAAAGTATCATTTTTTAAACAAATCTAACATAAAGTCAATAAATTTGATATCACGTTCAAGTACAGACAAAGTGCTGTATTCTTTTCTTTCGGCAGCTGACTCGCTTGAACCGGACACTTTTCCTGCTTTGCCGTTCGCACCGTTCGCACCGGCCCCTCTGCCCGCTTGCGTTGCATCTGCGTCTGCGCCTGCAACATTGTCGGCACCGCCGAGTTCAAAATCAATTGGTTGATTAATGGTTTTGGTGCAGTTTATCCATGCATAGGATTGAATCTCATCGCCGTAATATACTTTGAGTAAAAGTGTATCCTGGAATTTCAAAATATTAGTTTTACCGAAAACAAGAACCGGCACCATGTTGTCTACGGCGCACTGACGAATTACTTCCCATTCGGAATCGGAAAGAGTCACAGAGGAATCAATAACTATAACCATGTGCTTTGAGTAGATGCGGCCCGGTACCGTTTTGACCAGTTTGCCGTCTTTATCGTAATAGTTGTGATCAACTTCTTCCCATGGAACCGGCATGGTCTCTTCATTAATTCTGCCGGGCTTAAGGACGGTTAACCTATTTTCGAGAAGGGCGGTATCGGACGGACACAGACCGAAAGAACCTATATTACCTATATAATATATAGTGTTGTCATACTCATCAAGCTGAGCTACCTTGGCGGCAAATTTACTTTCCATTTGATCCGCTCTCGAAAGGAGGACTGAACCGGATGCATATTTTTTCAACATGAGGCAACCGACAAACAAGATTGCCAGAAAAATACAAATAATTACAAGAGAAATTTTGTTAGATTTAGTCATGAAATTGATTATAAAACATTTTCTATGATTTTGCACAAAAACAGTGTAAAATTTTATAAATCTTTGTATTTACAAAAGCACCTGCTAATTATATTCTATTAATTAAAAAACAGCGCCGTTTTTTGGTGCAAAAAATAAGGAGAAAACATATGCCAAAGAAACAGGACATCAATAAGATAATGATTATCGGTTCCGGTCCTATCATTATCGGTCAGGCTTGTGAGTTCGACTATTCTGGAACCCAAGCTTGTAAAGCACTTAAGAACTTAGGTTATGAGATTGTATTAGTTAATTCAAATCCGGCTACTATCATGACAGACCCGGATGTCGCTGACATTACATATATTGAGCCATTGAATGTTGACAGATTGACTCAGATAATTGAAAAAGAACGCCCTGATGCATTGTTACCAAATCTTGGTGGACAGTCGGGGCTTAATCTTTGCTCCGAACTCTCTGAGGCCGGTGTTCTCGACAAGTACAACGTACAGGTTATCGGTGTTCAGGTTGATGCCATCGAGCGTGGTGAGGACAGAATCGAGTTTAAGAACACTATGAACAAACTCGGTATAGAGATGGCACGAAGCGAAGTTGCTTACTCTGTAGATGAGGCTTTGGCTATTGCCGATAAGCTCGGTTACCCTGTAGTTCTCCGTCCTGCTTATACAATGGGCGGCGCCGGCGGCGGTATGGTTTATAACGTAGAGGAGCTTAAAGTGGTTTGCGAGAGAGGTCTTCAGGCTTCACTCGTAGGACAGGTTCTCGTTGAGGAATGCATTGCCGGATGGGAAGAACTCGAACTTGAAGTTATCCGTGATTCAAAGAACAACAAAATCACTGTTTGTTTTATCGAGAATATCGATCCTATCGGTGTTCATACAGGTGACTCTTTCTGTTCAGCTCCTATGCTTACAATTTCTGAAGATGTACAGAAGGAACTTCAGCGTCAGTCATATGCAATTATCGAGGCCGTTGAGGTTATCGGTGGTTGTAACTGCCAGTTCGCACACGATCCTAAGTCAGGAAGAATTGTTGTTATTGAGATTAACCCACGTACATCACGTTCTTCTGCTCTTGCTTCAAAGGCAACAGGCTTCCCTATCGCACTTGTATCTGCAATGCTCGCATGCGGTTTGACTCTTGACGAGATTCCTTGCGGTAAGTACGGTACACTTGATAAGTATGTTCCTGACGGTGACTATGTAGTTATTAAGTTTGCAAGATGGGCTTTCGAGAAGTTTAAGGGAGCACAGGATAAGCTCGGCACACAGATGCGTGCCGTTGGTGAGGTTATGTCTATCGGTAAGACATATAAAGAGGCTTTCCAGAAGGCTATCAGAAGTCTTGAGACAGGTCGTTACGGTCTTGGTTTTGCTAAGAACTACAACGAGCTTTCGAAGGAAGAGCTCATGCAGAAGCTTACCTTCCCTACTTCAGATCGTCAGTTTATAATTTACGAGGCTCTCCGTAAGGGTGCAACAATCGAAGAAATTTATAATCTTACAAAGATTAAGCATTGGTTCCTTGAGCAAATGATGGAAATCCTTGAGGAAGAGAAAGCACTCATGGCAAACAAGGGTGCTGTTCCTGCTAAGCCTGCTCTCCTTCAGGCAAAGCTTGACGGTTTCTCAGACAGATACTTAAGTCAGCTTCTTGAGGTTCCTGAAGAGGATATCCGTAATAAGAGACATGAGTATGGTATCGAAGAGGCTTGGGAAGGCGTTCATGTAAGCGGAACAAAGGATGCTGCTTATTACTACTCTACATATCACCTTTCTGAGGATAAGAGCCCATGCAACACATCTAAGCCGAAGATTATGATTCTCGGCGGCGGCCCTAACAGAATCGGTCAGGGTATCGAATTCGATTACTGCTGTGTTCACGCTGCACTTGCTCTTAAGAAATTAGGCTTTGAGTCTATTATCGTTAACTGTAACCCGGAGACAGTATCAACTGACTATGATACCTCCGATAAGCTCTATTTCGAGCCTTTGACACTTGAGGATGTTCTCTCAATCTATAACAAAGAGAAGCCGGTCGGCGTAATAGCTCAGTTCGGCGGTCAGACACCTCTTAACCTTGCCAACGACCTTAAGAAGAACGGCGTAAAGATTCTCGGTACTTCTCCTGAGACAATCGATCTTGCAGAGGACCGTGATCTCTTCCGTGCCATGATGGATAAGCTTGAGATTCCTATGCCTGAGTCAGGTATGGCTGTTACTGTAGACGAGGCTCTCGCTATCGCAAATAAGATTGGTTACCCTGTAATGGTTCGTCCTTCTTATGTATTGGGCGGACGTGGAATGGAAGTTGTACATGATGACGATATGCTCCGTTCTTATATGGCAGCAGCTATCGGTGTTACACCGGATCGTCCTATTCTTGTTGACCGTTTCCTCCATCATGCTACCGAGTGTGAAGCTGATGCCATCGCAGACGGTAAGAACTGCTTTGTTCCTACGGTTATGGAGCACATCGAGCTTGCAGGCGTTCACTCAGGTGACTCTGCTTGTATTCTCCCTTCTAAGAACCTTACCGAAAAGCAGATAGCTACAATTAAAGATTACACAAAGCGCATTGCCATCGAAATGGGCGTTTGCGGTCTTATGAATATGCAGTATGCAATCGAGGATGATAAGGTTTATGTTCTCGAAGCAAATCCACGTGCTTCTCGTACAGTTCCGCTCGTATCAAAGGTTTGCGGAATCAACATGGTAAAAATTGCTACAACTATCATGACTTCAGAACTTACCGGAGTACCTTCACCTGTACCTGAGCTTAAGGACAGAGTTATTAAGCACTACGGTGTTAAGGAAGCCGTATTCCCATTCAATATGTTCCAAGAGGTTGACCCTGTATTAGGACCTGAGATGCGTTCTACCGGTGAGGTTCTCGGTATTTCCGAGTCTTTCGGCGAAGCTTATTACAAGGCTCAGGAAGCTACACAGACAAAGCTTCCTTCCGAGGGTACTGTTCTCATTTCTGTATGTGACAGAGATAAGGGCGAGCTTCTTGAGGTTGCAAAGGACTTTGCTGATCTCGGCTTCAAGCTTCTTGCAACAGGTAAGACTTACGAGATGATTAATGAAGCAGGTATTGACGTAGAGCGCGTTAATAAGCTCTATGAAGGTCGTCCTAACATTACTGACAAGATTCTTAACGGTGATATCGATCTCATCATCAATACACCTGCAGGAAAGACATCAGTTCATAACGACAGCTATATCCGTAAGGATGCAATTAAGCATCGTGTTCCGTATATGACAACAATGGCTGCTGCCAAGGCAACTGCTGCCGGTATACGTGCTTACAAGGACAATCCTGCATTCAAGGTTAAGTCACTTCAGAAGCATCACGAAGATATCATTTAATTGATAGACAGTTTATATTTCGGCCAAGTGCGTTAATTAATGCACTTGGCTTTTTTGAATTATTCTCGAAAATGGGGCTGTCGGTATATCTTATTTGCTTTTTATCGGCAAAATGATATAATCTTACAGTCATTTTTCGCTGAAGGGGGAAAAGATTATGAGCGAAGAGAGTAAAGTAACTTTATCAGAGAATCAGGCAGCACGTGAATACGTAGGAAAACCTGCCAAAATCGGTAAAAAAATAGGTTATTGTTTTTTATACACCTTCCTATTTGTCGGTATATTTACACTTATCTCAATGGGAATATATTTCTATGATAACGATTTATTGTCAGACCTTACGGAGGACAATCCTATAATATTCGTTATTGCCGCTGCAGCAGCAGTTGTTCTCGGAATTATTACAGGTCTGAAAGCAGCAAGTAGTGTCGGTACCGAGAAATGGGTTATCGGCAAAGACGGCATTAAGATTTACAAAAAGAACGAACTTAAGAAGGAATTCCCTATTGATTCTTTCGAAGGTTCAAAGGCTATTAAGAACTATTACAACGGTGTTTATACCGGAACTTCCAGATTTTTCAAGGTAGTTAACAATAAAGGAAAAACCGAAGAATTGTTATGGCCTTTTGAAGAGGACGAATTCTCCATGGCTGTTCAAAGCATCGCCGAGATCAGAGCTTACGGCGGCTTTCTCGCCAAAGGTTCCGAAGCAAGAAGCACAATGGATTTATCAGCAGATGCTTACGACGATAAAGTGTTTGACTGCGATAAGCAGAATTTGTGTCCGGCTATCAGTAAAGGCAAGAAGATTGCATTTATCGTTATAGGTGTTTTTTTCTTAAGCAGTGTTTGCATGAGCCTTGTAACTATGAGAGACGAAATGGTTATAGGTGCTGTCGGTTTGGCTATTTCTGCTATATTGGCAATTATATTTTTCAAGTTGGCTTCTTCAAGTAACAAAAAGGCAAGCAAAGTTTTCCCTGAGAAAATTACGCTTAAGGGTGACCGTATTGTAATTGACAGCAACTCTTTCAACGTAAACGAGATTAAGCTTATTCAGTTCACTCCTATTAACTATTCTACAGCAACATGGCATTCCTACTGGTTAAAGATTAAAACCGAGGAAGGCACAACCGAGTACTGCCTCGGTCTGAATAAGTCCTACAATAAAACCAATGCAAATTATCCTGCATTTACCTCAATGTTATCAGACTGGTGTGCAACCAGAGGCGTAGATTGCAGACAGGAATTGTAATTAATTTACAATGACCGATAGGCCGGTAGGCCGATTGACCGATTGAACGATTGAACGTCCACCCTAGCAATGTGCGATGTGTGAGCGTACGGGCAAGATTACAATTTGATAGAGAAAAATCAATAAGAAACTTAAAGCCACTGAAAAGAACAGTTTCCGTTACTAAGTCAGATGCGGAGACAGAAAATTTCAGTGGCTTTTGTTTTTTGCAGGGCGCGGGGTGAGATTCTGCCGGACATTCTGCGGCGGCTGGAGCCGGCAGTGGCCGGAGCCGCAAACTAAATCTCACCAAAATCAAGGAAAAATCTCACCTTTTGGTGAGAAAAACAGCCGTTTTTGGTGAGATTCTGCCGGACATTCGGCAGTGGCCGGAGCCGCAAACTAAATCTCACCAAAATCAAGGAAAAATCTCAC
>JAKSRF010000109.1 GCA_024403755.1 Clostridia bacterium
ATTCCTCATGCTTAACATAAGTATTATATACATATATGAAATCTTCTTCTGCTTTATCGTAAGCATCAAGGAATTCTGTTTCCAAACGCTTGATTTCCGGAAACGCATTACAATACTGTCTGTTAGCTGCATAAGCTGAACTGGCCTTCCTAATTAAGCCTTCTACTGTATCTACATAACTGATGGCAGCATATGACTTAAGCTCAACTTTGATCTTCTCCAACTCTTTAATGTAACAATCCTTCTGTTCCTGCAAAGAATTCTCTTCGCACAAAACAAAACTTCCATTGTTATCGAGTACACTGATTTCCTTAACAACATCAGCGTTAGATACTGTTGCCATGCAAGCAACTGCTATTGCCGTGCAAGTGCACGTACTTAGAATTTTTTTCATTTGAACCCTCCGAATAAAATATTCCTTTAACTCTGTTTTATCAAAACATTTTTATTATATGGCCAGCGCTTTAATAATTCATTTGTTACTTTAGTCAAAATTGTTTTATTTTATGCATGATTTCTTACGCATTTTGTACACAAGGTTTCGTTTTTACCAAAAAAAGAGGATATCTTTCAGAACTAATCGTCCTTGAGACATCCTCTTTTTATTTCGCTAATAAAGAATTACTACTTAATTAAGCAATGATTCCGTACTTTGCACAAAGTTCAACATACTCCGGTGAACCTGTAAATCCGTAGAATACATCAGTACGTGTCTTTGCGCCTGAATTAAGTGCATCCAACCAGAAAGTAAATCCTTCAATATCAGCTTCACGTCCGAAGAAAGCACGATACATATATGCTACAAAATTCTCATTATCAAGATTCTTATTAGCAAACTCCTGTCCGAGAATAAAACCTGCTGCACATTCAGTACCGCTTATTTCTTTATTGTAAAGAAGCTCAACCCAGCCCTTCTGGCCTGCCAAATCAGGAAGTCTGTCCAAACAGATTCTGTAAAGTCTTGCTACAAAGCAATTGATACCACCCTGCTGTTCGTTATCTACGCCAACAAGATACCAACCGCTTACAACACTGTAATCAGAACACAATGCATAAAATTCAGCTGAATTAGCAAAACCTGCAAATATCTCTACACGACTTGAACCTGACTCAAGCATATGCTTCCAATAATTAAAGCCTGCCTCATCAGCCTTACGACCGAAGAACATTGCATACAAGTCATTAATGAACTGATCGTCACTTGTATTCTTGTTCGTATACTCATCGGAAAACATAAAACCAAATCCTACCTGAGCACCGCAAGCCTGACCGTTATTTAAATTATCTACCCAATACTTATAACCTTCCGGATCAGCCTCTCTTCCAAGAGCTACATTGTAACAACGTGTTACAAAATCACCTACATTAAGCTTAGGTGTCTCTGTAGGAACCGGTGTCGGAACAGTAATACCTGCGCCCTTAACCATTGTAGGATCCTCTGTAGGTGTAGCTGTTGGTGCTGTTGTTGGTGCTGTTGTTGGAGTTGCTGTAGGTGTAACCTCTGGTGATGGTGTAACATCTGGTGATGGAGAAGGAATCAAAGAATTCTTGTATGCTTCTTCTGCCTTATTAGCATTCGCTATAGCATCATCAACAATCTTTTTAAATCCAGAGATGTCGTCAGAATTATTAATTGCATCAATAGCATCATCAATGATTTTCTTTGCCTCAGGACTCTCATATGTATCCTTTATATCTTCAAGAGCATCAGTGATTAATTTGCGTGCATTAACAAGTGTATCATAATCCTCTATTTCAGCAATTATGTCATCCTTATTATCCCAATAATCCTGTAATTCATCCATATCCTTTGCATTCATAACAGAATCAATTACATCATCAAGCTTTGCCTTTGCATCATCTGTCTTTAAATCATCTCTGATTGCTTCGAACTCAGCTGCCACTTCAGCACGAGCATTTAATAAATCCTCAAGATCCTGAGCTTTTGTTGCATATTCAACTGCTATCTTTTCGGCAGCAGCTTCATCACCTGGGCCAAGATTCTTAAGAGCCTCTATTCCATCATTAATAATCTTCTTTGGCTCATCATGATTATAGGAATCTCCCAAACCTTCCATCTCATCAATCAAGCGATATAGGATTTCCATATCCTTTGCTTCTTCGATAGCATCAGAAACATATTCAATGTAGCTCTCGTAATCTGCGCTAGGCATAATAGTATCAATATTATCGATATAGTTATCAATGATACCCTTAGCTTCATCATGATCTAACTCCTTTTTGGCCTCCTCGAGAAAGTCACAAGCCATCTCATTTGCTACCTTAGTTGCAGCTTTGATCGCATCATCATGAATTTTCTTGATAGTATCTACGTCAGTACCTTGATTGTAAACATCGTAAATATCTTCTCTAGCTTGCTCGAGAATATCTTTGGCATCATCATAAACAAAATAATTCTTTAATGACTCCAAATCATCAATCGAGAAATAATACTCATCAATTAACTGTGCATTCAATATAGAAATACCATACTGCTTACCACGATAATCAGCTGACGTTGTCTGCTTCATTATGATTATCGCACTGTCAATGTACTCACGAGCATTTTTTGTTCTTAATTGTTCTCTAAACTCTTCGAGTTTTCCAACATAATACTCAACTGAAGATGTATCATCAGGATTAACTGAAGCAGAAAGAACCTGAATGATATTCTGATTAGTAACATCTTTGTTAATATTCATAGTATCTGCAAATGCTGTGCTTGAAGCAAAAGCAACACACAATGAAGCACAAAGAATGGCATTAATTGTTTTCTTCATGAAAACCTCCCCTTAATCTTTTAAGTTATTTGTCACACAGACCTAAATATTATAAACACTAAATAATTACATTTATATGTCATAAAATATTTATTATTGTGACAAAATCTCACGGATATTTGTGCAGAATCCTTGTTAGGGGTGACAGTAAAAACAAAAACTCAGATATGTAATGAGATTCTTTCTGCTTCAGGAGGCGGAGTCATATAATCGGGACCGTACATTGTAGTAAGCACAGACACTGCATCCTTAGGACATTTAAACATCGTATCTCGAATAGGAAATTCACTGAATCCGTCATACCATTCTTTACGATAGGTATAATGAACTTCCTTAAGAATATATGTCGGTGCCCAATATCTTCCCGACTCAACATTGTCATAACGTAATGCATTACGATTAAACTTCTTTATTATTGTATCAAGCTTATAAAGCTTCCCCAACTTAGTCAAAACAGACACCTTTATTTTGTCTAATCCACTATATTTACTCATATCAACATTATATCGATGAGCCATAGCCATACCATAGTACATCTTTGTTTTAATCACCTGAATCTTGTGTAAAAACTCATTGTCAGGACAGTTATCAAGAATAAACAAATCAAAAGCAATTCTGTTTTGCATATTGTCATAGGCAGCATCCTCAGGAGTAACATCCCTTAATGTTCCGTCCTTATATATAAAACGTGCCGTAAAATCAAAGAACAAACCGTTATAAGCAGAGGTCGGAATAAACTCATATTTACTGCTTAATTTACCGTCAATTATCTTCACAAGTTTATTATAATCGGAACGCTTAATCACAAGATCAACATCATCATCCCAAGGAATAAAGTCCTTCTCTCGCACGGCACCGAGTAAAGTACCGCTGTCAAGATAAACATCTATATTGTTCTCTCTTACAATTGCTTGTAACTCTTTCAAAAAGTCATAACTTATATCGTGAATTTCCTTAAGCGAATACATACAGCACCTCTTATTAACCAATGTGCTTATTTTACCATATAAAGTTCAATGTTGCACCCTATAGAACGGTATGCATATGATAAAATCTAATTTGCAATCCTTTTTCTCGAAAAGGCGCGACAAACACAAAACGGAGGAAAACAATGAAAAAGACTCTCAGTGCATTGCTTACGGTATCAATTATGCTTTCTATGGCATCCTGTAAAACCGGCAGCAATCAAACAACAAATACAACGAATATTATCAATGAATCCGAAAGCACTGTAAACACGGACATCTCAGAGACTTCCGAGACTACAGAAGCAACAAAAGTAACAGCTAACTCAACCGAAGAAACACAAATCGTCGATGAGCAATATCTTTACATGAAATATGCTCAAATGTCTCCTGAAGAAATCACCGCTTCACTGACCCTTGAACAAAAAGCAGCACAAATGGTACAACCGGCAATCTATAATGTGTCGGTAAACGATATGCTTGAATGCGATTACGGAAGCATACTCTCTCAAGCAGATCATCTGGATGCTTTCGCGTGGCGAAACCTTGTTGATGAATACCAAAAAGCCGCAATAACTTCAGAAGCAGGAATACCGTTTTTGTACGGACAGGATGATGTTCACGGCGTAAATTACTGTAGCAACGCAGTTTACTTTCCGCACAATATAGGACAGGGAGCCGCAAATGACGAGGAACTTGCTTATCAGGTCGGATTAATCACGGCGGATGAAGCAAAATTGTGTCATATGCTGTGGAACTTCTCACCCTGCCTTGCACAATCAGCAGACCCGCGTTGGGGAAGAACATACGAATCCTATGGTTCGGACATTGACATTATTACTAAGCTTGGAACTGCATATACCCGTGGCCTTATTGACGGAGGATTGATAGCTTGTGCGAAGCACTTTTTCGCTGACGGCAACGTAAAATACGGCACCGGTGAGAAAAAGAGTATAAGTATGCTCATAGATCGAGGTGACGCACAGTTAACAGAAGAAGAGATTCAGGAGCTTTTGGGAGTATATCAGGCAGAGATAGATTCCGGTGTACAAACCATCATGATAAGTCACTCCTCACTGAACGGAGTTAAGATGCACGAGAATAAAGAATATATTATGAAGCTCAAAGATGAAATGGGCTTTGAAGGATTTATCGTAAGCGATTGGGATTCTGTACAGAATACAAGCGGCTCAACATATAGAGAGCAAATCATAACAAGTGTAAATGCCGGCATTGATATGTTCATGGAAGTAGAGCGCTTTGACGAAGCCAAAGAAATTATTATTGAAGCCGTAGAAAACGGCGAAATCAGCGAAGAGCGCATCAACGATGCCGTTACAAGAATTATCAAGGTTAAGAAGGATGCAGGTATATTCGACGACCCTCTGTGTGAGAAGCTCACAACAGTACAGGAGAAAACCGGTTCAGATGAATACAGAAAAGTAGCAGAAAAGCTTGTTGAGGAAAGCCTCGTTCTCATCAAAAACGATAATGATACTCTTCCTCTCAAAGAAGGCACAAAGGTTTACATTACAGGTCCTGCCGCAGATAACTGTCAGGTACAGTGCGGCGGCTGGACAATTGACTGGAACAGCAGCCCTGATAAGAATATCACCGGTGTTACAACAATTCTCGAAGCTTTTAAGGAATATGCCGACAATTACGGAATTGAGGTAATTACAAATCCCGATGAAGCACAAAATGCAGACGTCGTTCTTCTTTGTGTGGGTGAACAATCCTATGCCGAATGGAACGGTGACACAGAAGATATGGAATTATGCGGTGCACTCGGTCTTCCGGAAAACAAATCTGCCATCGAAGAAGCCAAAGCTCTCGGCAAGCCGACAGTAACCTGTATCGTTGCCGGTCGTCAGGTTATCCTCAATAACGAAGATTATAATGACTGGGACAGCGTTGTAATGTGCTATTTACCGGGCTCAGAGGGAAAAGGTATATCTGATGTTTTATGCGGATGCGCTGATTTTACCGGAAAATTGCCGTCACCGTGGTATGGTTCAGTAGATCAAATCGGCACTGACAATTGTTTTCTGGAACTCGGATACGGATTAACCTACGGAGATGATTTTACAGCTCGTGAAGAACCATAATTTTGTTAACGGATTAACGGGATGATAACGGCGGCCGTCTGAACAGACCGCAGGCCAAATAAAAAAGAGGATGTCTCAAAACAGCAAAAGTGTATGTAAAGCACCTTCAAATCGTCATTTACATAC
>JAKSRF010000011.1 GCA_024403755.1 Clostridia bacterium
GTACCGAAGACTCTGATTCTGTTCGAGCGACGTTTAACTACGTCCTCATCATCACGAATAACGCGGTCATCTACTGTGAAACGGTTTGCATATGTCTCGCGTTTTTCTGCTGCTAACATTGGTTCACCCTCAAGCGTTAATTGCAACACGGGATAACCATTCCTTGTAAGGTTTTGGTTAATATCATTTACCAAAGTCCAAAACTGAACTTCATTAAGTTCTTCTATCTTAATCCCGGTATTGTCATGCAGGTATAAACAGAAATCCCAACTGGCTTTCTCATCATAACCGTGGCTGTGATGTTTGTAATATCTGCGTACAACAGCACTTTCAATATCGCTAAATGCAATTTCAACTGCGCGATTTCCATAAGTATCAATCAGTATTTCGCGATTACTGTATTGTACATTTATGCTGTAGGCGTGATATTTGGATATTTCAGTTTCGCTTCTGCCGCTCATACAAATTATTCTCCTCTATATGCTATCCCTGCGAGGTATTCTATCATATAAGCGGCATCAACGACAAACATTTGCAAAAGTTTTTATGAGAAAAAAACTGCCAACAAACTCTTGATTTTTGTTAGCAGGTTTTTTGTTGAATATACTATACTATTGGTTCCGCTAATCTGCGGACCAAAGTGCTGAATCTGTCGGAATTCCACTTTTTTGGCTTTCCGAGTGTATGTAAATGGTGATTTGAAGGTGTTTTACATACACTTTTGTCGTTTTTGGCTTTCCGAGTGTATGTAAATGACGATTTGGAGGCTCCTTACATACACTTTTGCTGTTTTGAGACAGCCACTGTGATACTGTTTGAATTGATTGTACGAGAATAAATTACTTCTTGCTTGCAAGCAAATCTCTGATTTCAACAAGAAGCTTCTCTTCTGCTGAAGGTTCCGGTGCAGGCTCTTCTGCCTCTTCTTCCTTCTTTGAGCCTAATTCTTTGAGTTTGTTCATGCCTTTAAGAAGAATAAACAATACTACAGCCAAAATCAGGAAGTTAATAACAGATGTTATAAAATCACCATAGTTTATGCTGAGTGCGGTTCTCTCTTCCAACGATAGACCTGCATAGTCAACCCAAGGAAGTTTTATTAA
Source organism: Clostridia bacterium (assembly GCA_024403755.1). Classification (GTDB taxonomy): domain Bacteria; phylum Bacillota; class Clostridia; order Saccharofermentanales; family Saccharofermentanaceae; genus Saccharofermentans. The sequence continues at coordinate 1,104 of JAKSRF010000011.1, forward strand.
TCCGGCTACTTCAGCACCGCCGAAAGAAGCAATAAGAGGATTGATAAAATCAGTAGTAAGTGCAGTTACTATACTTCCGAAAGCACCGCCGACAATAACACCGATAGCCATATCCATTACGTTGCCTTTAAGAGCAAATTCTTTAAATTCTTTCAATAAACCCATAATAAAAACCCTCCAAAAAATATAAAGTGTAGGTCAAAACTATGACCTACACAAAATGATAACATAAAAACTAATTAACAAAAAGCCTTAATTGAATCAGGTAAAGTATCAATTGCCTCACTCAAAATAATTGTTATTGCGATGGAAGAAGCTGCTGCCAACTTATCCAACTCTGTGAGGAATGCTGATAATTCATTCATATCCGTAGACTTTGATACTTTCTTTATGCTGTCGATAAAAATGTGCGAGATATCATAATCCTTAGAACAAATGCCGCAAATAAAAGCGAGAAGCTGATCGTAACCTGTGCAAGGATACTCATCTATATTAATAAGTCTTACCTTACACTTCAATAACTGGTCTAAACGATTGCCTCTCTCAATACAAACTACGTTGTTGTCTTCGACAGCTACCTGATTGATGTCATCTACAAGCTTTGCTGTCTTACCTGTACCTTTCTGTCCTGCAATAATCTTAATCATAGTCTATGTCTCCTTTAGTGTTATTTTTTAATGATTTAATTTTACTAAAATTATTGTCTAATTTGAATAGTTAATTGCATAAATTTTAATTTTATTTTGTGAAATTTAACATAAAATGCGTAAATTTGATTATTACCGATTATTGTGGTAAAATAATTGAGGTTTTAAGAGGTTTTTCTTTTTGAACGGACTGTTTACGGTCCGTTTTTTGTTTATTTTTTGTAATTTAGTCGAGGTGTTAATGGCAAAGAGATCCAAAATCGCTCAGGCTGCCTTTGATATAGCAGAACCTATAGCAAAGGATATGGGCTATGAACTTGTTGATGCTGAATATAAAAAGGAAGGACAGGATATGTTCCTTCGTTTGTTCATTGATAAGGAAGGTGGAATATCTTCAGATGACTGTGAGAGATTCAGCATGACTGTAGATCCAATTTTCGATAAGGAATTGAAGCATGATGCAGATTATTTTGAGGTGTCTTCTCCGGGGCTTACAAGACCGCTTGAGACAGAAGCCGATTTCAAAAGATATTCAACAGAGCTCATTGAGATGAGTCTTTTCAAAGAATATGAAGGTCAGAAGAATTTCCTTTGTAAGATAAAGGAAGTTAATGAAGAGAATGTCGTTGTCGAAGTCCTTGAGAACAAGAGTATTAATAAGGCACAAAAGAAGTATGTGACGATTGCCGAATTGGTAATAGGCTACGATATGATAGCTAAGGCAATAAGACATATAGAATTTTAATTACTATTACATAGCAGGAGGTTAACATGGCAAAGCAGGAAGAGGAAGGAAAGTTGAATGTTTTAGAGGCAATAAGAGCACTTGCCGAGGAACGCGGAATTGATGATGAGAAGTTGATTCGCGCCGTTGAGGAAGGAATCGTTACTGCATTCAGAAGAGAGTTCTCTGCTTCAAAGACAAATGAGAATGTACATGCCGAGATTGATCGTGAGGATGGTACTATTTCTCTTTATAAAGTAATTGAGGTTGTTGAAGAGGTAATGGATCCTGATAAGGAAATGTCACTTGAAGATGCTAAGTCAATGGATCCTGATTTTGAAATCGGTGATGAGTTTGAGATGGGCCTTGAGGTTCAGAATCTCGGTCGTCTTGCTGCTACAGCTGCAAAGAGTGCTATTTCACAGAAGATTCGTGAGGCTGAGTTTGAGAGAATTAAGGATGAGTATGAAGGCCGTATAGGTGAGATGACATCCGGTAAGATTTTGCGTCGCGACAACAGATGTGTTTATGTTGATATCGAGAAGCGTAACAATAAGAACTTTGACGTTGATACTATTACATCAAGAACAGAAGCTACTTTGTCACAGGATGAGAAAGTAAAGACAGAGATTTATAAAGAGAATGCTGTAATGTATTTCATTATCCAGGGCGTTCAGGAACAGAAGGGTCGTCCGTCTGTTATTCTTTCACGTAAGTCTCCTGTTCTTGTTACTAAACTTTTTGAGCTTAATGTTCCTGAGATTCTTCGCGGTGAGGTTATTGTTTATAATGTAGCTCGTGAAGCAGGTTCACGTTCAAAGGTTGCCGTTTACTCAAGAAGTGAAGGCGTTGATGCAAAGGGTTCTTGTGTAGGCCAGAGAGGTCAGCGTGTTCAGGCTGTTATGGATGCTCTTCAGGGAGAGAAGATTGATATCGTTGAATGGAATGAGGATCCGGCTATCTTTATTAAAGAGGCATTACAGCCGGCAAAGGCAGTAAGTGTTGAGACTGAGATTACAGTACGTGAGGACGGAACTGAAGATAAGCAGGCACTTGTTATTGTACCTGATTCACAGTTCTCGCTTGCTATCGGTAAGAGCGGACAGAATGTTCGTCTTGCTGCTAAGCTCACAGGCTTTAAGATCGATATTAAGAAGGAATCAGATTGTTCTTCTTCCGACGTAGATGATATTCTCAATGATTTTGTTCCGGATGAGCAAAACGCAGTTGAGAGTGAAGAATAATTGAGAACTTAATCGGTGATTAACCGTCAGAACTATGAGGTGAGTTGATTATGAATAAGAAAAAACCACAGAGAATGTGCGTATCATGCAGAACCAAGAAGGATAAGAATGATTTGGTTCGTGTGGTTTTGCAACCGGATGGTTCAATTATTTATGATCCTACCGGAAAGGCATCCGGCAGAGGTTCTTATCTTTGCCGAAGCGAAGAGTGCATAAAGGCAGAGCTTAAGGCACACAGATTGTCAAAGGGCTTACATCATATGATTTCTGAGAATGATTTATCCGAAGTAGCTAAGACTATTATGGAGGAAATACAAAACGAATCATAATATGGATGATAAAGAAAAGATTCTGCGTTTTCTTGGTCTTGCAGTCAGAGCCGGCAGTGTTGAATCTGGATTTGATGCGGTTGCCGGGTGTATTGCTAAAGGAAATGCAAAAATGCTGATAATTGCTCGAGATATTTCCAGGAATACGTTGAATAAGTTTTTGGATTTATCCTCTAAAGCAGATATGCCTGAAAGGGCTTACAGCTTCGGAACAATGGAAGAGTTGGGAGAAGCAATGGGAAAGAACAGCAGAGCTTTAATTGCAATAACGGATAAGGGTTTTGCCGATAAGTTATCAAGTATGTTGGAAGTGTTTGAATACAAGGAGGAAGATAATTAATGAGCGAAGATGCTAATAAAAAACCTCAGATAATAATGGGTGGAGTATCAGGTAATAAGGAATTTGTTGTAAGAAGAGTCCATAAGAAGAGTGCAGACGCTTCTCAGGCCAAAGATACGGCGGCTAATGCTGCTCCTGTTGCAAAGAGTCCGGAAAGTAATGAGACTCCTGCTAAGGCACAGCCGAATACAGAAACGGTAAAGACTTCCGTTAAAGCGGAGGCTAAAGAGGCTCCGAAGGCAAAGTCAACAGCTAAAAATGAAACTGTAAAGACGGACGCTTCTGTTGATAAAGCAATCAAAAAGACGGAAGAGTCTTCAGCTTCTGTTAAGAAAGCAAAAGAGGAGAAAACTGTTTCCAAGACAGAGAAGAAGGAAACTTCAAAGGCAGAGCCAAAGGAAGTTGCAGCTCCAAAGGTAAATGAGGAAGCTAAGATTTCGGATGAAGCAAAGGTTGCTCCAAAGGAAGATAAAAAGGAAAGTGCTTCGGATTCTGCTAAGACAACAGAAGTTAAGAAGCCTGAGCCTCAGAAACAGAAATTATCATCAGCAGTTATTGCTATGCCGGATTCTGCACCTGCTGCACCGCGTAAAAGCGTTTTTGTAAACAGAGACAGAGATAACCGTGACGGTAATCGTAATACATATCGTTCAAGCTATAACTCACGCGACGGAAGAGATAACAACCGTGGCGAAGGAAGAGATAATCGTGACAGATTCCAGCGTAACGGCGAGGGAAGAGGTAACAGCCAGGGAAGAGAGCGCTACGGCAATAATCAGCAGCGTGGTTACGGAGATAACCAGTATCAGTCAAAGGATAAGGATGATGAAGGAAGTTCACGTCCGTTATCACGTCCTCGTAACAGTAAGCCTGCCAATAAGTCAGAGTCACCTATCGAGGAAGTAAAGAAGTCAAGAGCAGATTTTGCTACAAGAAATGCTAAGGATAAAAAGCGTTACGACAATGAGAACAGTAAGCATGACGGTAACGGTTTTGACAACAATGATAAGCGTTCACGTAACAAGAATGCGAATTCGAACTTTAACGGAAGAAGTATGGATTATTCGGAAGACGGATATGATTCATATTACGGCGGAGGAAGAAAGCGCAATAAGAAGTCAAAGGCTGCAGAAGATAACAGTAATGTTCTCATAGAGAAGATTACAGAAATTCAGATTCCTGCTTTTATCTCGGTTAAAGATTTTGCCGAAGGAATAAAGAAGAAGAGTACTGAAGTAATTACTGCACTTATGAAATTGGGTGTTATGGCTACTATTAACCAGGAACTCGATTTTGATACAGCTTGTTTGTTGGCAGACAGCTTTGGCATTACTGCTACTCTCTTAACAGAGGTAACGGAAGAGGATATTCTCTTTGAGGATGATGATGTTGAGATTGAAGAGAATATGAAGCCGCGTCCGCCTGTAGTAGTAGTTATGGGTCACGTTGATCATGGTAAGACTTCACTTCTTGATAAAATCAGATCAGCTTCTGTTGTATCAGGTGAGGCCGGTGGTATTACACAGGCTATCGGTGCTTATACTGTTAAGCTTAAGGGCCGTCAGATTACTTTCCTTGATACTCCTGGTCATGAAGCATTTACTACAATGCGTGCAAGAGGTGCACAGGTAACAGATATTGCTATTCTTGTTGTAGCTGCAGACGATGGTGTAATGCCGCAGACTATTGAGGCAATTAACCATGCCAAGGCAGCTAATACTGAGATTATCGTTGCTATTAACAAGATTGATAAGCCGGGTGCAAATCCGGATAAGGTTAAGCAGGAGCTTTCTAATTACGAGCTCATTCCTGAGGAGTGGGGCGGTTCAACTATCATGGTTCCGGTAAGTGCAAAGCAGGGTACAGGTGTAGACGATCTCCTTGAGATGGTTCTCCTTACAGCTGATGTACTTGAACTTAAGGCAGATCCTAAGAGACAGGCCAAGGGTACTGTAATCGAGGCTAAGCTTGACAAGTCCAGAGGTCCGGTTGCTACAGTTCTTGTTCAGAGAGGTACTCTTAAGCAGGGTGACAGCGTAGTGTGCGGTGCTATGATCGGTAACGTTCGTGCGATGTACGATGACAAGGGCGGAGCTATTAAGAAAGCAGGTCCTTCTATTCCGGTAGAGATTCTCGGTCTTCCTGATGTACCTGATGCAGGTGAGATGCTTTATGCCGTAACCGATGATAAGGTAGCCAGACAGCTTGTTGAGAAACGTAAGATTAAGCTTCGTGAGCAGCAGCTCCATAAGAGTTCAAAGATGACACTCGAGAATCTTGCCGCAAGTCTTGCAGCAGGCGATGTTAAGGATTTGAATCTTATTATCAAGGCTGATATTCAGGGTTCTGTTGAGGCTGTTATTCAGTCTCTTGTAAAGCTTTCAAATGATGAAGTTCATGTAAAGATTGTACATTCAGGTGTAGGTGCAATTAATGAATCTGATATCGTTCTCGCCGATGTATCCAATGCTATTATCATCGGATTTAACGTTCGCCCGAATGCTTCTATCATTGATAAGGCTAAGGAAGCAAATGTTGATATCAGATTGTATGACATTATCTATAAGGCTATCGAAGATATTGAGGCTGCCATGAAGGGTATGCTTGCTCCTACTTACGAGGAGGTTGTTCTCGGACATGTAGAGATTCGTGAGCTCTTTAAGGTAAGCGGCGTCGGCACTATCGGCGGATGCTACGTTCTTGACGGAAAAATCGTTCGTAACTGCGGTGTACGTGTTGTTCGTGATGATATCGTAGTTTATGCAGGTCAGCTCGCTTCATTGCAGCGTATGAAGGATGCGGTAAAGGAAGTAAATGCCGGATATGAGTGCGGTCTTTCCATTGAGAATTTCAATGACATTAAGATTGGCGATATTATCGAGTCTTTCGAGATGCGTGAGGTAGCACGTTAATTTGTTATCGGGAAAACAGGCAGTCGCAACAGGATAGTTGTGCGCTGCCTTTTTTTTCTTTTCGAAAAGGGATAGAATAAATAAAAAGATTAATCGGAGGAGATTATGAGACGTAACAGAGCAGCAATTGTCGGCGATGAGATGCAGAAGGTTTTATCCGGTATTATTGCCAATGATGTTAAGGATCCGCGTATACCTTTTATGACTACGATTACAGGTGTTAAGATGTCTTCGGATTTAACACATGCAACTTGTTCGATTTCGGTAATGGGAAGCGATAAGGAACAAAAGGATTGTCTTGAGGCAATCGTTCATGCTACCGGCTTTATAAGAAGAGAAATGTGTAAGCATATTAATCTCAGAGTTGCTCCGGAACTTCATTTCGTTTTGGATAATACTCTTGAGAATGCGGCATATATGGATGCGGTTATTAACAGAGTTCGTGCAAAGGATAAGGCTATACACGAGCAGTATCATCTTGATGAGGATAAGGAGGAAGAGGGAGAAGAATAACTTTTTCCTTAAGGTGCAATGAAAGAGAAAGCAAAGATCATGGCGCAGTGCCTGTCAGATGAGATTGCGCGAATAAAATCTATGCCGGATTCGGATGAGCAGGTTGTACCCGTTTTTGTTCATGCGAGTGTTGACGGTGACTGTATTGGTTCTGCTTGTTCCGTAACAAGCTTTTTACGCAATAACGGTATTAAAGCATTTGTAGCTTTACCGGAGAAACGTCCTGATAACATGGATTTTCTCGATTTTGACGATTTAACTGCCGACAAGGAGATGCTTCTTTCTTCCAAAATACCTTTGGTTATTGCAGTTGATTGTTCTGCAGCATCCAGAATGGGAATTATGGGTGAGATTTATGATTTATGTGACAGAAAACTTATTATAGATCATCACCAATCGGTTAAGCTTGACGGCGAAGGTATCTGGGTTGAACCGAGTGCCTCTTCTGCGAGTGAGATGGTTTTTTATGTTTTGCGTGAGTATGCAGGTTTGACTAACAGTGAAGTTTCTTCAGTCGTTACTAAGAATATAGCCCAGTTTATTCTTACCGGTATTGTAACTGATACAGGAAGATTTACATATTCAAATACGGAGCCGCAAACACTTGCGACTGCCGGTGAACTTATGACTTTGGGCGCAGAGATTACACCTGTTTGTTACAACCTTTTTGACAGAAAAACAGAGGGTGTAACCAGACTTATAGGCTATACTTTGAGTAATGCCGATGTTTTATGTGACGGGAAACTTGCCATAGCTGCGGTATCTCAAGAGGATTTTGACAGATTTAGTGCTGATGATGAATCAATAGGCGCAATAGTGACTGAATTGCGGGATATTGACACGGTTGAGGTTGCTTTTGTTTTGAGAGAAACGAGTAATAATAAAATCAGAGTTAATATTAGATCTAAAAGTTACTTTGATTGTTCCGGCTTTGCAGAGGGCTTTGGCGGCGGCGGTCATAAGCGTGCGGCAGGAATGAGCTTTGATCGTTCATTACCTGATACATTATCGATGGAAGAATTAGCAAAGGAAATAGTAAGCAGAGCTGCTCCGCTTCTGTAATTTATGGCTGATATGAATTTTAACGGGATTATTTTAGTTGATAAAGAAGCCGGGATGACATCCTTCTCGGTTGATTCCTGTATACGTAAAATGTGTAATACTCGTAAAGTAGGGCACAGCGGAACACTGGATCCGTTTGCAACGGGACTTCTCCCTGTGTTTGTCGGTGACGGACTTCGCTTTGTGAGATATACAGATAATTATGACAAAGCATACCGAGCAACTGCAGTTTTGGGAATTTCAACGGATACGATGGATTGTGACGGTGAGATTCTTTCAAGGCATGATATGAACAACGGTGAGATTTGTCGACTTCTGGATAATGACGGCAGTGAAGTAAGGAAAGCCTTCGATGAGATAGTTAAATGTGAACTTCAGATGCCGCCTAAATATTCGGCAAAGAAGATTAACGGCCAAAAGGCTTATGATTTAGCGCGTGCCGGTGTGGAATTTGAGTTAAAGCCGAATAAAATTAAAATATATTCAATTGATATTCATTCTATTAAAGAGGAAACGGTATATTTTAAAGATGAGATTTTTAATTCGATAGTAATTGATTTTACCGTTTCATGTTCAAAAGGAACCTATATCAGAACCATATGTGATGATTTGGGAAGAATTCTGGGAACGGGTGCTTATTGCAACAAACTCAGAAGATTGAAATGCGGTTCTTTTGATGTATCAGATGCAAAAAGAATTGACGAACTTAAGAGCCTCAGTGAACAAGAACTCTCGAGTACTATGCTTCAGGGAGATAAGGCTCTGTCGTTTATGCCGAAATTGGAATTGAATGAAGTTCAGTTCTCTATGGTTAAAGTCGGAAAAAAACTTAAAGCGGCTGCATTTGGTAAACTTATAAATCGAGAGAATCCGGATATAAGATATCGTGCTGTGTATCAGGGAAAAACAGTCGCTGTGGTATATTATTCGGAAGAAGAGACTGATGAAGGATTAAAGCAGCTTCTGAGAATCGAAAGGATGCTCTGGAAATGAAGTACAGCAATATGAATGATATGCCGCATAAATCCAGAGCGGTAGCATTGGGGCTCTTTGACAGCCTGCATTGCGGACATTTGGAAGTGATAAAGGAATTGCTTCGTGTTTCAACATTAAGAAATCTAATTCCTACAGTGCAAACTTTCCGTGATTTCTATTTAAAAGGTGACAGGACTGTAATGACTGTCGATGAACGCATACGCGTGTTTGAGGAACTCGGCGTCATGGACGAGTTGGTTTTGGAGTTTAATTCTGCTTTTAAAGACATCGAACCGGAAGAATTTATAGAGAAGTATGTTATTAAGGGGATGAACGCTGAATGTGTTGTTGTCGGTTCGGATTATCGCTTCGGCAAAGACGGCAGAGGCGATACGATTTTACTTGAGCAGCTTCTCGGTAAGGCTGATATTGAATTGATAGTTGTGCCGCCTGTAATGACAAACAGTGATACTTACAACGGTAAAATATCTACATCGCTTATCAAGAAACTTCTTGATGACGGAAAAGTTGACGAAGTATGTGATTTGTGTAACGGAAGATGTTATTCGTATTCGGGAGTTATAGTCGGCGGAAACCGTATAGGCAGAACTCTTGGTTTTCCTACTGTAAACATAATTATTTCGGATGATAAATATATTGTGCGAAGAGGAGTATATCTTTCTGTTACACGTATTGAGGATAAGGAGTATAATTCGATAAGTAATGTGGGTTTAAAACCTACGATTGAGGAAAAACAAAAAAAGGTTATAATAGAAACGCATTTATATGACTTTAATGAGAATGTTTACGGCAAAACTGCAACGGTATCTCTTACGGAGTTTATTCGTGACGAGATGAAGTTTAATGGACTTGAAGAACTTCAAAAACAGGTTCTTTTGGATAAAGAGAACGGGTACCGAAAGCATTCTGTAAGATAGAGGATTGGAGGCAGACAGAAATGACAGAAGTTAGTTTCCCGGGATTGGGATGGCACTTCAATATTAATAATGTTTTATTTTCATTCGGAAACGTTGAAGTGTACTGGTATAGTATTTTGGTTTGCGGAGGTATGCTTTTTTGTGCAATATTGGCGATGCTTGATTCAAAGAAGAATCGTTTCTCCGAAGACACAGTTGCTGATATTATGCTTATTACTATTCCTTGCGCAATTATCGGTGCAAGAGCATATTATGTAATATGCGAGTGGGACTATTATAAGGGTGATATTCACAAAATTCTTGATGTCAGATCAGGCGGTCTTGCAGTGTACGGCGGTATTATTCTTACAGTCATCGGTTTGTTTGTATTTTCGAAAATAAAAAAGATTCCGTTTGACGTTCTCCTTGATTACGGTCTTGCATATGTTCCGTTGGGACAGGCAATAGGTCGTTGGGGAAACTTTTTTAATCAGGAAGCATTCGGTACTACAACTACATTGCCTTGGGGTATGACCTCAGCTAAGGTTCAGGAATATCTTCAGCATAATTGTCCTAATCTTGATTCGTCGATGCCTGTTCATCCGACTTTCCTTTATGAATCATTATGCAATCTGACATTGTTTTTTATAATCCGTTATGTAAGACGCAAATGTAAGTACAGATACGAGATTACGTCAATGTATCTTATAGGCTATGGTATTGCACGTTTCTTTATTGAAGGTTTGAGAACCGACTCTCTTTATATCGGTGATACAGGTATCAGAACTTCCCAGCTTTTGTCTCTCATTCTTGTTCTTGTGGGATTGGGAACCATAGTTTATGTCAGATATAACAAGCTTGAGCGTAATGAGCTTCCTGCAAGCTGTTTTACGGTTAAAACTGCTGCACAGGTAAGAGCTATTGAAGCGGCTGAGGCTGCAGTTGAGACAAAAACATCTTCTGAAAAAGCTGCTGAATCGAAGCAGACGGTAAAAGCAGAGAAGAAATCAAACAATTCAGGTAAAAATAATTCAGGTAATAAAAAGAAATCTTCTTCGGGAAAGAAACGAAAGTAAACGGGTATTGATATATGCGCCGAGAGAAACTGGGAATAGAGAGAACAACAGATACTTTGCTTGTTAAAAGAATGGATTATTTCCTTATAGTTCCGATTCTTCTTTTGACAACTATAGGTTTGTTTGTTCTGAATAAGGTTTTGTCTGACGGCTTCGGAGATGCATATCCGGGGAATCTTTATCGACAGGTTGCTGCTGCTTTTGCAGGTTGCGTTATAACTTTGATTATCTGCCTTTTGGATATATCTTTTATGAGACCTTTGGGTTGGTGTATTTATCTGGCGTCGGTGTTTTTGCTGATTCTTGTTCCGTTGGACGGATTCTCTCTTGCAGATCAGTGGGGTGCGGATGCTTGGCTTAATCTTCCTGTAATAGGAAATTTCCAACCGTCTGAGCTTGCGAAAATAGGACTTGTAATGGTTGCCGGTGACCTGTTCGGACAAATGAGCGACAACAAAATATCGTTTGTTAAGGGCTTCGCTCTTATCGCTTTGGTATATTCATTTCCGGTTCTTCTTATTCTTATGCAGCCGGACTTCGGAAGCTGCATGGTAATAGTATTCTCATTTGTATGTATTCTCTTCGTTTGGGGATTAAAGTACAGATATTTTTTCCTTGCATTATCAACTGCAATTGTAGGCGGTATTCCTCTTGTATGGTTATTTTATCTGGAACCGTATCAAAAGAGAAGAATTCTGTCGCTTGTGTTCGAGGGTTCGGATCCACAGGCAGAGTATAATTTGCTCCGTTCACAGCAATGTATTGCTTCAGGTGGATTAAGCGGAAATAAAACCGGTGTTTCTATTTCAGTTCCTGTAAAGTGGAGTGATTTTATTTATTCTGCAATATCGGAGCATCTCGGTTTTATCGGTACTACGGCTGTAATTATTGTAGCGTTTTTCTTTTTGTGCAGAGCTTTATATGTGGCATCAACAACAAAGCGTAAAGCTTATTCTTATATTGTTACCGGACTTACCGGTTCTTTTGCGTTCCATTTTATAGAAAATATGGGAATGTCGGTAGGTCTTCTCCCTATTACCGGTATTCCTTTGCCTTTTGTAAGCCAGGGCGGAACAGCAATGATGGTAAATTTTATATCTTTTGGTATAATACTAAATATATCGATGAATCGCGGAGCTGAATAATCGCGGTTATCGATATCGGGTAGATATATATATATGGAGGAAATGTATGAGTAAAGGTCCTGAGAAGAGCAAGACAGGTGCTCGAGTTTTTGTTATCCTGTTTGATTTATTTGTTGCAATTTGGGTTTGGCTTATTTTGTTGGGCGTTGTGTTGGCTTCGGCCGGTACGGTATGCTTAGGCGGATGGCTTCTTGTTGCAGGTTTTGGTGCAGTGGGCACTGTACAGTTTTTTAAAGCGGCTGCGATTTTGGGCTTGATTGCTTTATTCTTTATGATTATCTTCATGGCTGTTATTACTATATTCATTCTAAAGCTTTTTGTTAAAGCTACAGGAGGATATTTAAGTATGCACAAGAGCATGTGGAATGAAGGATTTACAGATTTGGAGGGAAGAGCATGAAAGATTCAAATGTAAAGTTATTTATGACCGGTTTGGTATCCTGTGCATTGTCGGTTTTATTTATCTTTTTGGCAATAATTGCTTTTTTCTTTTCGGCAACAAAGAACGAAGGAAAACAGTTTATTAAGGAACGTGCCGATATTTTTACTGAGAAAGTAACCGTATGTTATGATTTGGTAAAAGACAAAATAGATAATATTGCCGGATAATAATTTATAATTTGCATTAAAAACAGGTGCTGTTACGAGTTTTTTACTTCGTGACAGCATTTTTTGTTTGCGGAAAATAGTTTTGTAATCTTTTTTGTTTATGTTGAACAAATCCTTTCTGTAATTTCAATGAAATATTAAAAAAAATCTTGCAATTCAATCGAAATATTTGTAAAATCAATGTGTCAGAGGGATGAAAAGTTACAAAAAGTTGTGATTTGGTGTCACTTTGTGGATTAAACGGGATAAAATTTAATCCGATGACGCAATTCTGAATGATTTGAACTTTTAATTCTTCAATACAGATTTCTATAGTTCGTCGCGAAGGATTATCAGAATGGCAAGAGACGTTAAGAAAATTGATAACAAAGGAAGATTTTATATTCCGGCCCGAATAAAAGATGAGTTTTCGGGTGATTTGGTTGTAACTAACAGTTTCGACCGCGGTTATCTTTGCGTCTATAAGCGAGAAGATTATGAGAAGCTTGAAGAAGATTTTCTCGGCAATACAAACTATTTCAGCAGGGATGCACGAATATTCCAGAAATTGATTATTGCCCCGAAGATAGATACGATACTTGATTCTCAAAGCAGACTGACGATTTCGGATGAACTTTGGGAAAACATAGATGCACAGCGTGGAGATGATATCTGTGTTTTCGATGTAGGCTCCAGACTTGAGATTTGTACGGTTGAGACTTACAAGAATGAAGATTTGGATTATGGTGCAATTGAGCGTCTTTCTGAGAAATACACTGTATCAAGTCCGTCATCATTCGGAAAAGTAACAGTAGATACAACGGCTTCTGAAGTTAAGCTGCAGGATTGATTCGGTAGGTGCCTATGAGTGAGAATTTTGTACATATACCGGTACTGTTTAACCAGTGTATGGATGGGCTTAACATAAAGCCTGACGGAGTTTATATAGATTGTACTGCCGGCGGCGGAGGTCACAGCTCCGGAATTTTGGACAGATTATCCGATAAGGGAAAGCTTATCTCATTGGATAAAGATGATGAGGCACTTGCTGAGTGCGAACGTAAAAAGAGTGAACGGGGAGCTTCAAACTGGTTCTTGGTCAAAACTGATTATTCACAGCTTGATGAAGCCGTACATTCATTGGACATTGACAAAGTAGACGGTATATTAGCGGATTTGGGAGTATCCAGTCATCAGATAGACATTCCGGAACGTGGCTTCAGTTACGCGACGGACGGACCACTTGATATGAGAATGGATACAACACAGTCTCTTACTGCAGCTAAGGTGGTTAACACCTATAAAGAAGAGGAACTTGCCAGAATATTTAAGGTTTACGGTGAGGAAAGATATTCCGGAAGAATAGCTGCCGGAATAGTAAGAGATCGAAGGGATAATCCTTTTACAAGTACAATTCAATTGGCTGACAGGATAGTCAGTTATATCCCGGGAAAGGGACGTAACGAACAACAGCATCCGGCAAGAAGGTGCTTTCAGGCTATACGAATTGAAGTAAATCACGAACTTCAGTCGGTTGAAGAGTTACTGGATAAGGGCCCTGAATTGCTTAATTCCGAAGGGCGTTTTGCAGTGATTACATTTCACTCTTTGGAGGATAGGCTGGTTAAGGATAAATTCAAATTATTGGAGAATCCTTGTACCTGTCCGAGAGAGTTCCCGGTTTGTATATGCGGTAAGAAGCCGATAGGTAAGGTGATTACACATAAACCGATTATTGCCGACGAAGAAGAAAATAAAATAAATTTCAGGGCTCATTCAGCCAAGTTACGCATTTTCGAGAAGAATGCAAAATAAAAGGTTATATCTTTAGGGCTTAGGGGGAGAAAAAAGATGGTTGCTACAGTTGAAACAAAGAGTAAAATTCATGGCAGAACGGCACATGACAATATTTTTGTGACGCCGAATTTGGAATTGGTTGACAGCCCTATTGAGAAAAATTATCTTGAATATATTTCTGAAGTGGAGATAGGTTCACATGCAGCGGAAAGATTTGCCGAGAATTTGCGTTCGGAAGTTCTGAATCGTGATGAACAGCATAAGATAATGGCCCAAAAGCGCGGTTATGTTATTCTTACGGTTTTTCTCAGCATTATTATAGTTGTGTGCGGTGCAATGATGATGCTTTTGCTCTATCCTCAGGCACAGTTGTCGGAAATGGCCAGAAATAATTCAGAGGCAAAGGATCGTATTGCTGTTTTGAAGCAGGAACTTTCCGATGTAGAAGAGAATAATAACGGTATAACAGACATGGATATCATTAAATCTCAGGCTTTGGCTCTCGGAATGCAGGAGCCTAATGCCAATCAGGTGGTAGTTGTTCCGAGACCTCGTGATGATAAGTTCATTACTATGTCAGGCTATAGCGCTGACGGCGTATCTGAAGAGATATATGATGAAGCAGTAGAGAATTTGGCAGATTACTATCGTGGTGTTATGTCGTAAAAAAAATGATTATGACTTTCTCGAATATGTATACAAAATGTTTAGTTCTCTGATAGATATATTGTAATATAATGTATTTATTGCATTAATTACTGATAATCGGAAATGAGATATGGAAAGAATACACAATCGTAAAGCATCAAAAGCATGGACACTGATATGCCTTATAGTTTTCTTGGGGTATTCTTTGTATTTGATGCTGACATTATACAACGTAACTGTGGTTGATTATGAAGTGCATGCACGTGATGCTGCAGCTTCTCAATGGAAATTATTGGATTATGAGGCTGAACGCGGTCTTATATATGACGCTAACGGAATAACTCTGGCTTCCAATACATATAGTTATACTGTGGTATGCACACCTCGCGAAGTTATTTCTAAGGAGTTGAACAGAAATTCACTTGTTCAGGGAATAGCACAGGCTCTTGATATGAAGATTGAGGATGTTGATGCCGTAATTCCTGCTGTTATTATGGATGAAGAAGGCAATGAAGTGTATGACACAAGCGATTCAAGATATGCCGTAGCGGGTTTGGATTTGAAACGTAATATTTCCGCAGAACAAAAAGAACTGTTTGAAGAATTCTTAAATAAGTATTCGATATCCGGTATTTCCTTTGTTGCTATTCCTCAACGTTATTATAACTATGGTCGATTTGCTTCACAGGTTATAGGATATGCTCGTAATAACGGTGACGGACTTAACGGCCTTTATGGTTTGGAAGCATATTATAATTCTGTTTTATCAGGTACTGACGGTTATCGATATTCAGAGGTTGATTTGTCAACCGGTGGTGCTTTGCCTTATTCGCAGCCTATAACTACGGATGTTACTAACGGTTGCAATCTTGTTTTAAATTTGGATATGAATATTCAGATGATAGCCGAAGAGGAATGTCGTGCTGCTTACGAGACATATTCACCTCGCGGCGGAGTTACCTGTATAGTAATGAATCCGAATACCGGGGCAATTTATGCAATGGTTTCTTTACCTGATTATGATTTGAATGATCCTTACGGTGTTCCTTACGGTACCAATCCGACTCTGTGGAATTCATATGATGAGGAAAAAAAGATTGATTATCTTATGAGTAGTGTATGGCGTAACAGATGTATTTCCGATACCTATGAGCCGGGTTCAACATTTAAATCACTGACAACGGCAATGGCCTTTGAAGAGAATATAACCAACGAGGATGAGGTTTTCTCGGATGCACCGATTCATGTTTCCGATGTGGATACTATTTCGTGCTGGATGCAGAAATCATATGGATATAATCATGGTGATGAGACATTGACTCAGGGCTTTGAACAGTCTTGTAACCCTATTTTCGTTCAGCTTGCATATCGAATCGGAATCAGCAAATACTATAATTATGTTCATACATTGGGTTTTTATGAGACTACCGGTATTGATTTGCCGGCTGAAGGTGTAGGTATTTTCCATGCTGAACCTACCAAGATTGATATGGCGTGTCTTTCTTTCGGTGAGTCTGCTACGGTTACGCCTATTCAGCTTATTAATTCATATTGTGCACTTATAAACGGCGGAAGCCTTATGACTCCGCATTTGGTTAAGTATATTACCGATCAGGACGGAAATATTGTTGATGAGATTGAACCTGAGGTAATAAGAACGGTTTTTTCTGATGAGAGCTGCGCCAGAGTAAGAGCACTTATGGAGAAGGTTGTAGAGGAAGGTACCGGTTCTGCAGGTAAGGTTCTCGGCTATTCTGTTGCCGGTAAAACATCTACTGCTACTATAGAGAATGGTGAAGAAGCAGGAATGCACGTATTGTCGTTTTCATGTTATGCACCTTCATATGCACCTGAAATTGCAGTTCTTGTTGTACTTAATAAGCCTGAGGATAAATTGGTTGGTTCATCCGCACCGGCTTCAGTTGCTTCAAGAATTGTAGAGAGAACTCTTACATATATGAATGTGCCTCGTGTGTTCACGGAAGATGATTATGAGGCTTTGGTTGATTATCGTTATGTTCTTAACGTAATAGGATTTAATGCATCAAAGGCGAGCTCGGATCTTGCTTCGAACGGTGTAACTACAATTTACGGTACAGAGGATATGACATCGGAGACAATAGTCGGTTTTACTTATCCGACCAGTAATGAGTATTTGTATACCTCCGGTTCGGCAATAGTTGTGTTGTATCCGGAAGGAACATCAACTGATGATATGCTGATAACATCTGTTCCGAGCCTGACGGGGAAAAATGCCGTAGAATGCTTTAATGCATTATCAAATTGTAATTTGAATATTCGTTATGAGGGTGATATATCAGGTGTGTGTATTGCTCAGTCGTATAATTATTTGGAGAATATTCCTGCCGGAAGCATCGTGGTGGTAACAATGGGAAGTCCGTCTGAGATTACACCGGTTCCTGAAATTATTGATGAAGAGGGCGGTGAGCTTGTCGGAGCGGACGGTGAAGAGAATCCTATAATAAGCGAAGAGGATGATGTCGAGAATACGGAAGAGACAGCCGAGACTGACATAGAGGATATTCCTCAGTAATTCGATTATGAATATATAAGTGGGTGAGACTGTAAATGAAGGTAAAAGAAATACTTGAATATACGGAATATAATGTTATTTGCGGTGATATAAACAGAGAAGTATCGATTATTAAAAGCGATAATCGTAATCTTGCCGATGAATCGGAGACGATTTTTTTCTGTATAAAGGGTGAGAGGTTTGATGCACACAGCGTTATAGAAAGTATAATTTCTTCTTCTGTAGCTGCTCTGGTTGTAAATTGTGAGAGAGATTTTTATTCTGATGATGAGCTTATTACAATCAGTCGTACACTTAATCCGGATTTAGTTATATTGTCTGTTAAAGATACGCGTTATTCATATGCGACAGCCGAGAGTAATATTATCGGAAGACCGCAGGAACAGATAAAATGTATAGGTGTTACCGGAACCAAGGGGAAGACAACTACGGCATTTATGCTGCGCCATATTTTCGATGAGAAGATGAATAAGAGCATTATGATCGGAACCAACGGTACTTTTATAGGTCAAAGGCAGATTGAAAGTGCGAGAACTACGCCTGAACCTGCAGATTTATTCCAGCTGATAAAGAATGGTACAGATGAGAAAATGGAATCACTCATAATGGAAGTCTCTTCTCTGGGCTTGAAACAAAGTCGAGTAGCAGGCATTACATATGAATATTCCTGTTTTACTAATTTGTACAGAGATCATATCGGCCCAGGTGAACATAAAGATATGGATGAATATTTTGCATGTAAGCTCCTGATTTTTAATCAGAGTCGTAATGCAATAATTAACAATGATATGGACAGAGCTGACGAAGCAAAAAACTATGTCCTGAATGCGACAAAAGCTAAACTTTATACATATGGCTTGTCTGCCGACAGCATATGTCGTGCCGAGAATCTTCAGATTGCGATTTCGGAAAAAGGTGTCAGCGGAACACGTTTTGACATAGTCAGTCCTTGGTATAACGGCAGTGTTTTTCTCGGCCTTCCGGGCGAATTTAATGTATATAATGCTCTGTGTGCGATTACGGTAGCCGGCCTCGAAGGTGTAAGCTTTGAATGCTTAAAGAGAATTCTTGCCGATATTGAAATTCCTGGCAGGGTTCAAACCGTAAGGAATCGCCTCGGAGCAGACATAAGAGTGGATTATGCACATAACGGCGCCAGCCTTGAGGCGTTGCTCACTGCAATGAGAGCCTATACGTCCGGCAAAATTATTGTAGTATTCGGATGCGGAGGCGGAAGATCTGAAGAAAGAAGAAAACCGATGGGCGTTGCAGCGGCATTATATTCGGATTATGCCGTGGTGACTACTGATAACAGCCGTAATGAAGAACCTGAAAGGATTGTAGGTCAGATTCTTGAAGGATTTACCGCAAACGGTATAAGGGAAGGCGAAGGACGACTTGAAGTTATTCTTGATCGTAAATGTGCCATAGAGAAAGCCGTGAGTTTGGCACAACCCGGCGATATGGTATTGATTGTCGGAAAAGGCCATGAGAAGGTTCAGGAATCAGCCGGCAAAAAGGTTCCGTTTGATGATGTTCTGATTGCCGAGGCGGCAGCCGAACTTATTGCGGATAAAAGAGAAAGAGGAAAAATGTTATGAATAACAGAGCAGGTTTTACTCTTAAAGAGATAGCCGATGCAGTTAAAGGAAAACTTTATAACGCCGGCAGGGATGAGAATGAGACAATAGTTTACGGTGTTACCAGAAGCAGTCTGGATTTAAAGCCGGGAAATCTTTTTGCAGCGATAGTTGCCAATCGTGACGGTCATACTTTCATTAATGATGCAATTAAGGCCGGTTGTTCTGCAGTATTGATTAGTGATGCAAGTGTTTTACCGTTGCCGGTACCTGCTGTATTGGTTGAAGATACGGTTAAAGCCTATGGCTTAATTGCGCATTACTATCGTAAAAGACAAAATTTTAAAGTTGTTGCAGTGACCGGTTCTGTCGGAAAAACTTCAACCAGAGAGATAGTGGCAACTGCCCTGCGAAGCGGTTTGAAGGTATATTCTACGCCTTCCAATCAGAATAATGAGCTCGGGCTCCCCAATACAATTCTTGATGCGCCTTCGGATACTGATGTGCTTGTTCTGGAGATGGGAATGCGCTTGCTCGGTGAGATAGATTATCTTACCCGTATAGCTGAACCGGATGTTGCACTTATTACCAATATCGGTTGTTCACATATAGAGAGACTGGGAAGTCGTGATAATATTCTTAAGGCTAAAACCGAGATACTTAACGGAATGAAGTCGGGAAGTCTTCTTATTATAAACGGTGACGACAGTTATCTGGAGAGGTTTGTTGAGACGCATTCAGGTTCGAATGACGGTATTCGTGTTGCTTCGGTATCTACGGAGAATAAACAAATAACCGAACTTTGCTTCAGTGCCTGTAACACGTCAATACGAGATGACGGTTCCGGTACGGAGTTTGATCTTGTTGCAAAGGGGGTTAATGTTGACAGGATATTTATTCCGGTTTGCGGTGTGTGTCATGCGCGTAATGCCCTTTTTGCCATGCTTGCTTCATATGAACTCGGTTTGGATTTGAATGCTGTCAAGAATGCACTGTCGGCATATGAGGTGCTTCCCGGAAGAGGAAATCTTATTAAATCAGGGAAATATACTATTATAGATGACGCATATAATGCTTCTTATGAGTCAATGAAAGCCGCTTTTGAGAATATGAATGTTATTTCTTCTTCTCGAAAATATAACCATACGATTCTTGTGTTGGGCTGTGTTTTGGAACTGGGAGATTTTGCCGGTTCAATACATCATGATATCGGTTATGAGCTTTCTAAATATGAATTCGATTACATTCTTGTAACCGGTGATAACAGTCAGGATATTTATTCGGGTTATATTGACGGAACGGAAGAACAGGGGAAGAATTATAAGGACAGAATAATAGTAACTGAAAGCACCGATGTAATGAAAGAAGAATTAAAAAAGTTCATCGGTCAGAATGATTTGATTCTTTTCAAGGGCTCAAATGCATTCGGTCTTCAGAAGATGGCTAAGGAATTTGTAGAAGAGGGTAATTCATGAGATTGCGTTTTAAAAGCAAAAAAAATGAAGCTGTAAAAAGCAGTGAGGCATATCAGCTCGAACGTAAAAGAACGGACAGTAACTATCTTCTGGTGCTTCCGCTTTGGATAGTTCTTATAGTTTTACTGGTATGGGGAATGGTTATTCTTTATTCTGTATCGGCTGCCACAGCAGTAATAGATGCACAAACTAAAGCGATTGTACCTGATGCTGCTTTCTATGTCCGTAAACAGCTTGGTTTTACCTGTATCGGTATAATTGCTGCATTTTTGATATCCAGGATTCCGATAGATAAGTTTAAGAAACCGTTTTATATGTACGTGATTATGGGCGGCTTGCTTGCACTTTTGTTGGCAACAAGATTGTTCGGTGTAACACATAACGGTGCTAAGAGATGGCTTAATCTCGGAGTAGAATTCCAGACATCTGAGCTTTTGAAGGTCGGATCGATTGTAGCATATGCCATCTATCGAGATTGGGTAATTCGGACAAGAGCAAAGAGCGCAGAGAAAAATAAAAAGATGAGTTCTCCGAAAATGCATTTTGCCTGTGTCGATTTTTTGATTCCGGTTACCATACTGTTGGTTTATGATCTTATCGTTTTGTTCCAACCGCATACTTCCGGATTTATTATCATAGGAATTATAGTATTTGTTTGTGTTCTTGTATCCGGTTTGTCCTTTGAGACTTGGATTAAGGGTATGCTTCCGTACATACTTGTCGGTGTTATGGCAATAGGTGTGTTTTTGGTTTTGCCGGAGAATGTAGGAATTAAGGTTAAGGTTAATGACTATTTGCACAGCCATTTTGAACACGTA
The DNA here is from genome assembly GCA_024403755.1 of Clostridia bacterium. Taxonomy (GTDB): domain Bacteria; phylum Bacillota; class Clostridia; order Saccharofermentanales; family Saccharofermentanaceae; genus Saccharofermentans. Next base: position 22,448 of record JAKSRF010000011.1, read on the forward strand.
TTTACCAGACTTGCTTTAAGTTCGGACGATACTACTCTTTCAAAAGATGATACGATGCAGTACGATAATGCCTTTGCCGCATTGGGCTCCGGCGGACTCAAGGGCGTAGGAATCGGTAATTCGCGCTCTAAATATCATTATGTGCCTGAGGCACATACGGATTATATATTTGCAATATATGTAGAGGAAACCGGAATGATCGGAGGGTGCATTCTTATAGCACTGTATATGACTATGTTTTGGCTGTGTATGAGAGTGGCCTTACGCGCCAAGGATATTTTCTCCAGGATAATAGCTGTCGGATATACGACAATGATAATGATTGAGGCACTTTTGAATATCAGTGTTAACCTGCAGGTTACACCTCCTACCGGTGTATCTCTGCCTTTTGTCAGTTACGGCGGAACGGCACAAGTTATTTTTCTTTGCGCTTATGGTATGATATTGTGTGTTGCCAGAAGCGGAACCAAAACACCATATGATTTTGATGTGGCTTCCGATCCTGAATTTGCCGATTCTGAAGAATATGATGAAACTGAGGATGATACAAAAACAGAGGAAGACGTTAAGCCTTCTGCAAAAAATGTTAAACGAAAGGTACATAGATGAGTTATAAATTTATAATAGCGGGCGGCGGAACTTCGGGGCATATCAATCCTGCCATTACGATTGCCGATGCATTAAAGAAGTATTACGGCGATAGGAATGAAGAATGCGATATTCTTTTTGTCGGAAGAGAGAACAGTTTGGAAAGTGAATTGGTGTCAAAAGCCGGCTATGAGATGAAATATATTCAGGCCAAGCCTTTTCCGATGAGACCGAATAAAAAAATGGTGGTTGCCTTGAAGGCTTTGAGACACGGAAGACATTCAGTTGAGAAATTGATTGATGAATTTAAGCCGGATGCGGTTATCGGAACCGGCGGATATGTTTGTGCACCTTTATTTTCGGCAGCTTCAGTAAAGAAGATACCTGCGGTTATTCATGAATCAAATGCATTTCCGGGAAGATTAAATCGTTTGGAGGGAAGAAGAGCGGCTCTTGTTTTGACCGGCTTCCCTGATTTGGATAAAGATTTCCCAAAAGCAGGTAAGGTAGTATATACCGGAAATCCGATACGAAGCATTATGTTTAATAACGAATATTCTGAGTGCCGCCGAAAGCTCGGAATAGATGAGACACAGAAGCTGGTTTTTGCAATGGGAGGAAGTCTCGGAGCTAAGACTATTAATGATTTTATAATCAAGTGTGCATCAGATTCTGATTTTGCGGATGTTAAGTTTGTTCTGGGCAGCGGAAAACAGCAAACAGGTAAACTTGACAGCAGTATAAAAACACCTGACAATCTGACAATAATGGAATATATAGATAACCCTAACGAGTATCTTTGCGGTGCGGATGTATCGATTACCAGAGCAGGTGCTGTTACCTGCGCCGAGATTGCTGCAATAGGTGCATGTAATATATTTGTTCCGTATCCTTATGCTGCACAGAATCATCAGACATTTAATGCTTCTGCTTTTTCTGACAGTAACGGCGGAATTCTTATGTCTGATTCTGAGGTAGAAGATGGAAAGCTTGTTCCTGTTCTTAAGGATTTGCTGAAGGATGATAAAAAACGTGCAGAGATGCGCGCAAATGCGGGGAAATTAGCCGTTAATGATTGTAATGACAGAATAGTCGGGGCAATCAGTGTACTGGTAGAGGAAAGACGTAATGCCTGATAACAGTGAAGATGAAAACAAAATAGAAAGTCAGCAATCTTCAGCAAAAGCTGAAGAGACTGTTGAGCCGAGTGATTATTCTCTGGATGACTTGTTTGCTTCAAATAAGGAGAAGAGCGGTTCTTGGGACGATGTACTCGGATTTGTTGTTAAATACCGCAAGATACTGTTGTGTGCCTTGGCCGGTGTGGTTTTGGTGTCTTTTCTTTTGTTGTTGTTTTTATCTCCAAGTTTCAGAGTAAGTAAGATAACTGTTGACGGTAACTATGTTCTTACTGATGAAGAGATAATAAATATGATAGGGGTCAATTACGGAGATCATATTTATAAGGGCGTTAACGGTAATCTTTTGGATATTTTTCGCCTTGATTACGGGAAGACGGAGAAGAGCATAACAGAACGTTACCCGTATGTAGAGGATATAAAGATTCATGCCGATTTTCCTTCTTCCGTAAATGTTACGGTTAAAGAAAGAGCAAAGGTGGCATGTATCAGACTTAATGACGGTTTTGCCACCGTTGATACAAACGGAATTGTCGTGGAGTTAAGCCTTTCGAATGACGGTATTGAGAGATACAATCCTGTTATATGCGGACTTGAAATAGATCATGTTATGCTTGGTGAGAAAATTGAGATAGCAGATGAAGATGATTATCAGAAGGCTGTTATTATTTTGGGAGCTGTCCTTGCGGCAGATGTAAATAATACTTTTACAGATGGTTACAGCTTCTATGAGGCGCTTCAGGAAATCAGAATAATTCCGAGCGGGATGATATATCTTACATTTAAGCTTCCGACGGAGACATTTCTTCAAGTTAAACTTCAATCTGTAGAAAAAATTAATGATGATATGAATTGGCTTGCACAGAGAATTAGCGAAAATACGTTTGAGGATTTTCCTGACGGTGCACTGAATATGACCGGAGAAGAGTATATTTACCGTTAATATTGATGTTTTATCACATAACAGTAACAAAATTTAATCAAGTTGACACGATAAGTCCTGATTTTAATATTGAAGCGATACAATATTTAGGTTACAATTCAAATTGATGTACTATATATTGATAATAATATATGATTTTTAATAAAGTTTTTGGAGGGACTGATTATGTCAGAACAACACGGATTTGATATGTATGAAGCTAATTCTGCTATCATTAAGGTAATTGGTGTAGGCGGTGGCGGATGTAATGCCGTTGACAGAATGGTAAGTGAGTGTGTAGTAGGAATTGATTTTATTTCTATTAATACTGACAGCCAGGCTCTTGCACGTTCAAAGGAAAGATCTAGAGACAGCGTCACTACAATACAAATCGGTGAGAAAGCAACACGTGGTTTAGGTTGCGGTGCTGATCCGAGTATCGGTGAGAAATCAGCCGAGGAATCAAGAGAAGAGATTGCAAAAGCAATCGGAAATTGTGATTTGTTATTTATTACAGCCGGAATGGGCGGCGGTACCGGTACAGGAGCTGCTCCTGTTGTAGCACAGATTGCACAGGAGATGGGTATTCTTACTGTAGCTGTTGTTACAAGACCGTTTGGCTTTGAAGGTGTTAAGAGAGCTCAGAATGCCGAGAGAGGTATCAGAGAACTTGAGAAATATGTTGATTCCCTCGTTGTTGTAGCAAATGATAAGCTTCTTGAAGCAGTAGAGGATACAACAACAATTGAGGAGTCCTTCCTCCTTGCAGATAAGATTTTGAGAAGCGGTGTTGCAGGTATTTCTGATCTTATTGCTATTCCTGGACTTATTAACCTTGACCTTGCCGATGTAAGAAGAATCCTTACCAAGGCAGGAGTTTGTCATATGGGTACCGGTAAGGGCTCAGGTGAGGACAGAGCTGTTCAGGCGGTAAAGAGTGCCATTAATTCTCCGCTTCTTGATACAACAATTGACGGTGCTAAGGGCGTAATTATTAACTTTACCGGTGGTAAAGATATGTCACTTCGTGAAATTGATAAAGCATCCGAGATTGTTCGTGAAGCTGCATCTGATGAAGCAGATATTATTGTCGGTGCTGTAGTAGATGATACGGTACAGGGCGAGATATTTATTACAATTATTGCTTCCGGCTTTGATAACAGTATTAATGCTTCTGCAAATCACAGAGCAAATACAACATTGTTGTCACGCAGCAGCAGTCCTATTACAAATAATAAACCTGAGGATAACAGAAATAATGTACAACAGAGAAATACATATTCTGCTCCTGTAAACACTGAGCCACAGGCACAGCCGGGCTTTATGTTCGGTGATGAGTCTGTGAACAGACCTAATGCTCCTCGTGTTCCGCAGTATCAGAATCAGCAGCCGCAGGTTCAGCAGCAACCGGTAAATGTTCAGCCTCAGTATCAGCAGCAGGTAAATCCATATCAGCAGCAGGTACAGCAGCAACAGGTACAGCAGCCGGTTGTTACTTCAATTCCGCAGCAGCAGCCTGTTAATCCGCAGCCACAGAATCAGATGGGCGGAAGACCGCAGGTAAATGTAGCTCCACAGACAGCTCCGGTCGATAATCAGCGTAAGCCAAAGACACCTTGGATGCCTTTTTATCGTTCAAATAACAATGATGGTGAATAATATCAAAAATTTTGTAGTATAATAAGAGAGTGTTTTATGCTTTGTACTAAATGTGGATCAACAGAGGATAAGGTTATCGATACCAGAGTAGTTGATAACGGCAAATCAATACGCAGAAGACGTGAATGTTTAAACTGCAATAATCGATTTACCACAGTTGAGAAGATTGAAGGCCTTCAGTTGAGGGTTGTCAAGAAAGATGGAACTCATCAGGACTTCTCAAGAGAAAAACTGATGAATGGTTTGATGGCTGCATGCTCGAAGAGACCGGTATCTAATGACACTTTGGTTCAGATATTAAACGATATTGAATCTGCAATTCAGGCAAAACGTAATTTGGAAATGTCAACCGATGAGATTGGTGAGATAGTTATGGAACGTCTCCGTAAGATTGATAAGGTTGCTTATGTAAGATTTGCTTCTGTATACAGGGATTTTACTGATGTAGCTTTGTTTACAGAGGAAGTAGAAAGAATTAATAACAACGAGGGCTGAACAGATGAAGAAAGTTTTAATTGTTGATGACGATCCGAGTATTGTTGAATTAGAGAAACTCTATTTTGAGAAAGAAGGCTATGCCGTATCGGTATGCATGGAAGGTGATAAGGCTGTAGCTACCTTTAATGTATCAAAGCCTGATTTGATTATTCTTGATATCATGTTACCCGGAATGGACGGAAATGATATTATCAGAGAAGTTCGTAAAACTTCTAATATCCCTGTAATTATGGTTACTGCAAGAACCGATACTCTTGATAAGATAGTCGGTCTTGAATTGGGAGCAGATGATTATGTTCAGAAACCGTTTGAACCAAAGGAACTTCTTGCGAGAGCCAAAGCAGTACTCAGAAGAAGTGATTCACAGCCGAGTGTCAGCGATACTTCTTCCGAGAGTTCTGAGAATACAAGTGATATAGTAGAGTATCCGGGTCTTGTTGTAGATAAGAATCGTTATGTAGTTACAGTTGACGGTAATGATATCTATATGCCTCCGAAGGAATTGGAATTGTTATTCTTCTTAGCATCTAATCCTAACAGAGTATTTAACAGAGAGCAGCTTCTTGAGAATGTTTGGGGTTATGAGAATTTCGTAGAATCCAGAACAGTTGATGTTCATGTTAAACGTATTCGTGAGAAGATTGAGACTCCGGAGCATATGAATCATTGGATGATTAAAACTATTTGGAGTGTGGGATATAAGTTCGAATCCAAGCAGTAATTTATTTGCATAAAAGTTGTTTCGAGTATATGGCGGGGTTACCCGCCGTAGCTTTTTATACTATTTTATTCAGAAAGCAGTTGGTATATCAGTATGTCTAGTGGAAGTCGCAGAGTATCGGCAAGTTTTACTTTCTTTATTAATATAGTTCTTATAATAAGTACAGTAGTAAGTTTTGCTGTGCTTATTTTTCTTTCATTCGAAAATTTGAAAAACAGATATATTAATGAAGTAGTTGCTATTACGGAAATTCATTCAAACGGAACCGCCAATTCAATTAATTTTATGTTGAAAAGCACCGGAATTTCTACAGAGGATAATGATTATACAGAGACTGTTTTTACTGTTATGAATACACAAAACGGTGCTTCCGGCTGTAACTTGTTTCTTATTGATTCTGATACTAAGGAAATTGTACATGTGACCAAGTATTCGCCTGAAACATTTTTGTTGGATGAGGGTTTTCTCAAAACAAATATTGGAGCGCTGAAAGACGGATACAGTGAAGGTTTGATTTCGGGGAATAGTATTTTGGCAATATCTTGTTCTTCTGTTGAAAACATGAATTACTATTTGGTAGCTGCAAAATGCCAGAGTAATGAACTGATGATAGAAGAGTTTAAGTCAATTATTTTGTATCCTTGGTTTATTGCGGTAGTGCTTTCTATAGTGTTATGTTTGTTCTTTATCCGACTAAGTACAAGACCTATAAGAGAAATGTCGAGGGTAATCAACAAGGTTGCCGTAGGTGACTATTCTGTTCGTGTCAGTAAGAAATTTACAAATGATAATGAGTTTGCAAATGATTCATTATCTTCGGATTTATCGGATATGGCTCGAACGATAAATTATATGATTGATATACTTGAGAATCAGGAACATGATCGTAATATTTTTATTTCGAGTGTTGCTCACGATATAAGAACGCCTTTGACATCGATAAACGGTTTTGTTACGGCAATGATTGACGGAATTATTCCGGAAGAGATGTATGTTAAGTATTTCGATATGATTAAGCACGAGGTTGAACGAATCAGAACACTCGTTAATTCCATGACAGAGGCATCTTCTTTGTCTCATGTTGAAGCAAGTTCCATGGAAGTGTTCAGCTTCAGAGATATGGTAAATGACATAGTGGACGGTTTGGAACCTCAGTTGAACAGCAAATATATTTTGGTAGTTAAGGGGTATGACGATGCGGATTCATTTGACGCATACGGTGATGCGCACCTCTTATCGCGTGTGTTGTACAATATCGTTTCAAACGCAATAAAATTCACTCCTAACGGCGGAAAGATTAAGATTAGTGCTTACAGAGACAATAAAGCAGGTAAGCTTCGTATTTCTGTTGAAGATTCCGGACCGGGCGTGCCTGAAGATAAGAGAGCACGAGTTTTCGAGAGCTTTTATAAGCTTGATTCTTCGCGTAAACAGGAAGGATTCGGATTGGGACTTTATATTTGTAAGCAGATTCTTGTAGGTCACGGTCAGAGTATTTATCTTGATGAGAGCGATTCTTTAGGGGGAGCAAGCTTCAGATTTACTTTTGCTCTTCCACGTGAAGAAATTGCAAGAGGTAAGCAGTAAATGAGTTCTGCCGCTGAAGTATGGTCTGTTCTGGAAAAATCCTTTGGTGATGCCAAATGTTCACTAATTAAGGATACTCCGTATCGTCTTGCTGTTCGCGGAATTCTCTCGGCGCAGTGTACAGATAAACGTGTTAATTTCGAGACAGAAAAGATTTTCCGTGAATATCCCGATCCCGTTGATATTTACAAGATGGATTTTGTATTTCTCGAAAATCTGATAAAACCGTGCGGCTTATCTAAAATGAAAGCTAAATCAATTAAAGAATTTACCGCATACTATATGGAAGTTTGGAATGAACAGATTCCGCGTGATACGGATGAACTTATGCGAGTAAGCGGTATCGGCCGTAAAATAGCCAATTTGATTGTCGGTGAAGTATACGGGATACAGAGAATTGTTGTAGATACACATCTGAAACGAGTAGCTTATCGTATCGGATTGACCGATGAGACAGATCCGTTAAAGGTTGAGAAAGATTTAAACAACATTTTCGAAGAGAATCAGAGAATCGATTTGGGGCACAGAATGATAGCACTCGGACGAGCTTATTGTAAAGCAGGGAAACCATCCTGCAGTGAATGTCCGATGTCTTTGGTATGCAGCAAAAGAATCTGATTACAGCATATTGCTAACATTAGTCGGTTATGTTATATTAACACTAAAAGAACGATTGTTTGTAAAAAATAAGGATAGTATGATATGCCCACAGTTAAATTAGACAGTCCGGTTAATCTGTTATATGGTATAGGCCCGGAAGCTGAACGTAAGCTCAACAGTCTTGGCGTGTTTACAATATATGATTTAATAACATATCTTCCGTGGCGTTATAACGACTGGTCTGAAATTGTGCAATTGGGGAACTATTCGGATAATACTGATATCTCATTTATTGCTGTAATTGCTACTGAACCGAGAAGAGCAGGCTTTAAGAGGACATCGCCTGTGATTTTCAGGTTGTCTGACGGTGGCGGAAGTATAGAAGCAGTTTTCTTTAACAGCCCTTATATTCTTAATCAATATAAGCGGGGTGACAGATGTTTCTGCCATGGAACCATACGCTTTTTTAACGGCAAATTTCAACTTAATAATCCTTCAATTGAGAAGATAAGCGAAGAAGGTACGATTAAAGGAAACTTAATTCGTCCTGTATATCATCTTACTAACGGTATAACATCCAATCAAATAGCAAAATGGGTAAAGACTGCATTGTCGCTGATTGGCAATCAACTTTTAAATGTAATCCCGGATTCGATTGCATCCGAGTCAAATTTGCCGAATGAGGAAGAAGCATATAGAATGGTTCATTTCCCGGGCAGTATGGAGGAAGCTGCGAGAGGATTATTGCGTCTGAAATATGATGAATTGATTCTTCTCGGAATAGGAATAAAAAGACTTAATGCCGTTCAGAAATTAAAGCAGGCTCCGGTAATAATTGATGCTGCTAAGTTGAGTGGTAATGCCGAGATGAACGATAAGTGGAATTTGATTCGCAAGAATCTTGGATTTGAACTTACCGATGATCAGAAGAAAGCTATTAAGGATATTCAGTCAGACTTAATGCAGTCATCTCCGATGAACAGGCTTGTCCAGGGAGATGTAGGCTCAGGCAAAACGGCAGTTGCCCTTCTTGTAATGGGCATGACTGCACTTATGGGACACCAGTCGGTGCTTTTGGCGCCGACTTCGGTTCTTGCAAGTCAGCATTATGCAGAAGCGTTGAAGCTTCTTGAGGGTACAGGTATAAGAGCAGAATTACTCATAGGTAAAACTGCTGCATCTGAGAAACGCAGAATTAAGGCTGGAATTGCATCCGGAGAAGTGATGATGGTGATTGGAACACATGCTGTTCTTACAGATGATATCGTTTTTAATAAATTGTCTCTGGTAATAACAGATGAACAGCATCGCTTCGGAGTTCAGCAAAGAGAGAAATTGCTTACGGGTAACGGCGAAGCTAACAGTATTCACAGCCTTGTAATGACTGCAACTCCGATACCTAGAACACTTGGGATGTGTGTGTACGGTGATATGGACACATCAATAATTCGTCAGAAACCTGCCGGAAGAATGAGAATAATTACTTCAACCGTAGATCAGCGCGATGATAAATCAATTATGTTTTTTATTCGTGAGAAACTCGAGAATAATGAACAAATATATATTGTGTGCTCACGTGTGGACAGTGAGGACAAGAATGAGAAAGTCAGATTTGACGGATATAATGATTCAGATGCATATTCGTTAGGCGGATATTATGAAGATGGTTATCTTTATTCTGATGATATACAGGATGAAAACAATGAACAATATGTGCCGGTGGGCGTTAAACAAATGTACGAGAAGCTGAGTCTTTATGGTATTACAGATAAGTATACTACCGCCGTTTTATACGGTTCCATGAAAGAGAACGAGAAGCTCAGCCTGATGGAACGATATATTAACGGTGACATTAAAATATTGATTTCTACAACTGTTATTGAGGTAGGAGTCAATAATCCTAATGCAACGATAATGATGATAATGGATGCAGATCGTTACGGTTTGTCAACACTTCATCAGTTGAGAGGCAGAGTGGGTCGCGGTAAAAAACAGTCCTATTGCGTTCTTGCCAATATGGATGTAGGAAGACAGGCACGAGAGCGCTTAAATTTTATGTGTGATACCGAAGACGGATTTGAACTTGCCGAGAAGGATCTTGAACTCAGAGGACCGGGAGATTTCTTCGGAACTAAGCAGCATGGTATTCCTGAGTTAAGAGCTGCCAATCTGTTTACGGATTCTGAATTGGCCTCACGAGTATGCGAGGCGGTAAGCAGAATCGTTGAGAATGAATCAGATGAGGCTGAAAGGTTATCGCATAATATTGATATAATGTTTAAATATCGATTTGGTGATAAAATGAGTACACTTTAATTATAGTTTATGGAGGAATTATGCCAAGAGTAGTGAGCGGACAATTCAGAGGAACGATACTGAATGCACCTAAAGGTGATAAAACACGACCGACAACCGATAAGGTTAAGGAAGCATTGTTCTCCATGATACAAAACAAACTTTATGACATTGATTTTCTTGATTTGTTTTCGGGTTCGGGACAAATAGGAATAGAGGCAGTGAGTCGCGGAGCAGCAAGTGCGGTACTGGTAGATAAAGCAGGTGACAGTATAGCTGTAATTAAGCAAAATCTGGAGAAACTTCACTTTACAGAACAGAGAAGAAAAGGTGAATTCACCTTAGAAAATCATGGTGACGACTGCAAAATAACGGTAATGAAGGATTCAATCGTTGCTGCTATGACAAAGCTCGGCAATGAAGGAAAGCAATTTGACATGATATTTATGGATCCGCCGTATAAGGTGGCGGCTGAACAGGTTAATGAGGTTGCAAAAGCAATAAATGAGTATAATTTACTCAAAAAAGACGGGATTTTGATTGTTGAACATGCCAATGACACAGATTTAAACAAAGATGTAATAAATCTGAAATTTAATCGTTCTTGTAGTTATGGGTTGTCAGTGATAACATTCTTTTGTAGTTTATAGTATTTGTTATTTAGGAGAGGACTTTTGAAAGTATTTTTGTTTCCGGGCAGTTTTGATCCGTTTACGTCAGGACATCGTGATATTGCAAAACGTGCATCCAAGATGTGTGATAAGCTTGTTGTTGCAATTATGCATAATGATGTCAAGCATCCGTTCTTTACTGTTGAAGAGCGTGTAGAGATGGCTCGTAAATCTCTTGAGAAGTATGATAATATTGAGGTAATTGCAAAAGACGGGTTACTTGTGGATCTCTTTAGAGAACTGAATTGTTCGTCAGTTGTAAGAGGAATTAGATCGGAATCTGATTTTCGTTATGAAACGGAAATGTTTGCAGCTAACAGATTGCTTGAAAGTACTTATGATGTAGTATTATTACCGTGTAGGGCTGATTTGTCTTTTACCAGTTCTTCGATTGTAAGAGAAGTCGGTCATTACGGCGGAGATATATCTAAAATGGTGCCGAGTGAGATACACGATTTTGTAGCCACGTCACTTAAGAAAGGAAGGACTTAATAATGGATGGTCAGAGATACAATCCTATAGCACACATTGATGAGATTATACAGATGATTGAGAACGGAAGTACTCTTCCGTTTACAACAATGGTACGCGTCGATCAGGAGGTAATTATCGGAGAACTGAAATATCTCAGAGACAGTCTCCCGAAGGAAATCGAGGAGGCCAATAAGATTGTAGCCGAAGGTACTCATCTCATTGATGTAGCCCGTAAGAATGCTGCAAATATGGCTGATAAAGCTGATATTGCCTATAAGAATAAAGTAAATGAACATTCAATTACAAAGGGCGCTCAGGAAGAGGCGAGAAGAATTCAGGCAGAGGCACAGGCTTTCTATGATGAGACTTGCCGTAATGCAGATCGCTATGTAAAAGATCAGCTTGAGCGCGTTAACAATTCTATAGCAAAGTGTGCTACCGAGATATCGATGAATCTTAAGGAAGTTGAATCAAGACTTAAGGATGATATGTAATATTTTATATGAAATGTTAAGGTAATTTGGGAGGGACTGTCTCAAAAGTGATTGATTCACAGAGACAGTCCCTCTTTGTGTATAATATTAATACTGTTTGTAAAAATGAAGTAAGATTCGGAAGGAAAAATAGAGAAGAGAGATTCAGAATGAAACTGTGGTTTGTAATACTGATTTGTTTTCTTGCCGGCGCCGGAGCCGGAATAGGTACCGGATTTGCCGGAATGAGTGCGGCAGCGATAGTAGGTCCTCTATTGACTGTGTTTTTGGGTGTACCTGCATATCAGGCAATCGGAATAGGACTTGCAAGTGATGTGTTGGCAAGTGCTATCAGTGCTTGGACGTATAAGAAAAATAAGAATCTTGACGTGAAGAACGGCATTGTTTTATTGTTATCCGTTTTGATTATGACCGTGGTAGGCAGCATGGTATCAAGTAAACTTCCGAACAGCGCAATGAGCGGGACAACGCAATTTGCCATGATTGCAGTAGGACTAAGATTTTTATTAAAACCTGTTACTACTACGAAGGAACAAATGGCCTTGTTAAGCAACAGAGAAAGAATAATTAAAGCAGTAATCGGTGGCATTATTGTCGGTTTTATATGCGGCTTTGTAGGTGCAGGCGGCGGAATGATGCTTTTGTTTGTCTTAACTTCTTTTCTTGGCTATCAGATGCATGTGGCAGTCGGAACCAGCGTATTTATTATGTCATTTACTGCTCTTACCGGCAGTATAAGTCATTTTATGATTGGCGGTACACCGAATTTTCTTTACCTGATTTTGTGTATTATATTTACATTTATTTGGGCGAGAATAGCAGCAAAAATTGCTAATAAAGCAAGTGCTGTTACTCTTAACAGAGTTGTCGGTATTGTAATGATATTGACCGGTGCAGTTGTGCTTATTGCAGACTATTGTATATAAAAGTGATACCGGACGATTTAAGATACCGTAAGCTTTAGAAGCATTTGCCTTTAGATTTTCCTTTGCATTCGTTAAATTGACTGCATTTATAGCAAATCTCGTTTTTACTTGTTCCCGTAATCATGAATTCATTGATATTATTCAGTGTTGTCTCAGCTATGTTATAGAGTGCTTCTTCAGTCAGAAAAGCTTGATGTGAGGAGACAATGACATTCGGCATTGATATCAGTCTGGCGAGGATATCGTCATCAATTATATGACCGCTTAAATCTCTGAAGAACAGATTTGCCTCTTCTTCATATACATCGAGACAAGCGGCTCCGACATGTCGTGTTTTGATTGAATTTAACAACGCCTTCGAATCAATCAGAGCACCGCGTGAGGTGTTGATTATTACTATACCCTTTTTCATTTTCTTGAGGGTGGATTTATTTATCAGGTGCAGTGTCTCTTCGTTAAGCGGACAGTGAAGGGAAATAATGTCTGATTTTTTCCAAATTTCGTTAAGCGTGGTGTAGGTGATTCGTGGGTTGTTTGCAGGAGTTTTATCGAAGGCTAACACCTTCATTCCAAAACCGAGACAAATATCGGCAAAGCATTTTCCTATTCTGCCGGTACCGATTATTCCGACGGTTTTGCCATACAGATTAAAGCCTGTAAGCCCGTTTAAACTGAAGTTAAAGTCTCGTGTTCGAATGTATGCTTTATGAATTCTTCGAACCGAGGTAAGTAACATGGCCATGGCGTGTTCTGCTACAGCATGCGGCGAATAGGCGGGTACGCGAACTATATGAAGTTTGCCGAAAGCATATTCGATATCGACATTGTTGTATCCTGAACAACGCAGAGCCAGAAGCTTTATACCGTATTCCTGAAGTGCGTCAATTATTCTGTCGGTAATTTGATCGTTTACAAAAACACAAACTACATCCGATCCCTTACAAAGACTGACTGTATCTTCGGTCAGCCGCGTGTCGTAGTATTTATAAACCACATCATATTTATCTTTGAATCCGTTGAAGGAATTTATATCATATTCTTTGGCATCGAAAAGGGTTATATTCCAACTCATTAAGTTTCACCTCGCAATTTACAGTAGATTATTGATTAAGTAATATCATTTCCTTTATTGACTTTTACTATAGTAATCAGGCAGAAATGAAAGAGAGTTAAATGAAAAAAAGTGAAAAAACAAAACGGTTGCCTTTATCGAGGCTTTGAAATAATCTCTGTGAATTTAATATAGGACATTTATTACTGGGTCTTCTATGATCAAATTCTTAAATATCAAGGAGGACCATTTTTTTGTGGCAAACAAGAGACGCGACGTTTATAAGGCAAAACCAATGACAGAAGGAAAGAAGGCTGTAATCCAAGGATTGCTCAATGAGTACGATATCCAGACAGCTGAAGACATTCAGGATGCACTCAAGGATCTTCTTTCTGAAACAATTCAATCTATGCTCGAATCTGAGATGAATGAGCATCTAGGCTACGAGTAGTATGCTCGTGATGACGAGCCTAATTACCGCAATGGAACAAAGCCTAAGACTGTAAGAAGTAAATATGGCGAGTTTGAAGTTGATGTACCACAAGACCGAAATAGCACATTTGAGACAGCCCCTTATTTGTGTAAACTGGAATTGTTTATCTTTCCAAATCTATCTTTTTAATAGTGTCTTCTAAAATGGCTTCTCGTAATTCTG
>JAKSRF010000110.1 GCA_024403755.1 Clostridia bacterium
AAAAATCAACGATTGTGATGTGTAAAAACGAACAAACACATCACAAATGGCCAAAAATCAACGATTGTGATGTGTAAAAACGAACAAACACATCACAAATGGCAAAAAATCGACGATTGTGATGTGTAGAACCGAACAAACACATCACAAACAGCAAAAAATCGACGATTGTGATGTGTAGAACCGAACAAACACATCACAAATCCCATCTGCTTCCTGACTAAAACAAAAGCCGGGACATAAACACTACATCCCATCTTTGCTTAAGTTATATTTACAACGATTGTATTAACAAGCCAACCGCTTACTTCGCCGCTTATTTGTTCGCCGCTTATCTTAACCGATAATAAGTGATATGAACTGTCTGTCCAGCAAGAAGCTGTTTCCGTAAGCATTAATCAGAAGTCCGTCTGACTCCTTATTAGCTAATACAGCATCGAAAAGCTGCTTCATATTGACCATAAATGTCGATATCGTCTTGCTTCCCTTCATAAGCTCTTCGAAGCCGGTAAAAACAAGACCGCACGTTCTTCCGTCCTTAAGAACCACCTCTTTAAACTGCATACCTGAATCCGAAGGTTCAATTGCCACAACAAAGGAGGCACCGTCTCGCATCTGCTTTCTGATGGAACTCAAAACAGCGGCAAGCTGCTCTTCCGTTCTGTTTTGCAAGAAGTTTGCTATGTTCTCTTCAATTATATTATTGCCGTTTAATTCAATATCTGTACTCATATCCTGATTATATCATTCTTATATAGATGTCAGTCAATCCTTCTCTTTTTTCTTTTCGAAAATAAGACGCATACGACAAGCAGATCTTTTAGTTGCACTCACCACTCTTCATCTTGACAATTCTTGCATATGGCCTTACTGTAACGCCGGTTCTCCCGACTGGCTGTTTTCATGTTTATTTTCCTTCAAATTTATCTACGCAATATCGAGAGGTTTGTGAATGCTTTTAGTGAGATTTTCGAGAAAGAGAGGTGTACAAAAACTCCTCCGACAAAATAACACATCTTCTTCTCTTTTGGTAAAATAAAGCCATATGTGAATGAATCGGAGAGTAATTATGGTTAAGAGAAAATATATCGCGCTTTTTTTGGCTACTGCTGTGTGTGCTTCTGTTATCAGCGTTTCTGCCTGTTCCGGCAAAAATTCCGAGAATGAAAATAATTCCACTGAAGTTGAAACAACCGTCGAGACTGCTGTTGAGACAGAAATTTCCGAATCTGATGAAGTTGAGACTTCTGCAGCCGAGACAGCCATGACAACAGAAACTTCTGCACCTGAGACTTCCATAACTGAGACTTCTGCAGAAACTACGGAAGAAACAGAAATATCTGAGAAGACTTCTGATATAATCTCCTCCGACGCGGAAGCTTCCTGCCCAAATGAGAGTAACGAAGCTGATGCCGCTGCGTATGAATTATTTATGGATTTTGTCCAAGACGGCTCTTTTGACAGCAACGCAGAATTTGCTTTCGAGTGTTTGCGATATGGCAGCAATGATCCTGTTGATTCCAGATGGGGACTGGTTGTGAAAACAGGTGATGATATGGTTTCTTATGCTGTTATTAAAGGTCAGGTTAAGGAAACCTCTTTAGGTCATGATTGGTATCCGCACAAATACCTGAGCAGAGAAGATTTTCTTCAGTTGCCGATTATGCTTAATGATATTTCCGGTAAATTCGGTTCCTCCGACGATATCGAGAACGGAACTTACTACGGCTGGATTTATTGTACAAACACCGACGGAACACAGCTTCTTGCCGAAATAGCTTTCCCTGTTATCATAGATTCTTCTACTTATGAAGGTTTAAGCGATGCTTCCGAATTTACCGACATATACGGAGAGACATACACTCTGGAATCTGAGTATAACGAAGACGAAAATGAAATCATCGATGAATCCGGAGAGATTCTCCATGGTTGGTTCACACCTGATGAGGACGGTAATTATCGATTTATCAGTGATTCCTTTTTCACTCCTACACACAACGGAACATTATGTTTTATTGACATTGCAGATGACTGCGTCATTGAGGACACCTTTGCTTGGCTTATGAATTCCGGAGAGCCTACCGTCGGCTTTAATCCTGACGAACCCTTTACATTCAGAAATTCACATTTCTACAACTATGTTGTCACCTATATATTGGGCAATGTCTATAACGGATGGGCAGAGGGCGGTCCTGCCATTCTCGAGCCTGTTACTGTCGAGGACGGCCAAATCGTAAGCATGGTTATCGGATTTAGATAATTCAAAGTTCCAAACCGACTTCTGCACATTTTTCCTTCTCGAAAATGTTTTATCCGGCAGCCCAATCAGCTCGACCGTCGACGGCCCGGACTGTCGGCGACAAAAACAACCTGTTTTGGAGACGCGGTGGACGTGGCAGACATGGCCGCCGTGTTACTCCACCACACATAACAAACCGCGATTATTTGGGTAACTGTAACATTGTTACTGCTATCTTTTCGGAAAGAAAAAGAAGTCGGACGCATCCGACTTCCTTAGGTTTATTCCGTAAATATACACGATAAGTATTTTACTCAACGATTCCAATCATACTTTCTGCTGCCGGCATCTCCGCTTTTTACATTTGGGAAAAGCTTGTGAACATTTGCATAAAAATCATTTGAATTCAGAATGTCTCTAAGTATGTGTAAACGATAATTCGGATCTCGCGACCAAGAGTTTCTCCGATTACTTATCATATTTGCGACTTCGCGGTCTGAAATGTCTTTATATAAGAAAATTTTATAAATCGCCTTTATGTATTCAGCATCGCTTAACGGACGATATATATTGTTCAAGAAAAGCTTTGAATTGATGAAGCTTTGATAGTAATCACAAAGGGAAATCTGACCTAAACATAAATTCTCTATTTCACTCCTTAAATCTGCTAAATTTAAAGAATAATCCAGATATCCTTCTGCAAAAACATACAATTCCGAACTGTTAAGACAAAGATCCGGAGAACTTATTACTTCTTCAGTGATATTTCCTTTAACATCTTTTTGTTTATTAGGAAGAGCAGAAGGTCGAATTAATTTAATTGTTTGCCAAATTGCTTCATAAGCATTTACACAACCATAACCGGTCTCTATATCCCATCCTTCAGTACCGACATCAGTGGCTGATGACAACAGAATGTCCCTGGCAGTATCTAAAGGCAGACTTGGATTAACAGCAAACATCAATGAGAGAACACCTGTAACTATCGGTGTAGCCATTGAGGTACCCGAAAGACACCTATATCCGTTATTACATACAGAGGAATATATACTTGTTCCCGGAGCACAAATATCCAAATTTGCTCCGTAACATGAATAATAGGATCTAACCAACTTGTTATTACTGTAATCCAAAGCACCGACACAAATAACGTTTTCTGCATATGACAACTGATTACACTGAGTTGAAGCATCATTTCCTGAAGAACAGACACAAATCATTCCACGTCTGTAGGCAGAATTGACGGCACTTTCAATAGCATAATCTCTTTTTGAGGTTTGAAGACCAAAACTCATATTACATACCTTACAACCACAATCTGCAGCATAGTTGATAGCCTTAATAATATTAGAAGATTCAACTTCATCCATATCATCAACAACTTCATTTGCATGTGTTTGTGTTATTCTCAATTTATCTTTCGATAAATTTATACAAACAAGTTCAACGTTTCCGGAATATCTACCGCTCGCAACACCTTCTATTCCGATTCCGTTCATAGAATCAGCACCGATAATACCGGCAACATGAGTACCATGGTCAGCTACATATTTTTCGTAATTATCTCTTGTAATCGGAACTTTAGTTCCTGAACTGTAATCGCAAGAAAGACTTTTGTTAATATTAGATGAAACATCACTATGGTAAATATCAACCATAGTATCAAGAATGGCTACTCTGGTTCTGTATGTAGGTACATTTAGCATTAATTCCCACGCATCATAGGTATGAACAGCTTCATGCTGCCACTGATATCTATTGGCATTAGATACAATCTCCCCTAACATATCACAACACATAGGTTGAATGTCGATATAGTAGTCAGGCTCAACATACAAAGTTCCTTGTTGTTCTCCCAACAAATTCATAGCTTCTTTGACACTTATACTGTCAGAAACGGTAATCTCATAAATGCTGAATTCCTCATCCGCAATAATCTCTTCAGAGTCAACGACTATATCATCTAATTCGTCGAACATGAAATTCTTATCTGCAGTAAGCAAAACTCGATTGGAAACATATTCAGCACTCGAGTCAATATCAGCCACAGTTTTGTCAAATTTTGGCAAGATTGATGTCTGACACGGCAAGTGGCTTCCAGGAAAAATAATCGTGCTCAAAAGCACTACTGAAGACATGAATGCCCCAGTAAATCTAAGATGTTTATTCATAACGGTCCCCCTTTAACTTTGTTTGTATTATAAGGATTTCTTTACACAAACATCGCATATTATATGACACATTTGTGACACAATCAATATTTTTTTAGAAAAAGTGTATTTTTTAATTACAAAAATAATCAACACAGTAATTTAACAATACCGGATGGTTATGTTCTCAACTCAGTGCACTTAAATCGGACTTCTCATAACGATTATGTCCTTTAAGGCTCTTTTTGTATTTCCAACAGATAATAGCTTGCTCCAAACCCTTATCCTTATTATCTTCAAAAAAATCCCTAATATAAGTATTGTACTCAAACTGCTTATCAATTTGTGTTTTGCCCTTCTTCTTCTCTTCAAGAATCAGATAGTAAGCCTCAATTGCATCTTTATATGTCTTGCCGGAATTAGCCTTCAACCATTTCTGAAATTTAACATTAAAGGAAAAACCTTTACCAATTCTATCTACAAAAAAAGCTCTGTGCTTCTCTGAGCAGACTATGTTACTCTCAATTACTGTTGCTTCCGTAATCTCGCCTACAACACCTACAGTTTTCCTTACCACAGCGGAACGCTCCACCTTTCCGGTATCCAAGAAGGCAGCAATTCTGTTTGTAATCTCTATCTTGCCGCCGGATACCGGCAGATTATTCTGTCTGCAAAAATCCAGCAGTTCTTCTTTAAGATAATAATAACTGCGAAAGGTATCTCCGTCCAAAGATTTATTTAATTCAGGTCTGTCACTCATATATCCCCCCTATAGAATGTTTGTACAAAATGTGATACTATATTTACAAGAAAAGCACAGTCCGCTTGGACGGTTGCCTAGATTAGTTGTAATAACCTCACTCAGGACTCCAATCCATATGGGTGAGGTTTTTATTACCTTCTCCTTGAATATCTCTTATCAAGGAAGGTAATAATTGTTATGAAGAATTTTACAGCAGCTATCGGTAATCCGATTACTGCAATAACCAAAGTTATTATTTCAAAATCTGTCATAAGCAGCCCTCCTTTCTATTTATATTTCTGCATCAGCAGATTTTAAAATAAAAAAGGTTGGCAACCGCCCATTAAACGAACTGTACTCATAAATATTATAACATATTCAGAACGTTTGTTCTATAATATAATATGATTATGGAAAATACAATAGTGATATTATAGGCATAAAAAGTAACATTCTTTCTTCTTTAATCAATATATACAAATAATTCATTTTTCTACAAATCAATTCTTTAAATCAGATTAATCATATTTCTTTTGCCCAATTAATGGTCATTAACGGTTCCGTCGGGAAAGTCGTACAGCACATTTTCGAAGAGGAAAATTATGCCTGAACCTCAACTTCTGCATCTCTCTTCTTGCTTCTGATTACAGCTAAATTAAGTAACAAAGAAATAGCAAGCGGTACGATAGAAAAGAAAGGTTATAAATTGCTACTCCTACCTTTTCGAAAATGAGCAATCCGATTAAAACATATTACTAACATACGATTGTTTGGTTATAATACTAATATAATTTGCATTAAGTATCAT
>JAKSRF010000111.1 GCA_024403755.1 Clostridia bacterium
CGAGCTGCGGCTATTCTGTATATTCACTGCATGTTGTTCGGCCCCTTCACACCGCCACACCTATCCACCTCATCCACCCCACTCACACCTTCACACCGCCACACCTATCCACCTCATCCACTCCACTCACACCGCCACACCTATCCACCTCATCCACTCCACTCACACCACCACACCCATCCACCTCATCCACCCCACTCACACCGCTCACACCGCCTTCTCAATCGTTTTTTAATAAAAATATATCGAAAAACAATAAAAAACTCTTGCAATTCAATAAAAGCGGTGTTATTATACTGCTATCAGGAGGTGGAAAGAAATGACACAGACAAAACAAAACAAAAAGACAATCGATATAATTGAGTTTACAAAGATTTTAACGGTATTATTGGGCCTGGTTACGCTGGCGGCCGATGTTTTCAGCAAAGTTATTGCAGAGTATTGTGTTTACTATGTAATAGGTGAGAACAGCAGCACAAAAGTATATATGCTGATGGCAGTTATATATTTTGCAAGCATAGCAGCATATGCACTTCTGATATTCCTGTTTATGTTGCTTAATAATCTCGGCAAGGGTAAGGTTTTTGTAAAGGATAACGTAAAGTATCTGAAGGCCGTAGGTATAGGACTCCTTGCGATTACATTGGTAGCGGCGTTGGGCGCTATACTTGTAAATTCAAGTATATTCCTTATAGGTTTCATAATGCTTTTCGTAGCGTTGATCGTTTTCTGCGTTCAGCTCGTAATCGAGAAGGCTATTGAGATGAAAGATGAATTGGATTATACAGTGTGAGGTGGTTAATATGTCAATCGTAGTTAATTTGGATGTAATGATGGCAAAGCGTAAAATCTCCTCAGGCGATTTAGCGGAGAAAATAGGTATAACGCCTGCCAATTTATCAATATTGAAGAATCAGAAGGCTAAGGCGGTGAGATTCTCAACACTAAATGATATTTGCAAGGTGCTTGAGTGTCAGCCGGGAGATATTTTGGAGTATAGTGACGATTAGTATTTTTTAATCGGAATTCGCATACAGCGAATGTGTTCATAAGAAAGAGAAGGTAAAAATTTATGTTAAATGATGCTGGTGTCATAAATGGCACGGGTATGGTTCCGTGTACAGAAAATACAGATAAGCCGAACCGCCGAGTTGCAGTAATGCGTTGTCTCGGAGTGCTCGCAAGCTATATTGCAGGTTACATGTTTATAGATGCGATGAGCATGGAGAATCTGTATGCTTGTGCAGTAAATATTGCTCTCGCTCTGCTTGTTATAGCTTGGAATGAAGGCATAATGATAAGACAGAGGTTGGAGAATAAATACATATTGAGCAGTTCGGGACTCATAGAAACAAGATTTTGGGAAGGTGCACTCCTTGCGATTTCTCTGTGTGGTTATTATTCATTCAGCCGGCCGTTGAGTTTTTTCTTTGAAATCTGTATCGTTATCTATATGTCCATGTGTGCCACCGGTCATTTGCTTCGTGAGGAGACAAGCTTATATCTTGTTATAGACGCGTTTAAGGGCGTGGTAAATAAACCTTTATTAGAGTTGGGAAGCAGAGTTAAAGCAATATTGTACCTGTTCGATTATTTGAAAACACGTAAGGGTGAGGATAACAGTGAGGAGTCATCCGTAAGCATATACGGAGTTGTTGCGGGTATACTCATGGTTGTTATTGCAATTCCTGTTTTTCTGTGTGTGTTGACAAACCTTGCGTATATAGACAGTAATTTCTCTGATTGGGTTGATAAAGTTTTCAGAAGCTTGTTCAGTGCATTAGATAATCTGGATATATCTATATATAAAATTATCTTTTCGATTCCTATCGGTTTGTATATACACAGTGTTATAGAAGGAAAACTGAATTCTTCCCCGGATGTTGAGCGTCAGAATGAGGAATTCCTCAATGAGAATATCAGGCAGAAGCATATTGTTCCGTTTGGTTTTATTATCAGCATAGTTTTTGTTTTCATATTTACTTATATAGTATTTATCGCTTTTCAGGCAACCAATCTTTTCGGCGTATTCTTCGGAATCGTTCCGGGTACCCTGACTGCGGCAGATTATGCAAGAGGCGGTTTCTTTACGCTGTGCCGTGTCATAGTAATAAATTTGGGAATTATGGCCGCCATATCTGTATTTTGTCGTAAAGATATCTATGAATCTGTGGCAATGAAGCTTACAGGTGCAGCTTTTATGGCGATAAGTACTATGTTCTCAGTAATCTCGGTAGCAAAAATTTGCCTTTATATCAGCAGATTCGGCTATACTTCAGCCAGATTCATCGCACTCTGGGCGTCACTTGCACTCGGCGGAAGCTGCATAGCCATCATAATAAATTTGTTTACTTCCAAGAAAACCGCCAAAATTTGGCTTATGTCCTCGGCTTTGTTGTACATTCTCATGAACCTTTTCGTTATTGTTATGTATTGAGATCAAAGGAAGGTTTTGCCCCTTTTCGAAAAGGGGCAGGAATGAACCCTCGGTATTCAGTGGTTACCAGCAAAACGCATAAACAAATCAGCATAGGTGGAGTTTTTATTATTACTTTTCGTCTTAATGTGAGAAGTCATCATTGAAGTTCAAAATGATATAATTACCCTGGATTTATCAGAGTAACTTAATGACGCAGGAAGCACGAAAAGGATATTTATATGGCATCAAAAAGAACAGATTTGGACCTGACAAATGGTTCGCCGTTTAAGTTGATAATTGCTTTTGCAATTCCGATGATATTGGGAAATCTTTTACAACAGCTTTATAACTTTGTAGATACAATGATAGTCGGACATTTTCTTGGAATAGATGCCCTTGCCGGTGTAGGTGCCACCGGAAGCATTAATTTTCTCATTCTGGGATTTTGTATGGGCGTGTGCTCCGGTTTTGCCATTCCTGTAGCACAAAAGTACGGAGCCAAGGAATATGATAAGCTCCGAAAATGTGTAGCCAACGCCATATATCTTACCGTGATTTTCTCGGTAATAGTGACTGCGGTCGTAGCGATTAACTGCAGACAAATACTTGTGTTCATGGACACTCCGGCCAATATCATAGAGTATTCTTATACTTATATTCTTACTATATTTTTGGGAATTCCGGTTACGTTCATATATAACATAGAGGCAGGAATTATCCGTTCAGTGGGAGATTTCAAGACACCTTTGATTTTTCTTTTGATATCCACAATTATTAATGTCGGCCTTGATATATTCTTTATTGCAGGCTTAAATCTCGGTGTATTCGGTGCCGCACTTGCAACGGTTCTTTCTCAGTTGATATCGGGAATTCTTTGCTTTATAGTTATTATTCGCAAATTCGATATTCTTCATGTTAAGGGTGATGAATGGAAGCCGAGCGGAAAATACATGTACAAGCTCTGCTATATGGGAATCCCGATGGGACTTCAGTATTCGATAACTGCTATCGGTTCCGTTATTCTTCAAACCAACGTTAACGGTTTGGGCTCTGTGGTTGTAGCCGCAGTTACGTCAGCAGGTAAAGTAAATATGCTTTTCCTTTGTATTCTTGATGCACTGGGTGCCTCAATGGCAACTTATGCCGGACAAAATCTCGGCGCAGGCAGAATAGACAGAATTCGTAAGGGCACACGCGCATCGGCCGTTATCGGTATAACGTATTGCGTTTTTGCATTTTTGACTGTTGTTTTTGTGCGCCGCCCGCTTATCTCACTTTTCTTGGATGAACCGAATCCCGAGATGCTTGAGATGGCCGCCAAGCACGTGCTAATCACTACCGGCAGCCTCACGCTTCTGGTGTTTGTTAACAATCTGAGATTTACCATACAGGGAGTCGGCTTCTCATTCTTTGCCATATTGGCGGGTGTGTTCGAGATGATTGCCCGAGCTGTGGCCGGCCTGGTTTTTATACCGCATTTCGGATTCGTGGGAGCTTGCGTGGCGTCACCGTTTGCTTGGCTTCTTGCCGATTTGTTCCTTGTACCGGCATATTTTTATGTGGTTCGTAAATTAGCTTCAAAATATGGTACCCCTTTTCGAAAAGGGGAGAAAGAGGTTTTAACATGACAATCCCGAATGATCCCGTTATGCTGTTGAGCTTTGTTAATACTCAGCTGCGCGACAATTATGCAAGTCTTGACGAACTTGTGCGCGCCTTTGATGCAGATAAGGATACTCTGATTAAAAAACTTGAAGGAATCGGTTATACATACAATTCCGAACAGAATAGATTTATGTGACTTTAGGTGATATAATTTCTGAGGTTAATTAAGAATAATTTTAAGGAGATAAAAAAATGAGCAGAAAACCGGTAGTTTTAATGGTACTCGATGGTTACGGTATTACAGATGATACAAAGGAAGGAAATGCAATTTATGCAGCCAAAACTCCTAACATGGACAAGCTTATGGCTACTTCTCCGTATCAGCTCGGCTATGCTTCAGGTCTCTCTGTAGGTCTTCCTGACGGACAGATGGGTAACTCTGAGGTAGGTCATATGAATATTGGTTCGGGAAGAATCATTTATCAGGATCTTACACTTATTACAAAGTATATTGAGGACGGTGTTTTCTTTGAGAACGAGGAACTCTTGAGAGCAATCAACAATTGTAAGGAAAACAATTCAGATTTGCACATCTGGGGTCTTCTCTCCGACGGCGGCGTACACAGCCATATCACACATCTTTATGCAATCATTGAGATGTGTAAGAAAAACGGTTTGGACAGAGTTTACGTTCATCCTTTCTTTGACGGACGTGACACACCTCCTGCTTCAGGAAAGAGTTACCTCCAGGCTCTCGTAGATAAGATGAATGAGATTGGTTGCGGTAAGGTTGCAACAATGTCAGGTCGTTATTATGCAATGGACAGAGATAACAACTGGGATCGTATTCAGAAGGCATATGATGCTCTTGTTCTCGGCGAAGGCGTTAAGGCTACAGATTGTATCGAGGCTATGCAGGCTTCATATGATGCAGGTGTAACAGATGAGTTCGTTCTCCCGACAGTTATCACCAATGAGGACGGTACACCGGTTGCTTCAGTTAAGCCTAACGATTCAGTTATTTTCTTTAATTTCCGTCCTGACAGAGCTCGTGAGATAACAAAGGCTTTTTGCTTCAGTGATGAGGATATCAAGGCTCAGGGCGGTGACGCTTCTGACAACAAGTCAATTGCTTCCCTTAAGAGAGCAAACGGCTTCATGCCTTTGACATACGTTTGTTTCAAGGACTATGACGAGACAATCGGTAACAAGTACATTGCATTTAAGAAGGTTGAGATTACAAATACTCTCGGTGAGTATTTGGCAGCTAAGGGACTTCGTCAGCTCAGACTTGCAGAGACAGAGAAGTATGCGCACGTAACTTTCTTCTTTAACGGCGGAATCGAAGAGCCAAATAAGGGCGAGGACAGAACTCTTGTTAATTCACCAAAGGTTGCTACATACGATCTTCAGCCTGAAATGAGTGCTCCTGAAGTATCCGAAAAGCTTGATGCAGCAATTACATCCGGTGATTATGATGTCATCATCATTAACTTTGCTAACCCTGATATGGTTGGCCATACAGGTGTTATTGAGGCAGCTACAAAGGCTGTTGAGCGTGTAGATGCATGCGTAGGTGCTGCAGTCGAGGCTGTAAAGAAGGTAGACGGTGTTCTCTTCATTTGCGCCGATCACGGTAATGCTGAACAGATGATTAACTATGAGACAGGCAATCCGCACACAGCTCATACAACAAATCCTGTTCCGTTCATCCTTTATAACTATGATGATGCTTATACTCTTGCAGAGGGCGGAAGACTTTGCGATATCGCTCCTACACTTCTTGAGATTATGGGCTTGGAGCAGCCTGCTGAGATGACAGGTAAGTCACTTCTTGTCAGAAAGTAATCTTAATTGAATATCATTTTGAATTTAGCGGGGGCGTCTCGGTGGGTGAGACAGCCCCC
>JAKSRF010000112.1 GCA_024403755.1 Clostridia bacterium
TATGTTTACATGAAATATAAAAGACGCAGATTAACAGCTTCTTGCTTCTGCAATCTCCTGTGCACGTAATGTGCGAACCAAACCGTCAAATGTGAGCTGAGAATCTCTTGTAGGGTACGAACGATGATTGAATAATCTCGATACCTTGGAACCGCATTTCTCACATGTGCCGGAAATGTTCATCAATTCAGAACGTTGTTTCGTAACAATATTGACTGTAGCATCATTAGCAAGAACTGCGAAAACACAGTTCGGACAGTAAACGTTGTGAAGAAGCATCTCTTGAACTTCATCGGTCAGCGCATTCCAAAAAAGCTGAGCCTTTAAATCTATTATCTCACCCATACAAATATCCTTTTTAAACAACCATAAACCAAAATAAGAGCATCGCCGCGAGCGGTGATGTTCTTCGATTATATATCCTTGGGATGATAAAAACAATTTGATTTTTATTATGTAATTGTGAAAAATATGAAAACTACTTACAAAAAATTGTGATATTTGACTAAATCCATAAATTTTGCTGCTGCTGTTGAAGGAGGAGTCTGCTTAGCAGTCAACATACTTACTGCTCGAGTCGGCAGTTCGATATCAAGCTTCAGACGTTTGACCTTGTCGTTTTTAAATGCTGTCTCGGAGAATTCCTCTGTTACACCTGCAACGCCGAGACCGATTGCAGCCAGAGATATAAGAAGCTCATAGCTTGCAAGCTCAATTTCCGGATTAAGTCTCAGACCTTTCTTGAGAAAAATATTTTCCAGAAATCTTCTTGAGCCCGCTTCCTGCTCGAGAAGAATAAGCGGCATTGCGGAAATCTCTTCCAGTGAATATGTTTTACCAAAATCTATCGGATAGTCAGGTGCCGCTACAAAAGCCGTGTGCGTTTTAAAACACAGATAGCTGTCGTAGTCATCAGGCTTCTCGTTTGTAGTTGCAAAAGCCAGATCTGCGAGACCTGCATCAAGTGCGTTCATAACTCGTCTTGAAGTACCGTTTATAATTCGCACGCGAACCCCGGGGTATTGTTTATGGTACTGTCTCAGAAAAGGGAGAAGATAGAATTCAGTTAACGTATTACTGGCACCGATTACCAGCTCGCCGCTTATGAGCTCCTTACTCTCGTTCAGCTTAGCTTCTCCGGATTCAAGGAGGGCCAATGCCGCAGATACGTATTCGTAAAGAGTTGAACCGTCACGTGTCAGCGTTACTCCCTTTTTTGACCTTGCGAAAAGCCTTACTCCCAGACTGTTTTCTAATGAGTTGACAGTCTGACTTACGGCAGACTGACTGATATACATGTCGCGAGCGGCCGCGGTAATGTTACCGGTGTCGGCAACGGCCTTGAATATTTTGTATTGTTCCAGCTTGGCCTGCATTTTGAATCCCCTTTTCGAGAAGAAATATAAGTAATACTAATGATAAATATAAGTATATTCTGTTTTGCTTATGCTTTCAAGCGTATTATAATAAGCAAGGTGGGCAGAATGTGCCCTGATAAACAGAGAAAAATTGAATTTATATATTATTTGGAGGTTACTTCTATGGCAGAGCGTAGAGTAGGTACAGTATCAAGAGGTATTCGTTGCCCAATCATTCGTCAGGGCGATGATCTCTCAAAGATTGTTACAGAGAGCGTTATTGAGGCAGCAAAGAGCGAGGGCTTTGAGCTTCGTGACAGAGATGTTATCTCAATGACTGAGTCAATCGTTGCAAGAGCACAGGGCAATTACTGCTCAGTAAATGATATTGCAACAGATGTTAAGAATAAGCTTGGCGGTGAGACAGTAGGTGTTATTTTCCCTATTCTTTCACGTAACAGATTTGCTATCTGTCTTAAGGGTATTGCAATGGGTTGTAAGAAGATAGTTCTTATGCTCTCATATCCTTCAGATGAGGTTGGTAATCAGCTTGTTCCGCTCGATTTGATTGATGCTGCAGGCGTTAATCCTTACAGCGATGTTCTCTCTCTTGAGAAGTATCGTGAGCTTTTCGGATATATTAAGCATGAGTTTACCGGTGTTGACTATGTTGAGTATTATGGTGACTTAATCAAGGAGACAGGCTGTGAGGTTGAGATTGTTTTCGCTAATCAGGCTAAGGCTATCCTTAACTACACTAAGAACGTAATTAACTGTGACATTCACACAAGAGCAAGAACAAAGAAGATTCTTCTTGCTAACGGCGCTGAGAAGGTTTTCGGTCTTGATGAGATTATGAATGCTCCTGTTAACGGCAGCGGTTGCAACGAGAGATACGGTCTTCTCGGTTCAAATAAGGCAACAGAGGATCAGGTTAAGCTTTTCCCACGTGAGTGTAAGGATCTTGTTCTTAAGATTCAGGAAAATATTTTGAAGGAGACAGGTAAGCACGTTGAAGTAATGGTTTACGGTGACGGTGCTTTTAAGGATCCACAGGGTAAGATTTGGGAGCTTGCAGATCCGGTTGTATCACCTGCTTTCACAGACGGTCTTATCGGTACACCGAATGAGCTTAAGCTTAAGTATCTTGCTGATAATGACTATGCAAATCTTTCTGGTGAGGAGCTTAAGAAGGCTATCTCAGAGAGCATCAAGGCTAAGGATGCAGACCTCAAGGGTAAGATGGCAAGTGAGGGTACAACACCTCGTCAGCTTACTGACCTTATTGGTTCACTTTGTGATCTTACATCTGGTTCAGGTGATAAGGGTACACCTGTAGTTCTTGTACAGGGTTACTTTGATAACTACACAAATGCTTAATTTGTTGAATTGTATTTAATAATGATGGGCTGTCTCGAATGTATGGTTCGAGACAGTTTTTTTGTACGGAAAGTTGAGATGGGGTGGGCAGGCAGTATGTGGTGAATTGGCTATAGGCTATTTGATGTTTTTTGGCATTCTGAGTGTATGTAAATGCTGAATTGAAGGCTCTTCACATACACTTTTGCTGTTTTTGGCTTTTTGAGTGTATGTAAATGCTGAATTGAAGGCTCTTTACATACACTTTTGCTGTTTTGGGCTTTTTGAGTGTATGTAAATGCCGTTTTATGACCCCGTTACATACACTTTTGTCGTTTTTGGCTTTCCGAGTGTATGTAAATGATGAATTGGAGGCTCTTTACATACACTATGGAAGGATGTTTACAGGCAACATCCTGTGAATTTGTCTATAGCCGTGACTGTGAACCTGGTTCGGAAGGCACTTAACAAGGCAACATGTCGTATTGTTTACAATAGTCTATAACAAACTGTATAATCAAAAAGTAATTTAATATTATTAGGAGGAATATTTAATGAACGAGGTATATGAATTTATTAAATCATGTGGGACTTATTATTTAGCAACTGTTGACGGTGATCAGCCAAGAGTAAGACCGTTTGGAACGATTGATATATTTGATGGAAAACTTTATATACAGACTGGTAAAGTTAAGGATTGTTCTAAGCAGTTGGCAACTAATCCAAAGGCTGAGCTTTGTTGTTTTAAGGATGGTACATGGCTTAGACTTTTTGGTGAGCTTATAGATGATGACAATCGTGATGCTAGAAAGCATATGTTGGATGCTTATCCAAATCTTCGTGGTATGTACAATGAGGACGATGGAAATACACAGGTTTTGTATTTTAAGAATGCTAAGGCTGTATTCTCATCTTTTACTTCTGCTCCGAAGACGATTGAGTTTTGATTTATCGGGCCGAGGCATGGTGGTTGACAGAACTAAGATATCATGCGATAATGCCTTGGTAATAAGTAATTAAGGAGGTAGACCAATGAGAATGATTCGTGGCTGATAATTTATTTTATAGCGGCGGAATATTTTTGTTGATTTTCTATGTCTTGATTTTGATATGATTTTATGAGCTGCGATTGTTGTCGCAGCTTTTTTGTTTCGGATTAACAAGGACTTAAGTCTCGTTTTGTGATTTAAAGTTTTCTCCGCCGCTGAACACTGACAGTGGAGGTATTCTTATATGACAATGATAAATGTTAGTAATTTGACTTTCGGATACGGGGGGAGCGAATATAATCTCTTCGATAATGTGAGCTTCAGACTTGATACAGGTTGGAGACTGGGATTAATAGGCCGTAACGGACGCGGTAAAACTACGCTCCTGAATATTTTGCAGGGAAAGCTTGAGTGCCACGGACGTATTACGGGACTGCCGGATTTTATATATTTTCCTTTCGAGATAGAGAATGAATACGATATGGGTATCGACATTATTAAGGAAGTTGCCCCTTATGCCGAACTTTGGCAGATTAAACGAGAGATGAACTATATGAAGCTGGACGAGGATATTTTATACCGTCCGTATTGTGTGTTATCCGGTGGTGAACGCACCAAGCTTCAGCTTATTATGCTGTTTCTGGATGAGGCTCGATTCCCGCTTATTGATGAGCCGACTAATCATCTGGATATGGAAGGCCGTGAGATTGCAGCACAATATCTGAGTTCCAAAGAAGGCTTTATTCTGGTAAGTCACGACCGAAGCTTCCTCGATAACTGTACTGACCATACAATGGCGATAAATCGAAGTGATATTGAGATTACGAATGTAAGCTTCTCTACCTGGTGGGAGGAGAAAGAACGCAAGGAGCAGTTTGAGAGAACTCAGAACGAACGACTTAAGAAAGAAATAGGACAGCTTCAGAAGTCTAAAGAGGCTGCTGAACGTTGGTCTAATATTTCCGAGAAACGTAAAATCGGATTTGATCCCAAAGTAACAGAGAAGTCTATCGGTCGTCGTTCTTATGAAGGCGCCAAGTCAGCTAAAATGATGCGCCATGCCAAGAATATGGAACGTCGTTATGATAATAAGATTGAGGAGAAATCGCAGCTTCTCAAGAATCAGGAACGTCGACAGTATTTGCAGATTACAGGTGAGAAGCACTTCAGTGATTTACTGGTCGGTGCCAAGAATCTGGTAATGAATTTCCCTTCTTCGGACGGGGGAGATATGCAGGTTAATGAACCGTTTGAAGCCGAGATCAAGCAAGGAGAACGATATGCTTTGAACGGCAGCAACGGTTGCGGTAAGTCCACATTCCTGAAGCTGCTTAAGGGAGATGAGATTTCCTATGAAGGCACTCTGATCTTGGCTTCCGGACTTAAGATCTCCTATGTTCGACAGGATGCTTCGGATTTGACAGGTACACTTAAAGAGATTGCTTTTGAGTACAAAATTGACGAGTCTCGTTTTAAGTCGATACTGAGTAAAATGGGATTTACTGAGGAGAATCTGTACATGAGTACCGAAGATTTGTCTCAGGGACAGAAGAAATGCGTACTTCTTGCGGCGAGTCTTTGCCAAGAAGCTAATCTTTTTGTTTGGGATGAGCCGCTCAATTATGTGGATATATACGTTCGACAGGCTATAGAAGATATGCTCAGTGAATCCGATATTACAATGCTTTTTGTGGAACACGACAGAACCTTCGTGGATAAAATTGCGACGGAAAGACTTACGATGCTTGCGAATTCAAAACGTGATTAAGATGCAGAATTATGAGTCACTCTTGACGTTACTCCAAAGGGGGGGCTCGAAAGTGATTGATTCACAGAGAGGCAGCCTTTCAGTGTTTAAGTGTCGTTTTTACAGATAACTTGATTTTTGAGTATGCTGACTGAGCAAGCTACGGGAGCAAACTACGGCAACTTCTCCAAAATAGCCCCAAAATTTCTCCAATGGAGAAGAAAAATGCCTGATTTGGAGAAGTTACGATAAAACTTCTCCAAAATGGACCTAAAACTTCTCCAATGGAGAAGAAAACTACCCATTTTGGAGAAATCGTAATCAAATAATATTATGATTCACTGCGAAAGCTATTTCAGTCTGCAAAGTGATTGAAAACGAGGTTTTCAGTGATTCTTGTCGGATTATCCGTGAG
>JAKSRF010000113.1 GCA_024403755.1 Clostridia bacterium
AAAGCCAAAAACAGCAAAAGTGTATGTAAAGCACCTTCAATTCGTCATTTACATACACTCGGAAAGCCAAAAACAGCAAAAGTGTATGTAAAGCACCTTCAATTCATCATTTACATACACTCAAAAAGCCAAAAACGTCAAAATCCACAGAACAAACTGCTGAATCTTGCGTAATCCCACTGGAAACAGATGGTTTTGGTAACCAGTTCATTAACCTCCGTGCTACGACAACCCATCAGCGCGCTAATATTAATCACACTTCAATATCGATAAGTCTTCCAGAAGCCTCATATTGCTTATAAACTACGCCAGCAGAATCCAACATGCGACGCGCAGCTTTGCATCCATCAGTATCATGATACTTGTCATCCTTAAATATTACTTCCTTGACTCCTTTTTGAATCAAGGCTTTAGTACATTCACAGCAAGGGAAAAGCGTAACATAAACTCTTGTGCCTCGTAAATCCGCAGTTCCGCAATTTAATATTGCATTCATCTCGGCATGGCACACATAAGCATACTTCGTATCAAGCATACCGCCTTCTCTTTCCCAAGGAAAATCATCATCGGAGCAACCCATCGGCATTCCGTTATAACCTACAGTCATAATACGATTATCATCACTCACAATGCAGGCACCAACCTGTGTGTTAGGATCTTTGCTTCTCTGTGCCGAGAGGCTTGCAACACCCATAAAATACTCATCCCAGGAAATGTAATCGTTACGCTTCATAATCGTGCTCCTTTGAATAAACTAATATTTATAATTCTATTCAAAGGAGCACTTTATTTCAATAGTTTACTGCACACCAACAGCGTTATATTAACCCAACAAACTGCTTGCAGCCGCATGCGCCTCGCTCATGCAAGCCTGAAGATTAAAGCCGCCGGATTTGCCGTCTATATTAAGAACTTCACCGATAATATAGAGATTCGGACATTTCTTGGAACGCATTGTTTTACGTTCAACATCCTTAAGATCTACACCGCCTACGGTAACATATGCCGTCTCCATTTCAGGTGCTTTCTCTATACCCAGTCTTAAATGCTTGATTTCCTTTACCAATGCACGACGATCTTCTTTACGCATATCTCGTGATGTAAGATCAGTAATGTCAGCACGCATTGTAAGTGCACGTGACACGGATACCGGAACATATTTTGTACTGATATTATGTATTTTAGTCTGAGGCTTGGAGTTAATCTCGGCCAATAAATCACGATCAAACTCAGCATCATCATACTGTGGTGCGAAGTCGAGTTCTACCCAGCCCTCGTTATAACCAATGTCTCTCGGAATATCGCGGCTCAGCTCCATTACAGCAGGGCCGGATATACCCTTATGTGTAAATAAAACATCTCCATCCACGCTGCCGATTTTACGGTCGACATACAGGGAAGCTCGTGCATTAACGGATACCCCTGCAATGGAAGATGTAAATTCCTTGTCCTCATCAATTACTTCTATGGAAGCGAGACCGGCATGCGGTGTCTCGATGTGATGCCCAAGTGATTCGAGAAGCGAATATCCATCACCCTCCGAACCGGTTTGAGTAAAGCTTGCTCCGCCTGTTGCAAGAATCACATCATCAAATTCCATAGACATACCTTCTTCGGATACAACACTTATGCTGCCTTCTTTTTGAATAATATCAGCAGCTCTGAAGCCCGTAATGATTCTTACTTCACATTTACTTCTATCTATGTAAGTAAGCATTGCATCTCTTATATCGGAAGATTTGTCACTTACCGGAAACATACGACCGTTCTCTTCTTCCTTGAGCTTCACTCCGAGTGTATTCTCTACAAAAGAAATCGTATCTTCACTGTCGTAATTATTCAGAAGCAATGACATAAAATTCGAAGCATCATAAAACAGCTTCTGCGAAGCCTTGTAGCTGCCTCTTGCCGTCTGTCTGTTTGTAATATTACAACGTCCGTGACCGGTAAGAAGAAGCTTGTTTCCAAGGGCAGATGTCTTCTCAAGAATTGTCAGCTCTATGCTTATATTTTTATCTTCAGAAATTTTACAAAGCTGGCAGGCTGCCATAAGTCCTGAAGCGCCGCCGCCTATAATGCCTATTTTTTGTCCCATATCAGATTTCCATTACCTGGTTGTTATATGCTTCAAGTGCAATTCGCTCACACAAAACATCGTACTCGATTCCGATTACCTTTGCTGCTTCCGGAACAAGCGATGTGCTTGTCATACCCGGAAGATTGTTTGCCTCTATAAACCAGATAGAATCTGTTTCCTCCTGATAAATAAAATCTATTCTTCCGTAAGAACTCATTCTTAATGTCTCGAAAACCTCAACTGCAAGGTCCTGACATCTCTTGGTAAGTTCCGGCGACATCTCAGCCGGACAAACATGTGTGGTAAGACCTGCCTGATACTTATTTTTATAATCGTAGAAGCCTTCATGCGGCTTAATCTCAGTAATAGGAAGTGCCTTGCCGTTAACAACACCGATGGTAATCTCTCTTCCCTTTATAAAGCTTTCGACAAGAATAAGCTGCTCATATGAATTCGCAAATTCTATTGCTTTCTGAAGTTCGTCCTCGTTCTTAACAATTGAAACACCGCAGGAAGAACCACAGCCGATAGGCTTAACGACACAAGGAATACCTATCTCTTTTTTAATTCTGTCATAAGTAATATCCTTACCTTCTGCAGTAAACCACTTAGCGGTATTCAGGCCCTTGCCTGCCACAAGAAGCTTGGATATATCCTTATCCATCGCAATAGCACAACCAAGATAACCGCAACCGGTATACTTGATTCCGTATGCATCGAGAACTGCCTGAATCTGACCGTTCTCACCATGGGCACCGTGAAGGCCCAAGAAAACCACATCTGCCGTTTTACAGGTATCGATAACATCAGGTCCTATCCATTCTTCACGTCCGCCGTGATCGGCAATGAGAGCTTTAAGGTCAGGCTCTGCTTCAGGAATCTCAAAACTGTACAAATTGTCTGTTCCCTTGCGGTACTCTATAGGATCTTCAGCCTCACTTCCTTCGTAGAGATCAACAAGACATACTTCGTGTCCGCGTCCCAAAAGTGCATTGGCAATAAGACTGGCAGACTTCTTTGATACATCTCTTTCAGGGCTTAATCCGCCGCCGAGAACTACAATCTTCATAGTTACTGTTCCTCGCTTGTTTATTAGTTACAATTCACTTTATCATTCGCACATTACATTTAAGTTACTTCTTGTTTTTAATCTGCTTAAATAATGTTTTTCGTACATCTTTTCGAGAAGAAAAAAGGTATTATGTAATTAATTAAATTAAGAGGAAACGACAATGCTTGCTATTATTTATCTTTTTGTAATTGCCTTATTTGGCTGTTCACTTATAAGAATGCTTATACCGGATATAAGACGCTTTTTTGTTGCGTCCGCCGTAAATAAAAAGGTGCTTTCTCACATACCCGACCAGTTATTTATAATACCGGCAGGTACGGTTGTCGGCATACTTCTGGTAAACTTCGCAAACTATCTGATTTTGTACGGCGTATCCCTGGCTATACCTGACCATACAGCCTGCAAAAACATCAGCCTTATCCTGACAGTTGCACTCTTTTTGTATCTTACAATTGTAACGCGCAAGGCCGCTCATAGATTCAACGACAAGAATGTGCCTTCACAACAGATACCTGCATTCAACGGTAAGTATGGAAATATTGTCTATTACGGCATTTCGATTGTTGTTTTCACACTTTTTGCTTCATTCCTGTACTTTTATTCATACAGATTGAGCGGAAACAACCTTATGGTAGGTTACTCGGTGTTCTCCGATCTTTCCCCTCACACTTCGATGATTACATCTTTCAGCACTGGCTTTAATATGCCTACACACTATATGCATTTCGCGGACGACGGAATTCAATATCATTTCCTGTTTTACTATTTCTGCGGAATGCTTCAATATCTCGGTCTCAGCATAGACTGTGCTCTTAACATCGCAAGTATTATCAGCATGGTATCAACATTTATTTTACTGGGACTTATTGCGGTTCTTTTGAGCGGAAAAAGAATATCCTTTATTCTTCCGTCTTTTCTGGTTTTATTCAGAAGTTCTATGAACATTTTCACCCAGATAAATAAGCTGACAAAAATACCGGGAACTACACTGATTGATGCTGTTAAGGCTCTGTCACATTCCTCCGGTTGGGCTGACGTTACACCTTACGATTCCTGGGGAATCTGGGCAGTTAACGTTTATGCTAATCAACGTCATCTGATGTTCGGTGCGGCACTCATACTTGTATTGGTTCTGATTTTTATTCCTTATGTGCGCCGTATGTCAGTGGCAATTACAAGATGCGACTCCTTCAAAAGTAAAATATTTTACTTCTTCTGTTCGCGTAATGCCTGGATATGGCGTTCTCAAGATTCACTTAATCCGGCAGGGACTCTCATATTAAGCATGTTAATTGTCGGCTCTATGCCTTATTATCACGGCTCCTGCCTTATAGCAGCATTGCTTGTTCTTCTCGGCATGGCAGTTGTAAGTGAATCACGACTTATCTACCTTGCCTGTGCGACTGTTGCCGTAGGTTCATCCTTCGTACAGACACGTCTGTTCTCAGGTTCTGCTTCCAAGGTAGTAAAATTCACATTCTGTCCGGGCTTCATTCTCGGAAAGGTAAGTGCTTCTGAACTTATCTCCTACTTGATTCAGGTTACCGGTGTGACACTTATTATTGCTGTAATCGTGCTTATCACAATGCTGATTTTTGATTTGGTTAAGCACAGACCGCTTTATCGCTTTTTCTTAGGAATAAGCTTTGCTTTGCCTTTTGTCTTTGCATTTTTGTTCCAGGTATCAATCGAGATGCTTGCAAATCACAAGTTCATTCAGATAAGTCTTATTCTGTTGGATATTTTCGTTGCTGTGTTCATCAGTAATCTTCTGGTCATACCGTTTAAGATAAGAACCGATGAGATTCCTGAAGTTGAATACAGTCCGTCACCTCATGCTACATTCATGCCGCCGGCTGCCGCTGTCGAAGAAACGCCGACTCCGGCCGAGGTTGCAACTGAAGAATCAGATGATGTTCCTGAGGCTGCTGCTTCAGTCGATACTGAGACGGAGACTGAAGTCGTAGTTGAGGCAGCAATTGAGGCAACGATTTCCGAGACTGCAACTGAGTCTGAACTCACCTCAACTGTTGAGAATGAGGACTCAATTAAGAGAATTGCTTTACCGGTAAATCCCCTTTTCGAAAAGGATAATACACAGTCTTCCGAAGCTCAGTACGTTCCATCAACAACGGTATCCAAACCGCGACACAAAGGCATTCCGCTTTCGGCTTATATTGCGCTTCAGGTTGTATCAATTCTTCTCGTACTGGCACTTCTTGTACCATTATTCGGTACAGGTCTCAGCGAATGGTGTGTGTACTATAACCTGAATAAGTGGAATATTCATTTGGACACACGTTCTGAGCTTGTAGAATGGATCATAAATAATACCGACGATCAGGATGTTTTCCTTACTCCGGAATGGTCCATGAATCGCTTCGTTCTTTGCGGACGTGCAATGTACTACGGTTGGCCTTATTATGCATATTCGGCAGGTCACGATACATTTACACGTGACGAGGTATATCGCTGGCTTATCCGTGGCTGTGACGGTGATGTTGATGCTTTCGTAAATTACTGTAAATCACGTAATATAAGATATGTAATAGCCGACCCTGAATTCGATGATAGTGCAGCTGAGTTGGGACAATTCGATTGGTTCTTCTTTGCTTCCAACTTCCCGCAGGCCGCATATTTTGCGAACGACAATAACACGATTGTATATAAGATTTATTAAGTTTTTCACGCTTCACTTGGAAAACAGTT
>JAKSRF010000114.1 GCA_024403755.1 Clostridia bacterium
TTTCATTCACTGTAAAGTGACTCAAATGGCTATTTTCAGTGAATGAGGGCGCCAAACAGCCTAGATTCACTGAAAACCTCGTTTTCATTCACTGTAAAGTGACTCAAATGGCTATTTTCAGTGAATGAGGGCAGCTAAACAGACAAGAATCACTGAAAACCCTGTTTTCAGTCACCGGTACAGTGACTAATTTCTTCCCACTCTTCCATGAGATCATTTACTTCATTTTTAAGAGCCTCTATTGCTTCTGATATCTCTGTCAGTTTTTTATAGTCCGTAGCGATTTCAGGGTTCTCATATTCCTTGTTAAGCGCGTCGATTTCCTTGTCCTTTGCTTCGATTAATTCTTCGACCTTTTTGAAGCGATTTAATACTTTGCGTTTCTCTGATTCAACGCGTTTTTTTTCTTTATATTCCAGATATCCGTCTGATACGGTCTCTTCAACCTTTACTTCTTCCGTGTCTTCTTGGCGGCCGTTAAGATAATCGTCATAGTTGCCCTCGTACTCAGTAATGCCGTCAGAAGTCAAATACAGAATTCTGTCTGCCAGCTTATTTATGAAATATCTGTCGTGAGACACCATGAGCATAGTACCGTCATAGTCAAAAAGCGCCTTCTCAAGAGCCTCACGAGATATTATATCAAGGTGGTTTGTCGGCTCATCCATGATTAGGAAGTTTACATCCTTAAGAAGAAGCTTTGTAAGAACCAGTCTGGCTAATTCACCACCGGATAAAGCTTTCACATCCTTAAAAACATCCTCGCCGCAGAACAGGAATAAGGCCAACGCACTTCTGGCTTCAGTCTGTGTAAGCAAAGGATATTCATCACAGATCTCGTTAATGACAGTCTTTGTTCTGTCGACATTCTCATTCAGCTGATCGTAATAACCAACCTTTATGTTATCGCCGACCTTGTATTTGCCCTGAGTCTGGATGTACTGTTCCATCAAGATTTTTATGAGCGTTGTTTTGCCGCAACCGTTGGGACCGAGAAGAAACACCTTCTCACCCTTTTTTATTCGGATATTTACATTTTCGAAAAGCTTATTTGAGCCAAAGCTCATTCCCAAATCTTCAGTTACAAGAACGTTATTGGCTCCTCCCGGGCACGCCCTAAATTTAAAATGCATCGAGGCGGGATCCTTCTCCGGTTCGACAAGATTCTTCTCAAGTCGCTCAATAACCTTTCTTGTGTTATCCAGTGTATGTGTTTTCTTATTTTTCTTCTTTTTCCAAACGCGCTGCTGCTCGATTACTTGCTCTAATCTGTGAATCTCACGTGTAGTCCAATCGTAATTGCGCTGTTCCGTGATTTTCTCAATTTCTCTTTGAGCAACATATTCGCTGTAGCACCCGTCAAACGAACGCAAATGCTTATTTTGAAGCTCGAAAGTCTTTTCCGTAACTCGGTCCAAGAAAAACCTGTCGTGCGAAATAACGATAAATGCGCCCTTAAAAGACGTAAGAAAATCCTCCAGCCATTCAACAGAATCAATATCCAAATGGTTAGTAGGCTCGTCCAACAATAATAGATTGGTATCGGACAGTAAGATTTTGCAAAGCTCAACACGAGTCTTTTGACCGCCTGACAGCTTATTCATAGGCGTATCAAAATCATCTTCTCCAAAGCCCAAACCGGTAAGCACACTCTTAATTTTAGATTTATAGTATGCTCCGTCCGATTCTATAAATCTTTCCTGCAAGGAAGCCTGCCTCTTAATCAGAGAATCTATATCGCCTATTTGATTCTCAATATTAAAGTTAATCTCTTCCAGCTCCAATTCAATATCAATAACATCAGAGAAAACAGTCATGGCCTCTTCCATAACAGTTTTATCTTCATCGAAAACCGGATGTTGCTTCAAATAACCAATCTTAACATCATTATTAATGGTTATGTCACCGCTGTCATAACTCATTTCTCCGGCAATAATTTTAAATATAGTAGACTTACCGGCTCCGTTTATACCAACAAAGCCGATTCTGTCAGAATCATAGACATTAAAAGAAACGTTTTCAAATAAAACGTCTCCGGCAAAAGATTTATTCAAATTTACAGAATTAAGTAATAGCATACAGCCATTATAATATATCATTGAGCGTTTAAGACAATATTTTCGACTTGGTATCCTTCCAGATATAACCGGCCTTAATTACTGTCTCAATATGACAGCCGGCGTCTCCCAAAGCAGCACGGAGCTTTTTGATATGAGTATCCACGGCACGGTCGTAGCCGTCGTAGTCTTCACCCCAGACGCTGTCCAGCAGCTGATTACGCGTAAGAACGATGCCTTTATTCTCGATGAAGCAGATAAGTAAATCGTATTCTTTAGGCGCAAGCTTAACTTCCTTGCCTTTAACCGTAACATATCTTCTTGCAGGTTCAATCTCAATCTCATCAATACTGATTCTTCCGTTCTTTACCATCAAGCCGTTATATCTGTTGATAAGTGCGTTTATCTTAAGAAGGAGAATTTTGGTCGAGAAAGGTTTGGTTATATATTCATCTGCGCCTATCTCATAGCCCTCGACAATATCAGCTTCGTCACCGAGAGCAGTCAAGAAAATGACCGGAACATCATATCTCGAGCGAACAAACTTACAGACTGTACGGCCATCCTTACCGGGCATCATTATGTCCAAAACAATGCAGTCATAGTGATTCTTCTCAACCATATGACACGCTTCGCTACCATTATCGGTTACATCAACCTCAAGTCCGTTCTTAGTGAGGAACGTTGCGGTAATGTTTCTTAACAAGCCGTCGTCTTCTGCAAGCAATATTCTGCTCATATTTTCTCCGCCTCAAACCAGAATGTGGTCTCACTGTAATACATTCCGGAACCATACTTAAAGCCGTGAAGCCTCATTATGTTCTCGTTAATCTCAACGCCCATGCCGTTACTGTTCAGCTTATCTATCCCGTTCTTCTTATCGTTAGAACTGTCATTTACAAAAGCAACCTTAACCGCATTGCCATGCATACTGATTTTAACATCAGCTTTCTTGTCTGCATACTTAACCATATTTGTAAGATAGTTACCGATTGCAATTCTCATGAACTTGATGTCCGCCTTAATCAGATATTCTTTATCCGATGGTAAATTTACCTCAAGCTTACGTTCGTCCGCAAGGGGTTTAATGTGAGCATATACAGACTTTATCATGGCATTGATATCAAATTCTTCCGGATGCAGTACGGCTTCACCGGAATCAATCTTATCCATCTCGAGAAGGCTGTTAATGAGGTCTGCCATGTTATCAAGTTCAAGGTTTACTTTACGGGAATATTCCGGGCGATCCTTCTCATCAATGTATTCCTGATTTTCCATAAACATCCTGGCTATCGCAAGAGGAGTCTTGAGCTCATGTGCGATACCTTTTCTAAGTCTTTTGGATCTCATCTCCTGTTCCTGTTTGGTTAAATAAGTTTTGCGCATCATAAAAACTACAAAGCCTTCAGTCAACAAAAGCACTGCGAAAAGAATAATGTACAATGCGATATTCGAACGCAGTACATTTTTCAGAGGATGAAAAACAAATATTGAACCGATCATTATACCGTTCTGTGAGCTGCGTAAGGACATATATTGAGATGTTATAATATCTTCGAATTGTAAGTCTTCGAGATTATAAAAATGACTTTGCTTTATGTCGTTATAAAGGTTATCACAACGTTCTCTTGCCTCTGCGTTGAGTTCCTTCTCATACTCATTACGAGCACACTTTACAATATCGACACAGGTTGACCAGCCATCTTTCTCAAACAAAGAGGCATACGGAATTCGTTCAGAAGAACTGTAACCGAAGTCCTTCAACTCATATGTGTTGTCCAGATAAGTCATAGTACCGTTATGAATAAAGATATCATCACATTCACCATCAAACGTTACACCGTAAAGTGATGTGTCAAAATCATAACCATCCTTTAAGGCAAATATCCTGATAAAAAGGTCATGAGAATTTACTGTACCGTCAGTAACCATCGTCTCGTCATGATCATTGTCAGCAGCTATCTGCAGCACGCAGTAATCAGAAGACGTATCAAGCATTGTTCCATCGGGAAGCTCGATAAAACCATAATATCCGGTGTCCTCGGGACGGTACGCAGAACCGTTCTTCCCCCAAGCATTTGAAAACGTATGTATAATGAGACTCCTATCTGATATATCTGCGAGATCGCTCTGTGATAATCCAAAAAGTACATCATAATTCGCCGCCTTCTGATAAAGAGACTGCATCTCATTTGTTGCACGAAGATAAGTATAAATTCCTGTTCCGAGCAGGAATATAACCAAGATTAGGCAATCTATTATTATCGTTGTTATTATGGTTTGTTTCTTCATATTAATGAACTCCTCACAGGTTTGATGGAGTAATAGTATTACAACGATGTGTATTCTTTATGTACATATGTGATTATAGCAAAAAATCAGGCTCAATTCTCGATAATTATTCTGTCCGATTCTTTCCAATTTAATAAACGCATTGTATGTGATATTATCCTCATAAATTAATAATTAGTGCGACTTTGGAAGATTGATGGTCGGATTAGTTATTATTTTCGAAAAGAAAATACTGACAACACTTGATGAATAACGGGGACAGATTATGTGAGTTCACATCTCTTGAAGCTGCATTGTTAACACCCGTTTTTTCGATTATCGGTGGGCATTCCCTCACCACCCACACGCATCTATATGAATCCACAACTATATAGTACTCAGTCTGAAATTCTATTGTAGACAGTAACACACAGTCAAAAATCTTTTGTTTTCATTTCTTCTGCCTGTTCCGGTGTTAATACTTTTTGTCTCATTTAGTTTCCTCTTTGAATTTTTGAGATAAACGTATTGACATACATACCGACGGTATGTATAATACATACCAATGGTATGTATGTGACAGGAGGAAGATTAAATGGCAAGAAATAAATATCCTGAAAAAACGCAAAAGTTAATTATTGAAGTGGCAACAAAGCTCTTTATGGAAAAAGGCTACGAGAAAACCTCGTTAAATGACATAGTAAAGAACCTCGGTGGACTTACCAAGGGAGCAATTTATCAGCATTTTTCATCAAAAGAGGACATTTACCAAGCTGTGATCTATCAAATGTCGGCCAAGAATGACGATAACCTTTTGAGTCTGATTCAGAACAAAGATTTAAACGGTCTGCAGAAGATTAAGTTAGCACTATCGGAGTCATTGGATGCGGCAATAGATAATAGCGGTCAATTGGGAAATACAGATTACTCCAAGAATCCCCAAATGCTTTACAGTCTTATTAGGGAACTACAAGAAGAGATTGCGCCTATGTTCATCAGGCCGCTCATTGAACAGGGAATAGCAGACGGTTCAATCAAAACGGACTATCCGAAGGAATTGTCGGAGATGCTTGCCATATTAATTAATTTATGGATAAATCCATTGGTCTTCAAAGCATCACCGAATGATACAGCCAACAAATTAATGTTTCTATCGGAAATGCTTTCAGGATACAACTTAAACATCATTGACGATG
Source organism: Clostridia bacterium (assembly GCA_024403755.1). Classification (GTDB taxonomy): domain Bacteria; phylum Bacillota; class Clostridia; order Saccharofermentanales; family Saccharofermentanaceae; genus Saccharofermentans. The sequence goes on from JAKSRF010000114.1 coordinate 5,525, forward strand.
AATTAATTAAAAAAATTAAATTACTATCTAATACCCAAAAGAGTGAGAAAAACTGATTATGAAAAGTACAAAGAAACGTGTGATATATTTAATAGCTTTGGCATTTATTATATGTTCAATAATAAAAGATATTGAGTTTTTGTTCATAAAGACCGACACTACCGTTATCGGAGAAAATGTAATATGCAAAATCGTATGCATTATTACTACAGTGTTTATTGCCCATAAATTAGGATATAAGCTGACCGATATTGGATTCAAGAATAAGAATGTACTGAAATATGCCATCGGTGGTCTCGGCTTAGGTATTACTACATTCGC
>JAKSRF010000115.1 GCA_024403755.1 Clostridia bacterium
GGCGCCTTCATTCACTGAAAATAGTCATTTGAGTCACTTTACAGTGACTGAAAACGGGTTTTACCGTGAATCTGAACTGATTGGCGCCTTCATTCACTGAAAATAGTCATTTGAGTCACTTTACAGTGACTGAAAACAGGGTTTTCAGTGATTCGCAGCCATACTTACCATTCACGCCTGTCTTATTACTACCGTGAAGGTCATCGTTTTCGAGCAGTCCGACCGCGCCGACATTGCCGCCGCATCCGCCAAATCCCCCGAAGCCGGCGCCACAGAAACCGGCGCCGCAGCAGCCGAAGCCGCGTCTGCCAAATTCACCTCCGAAGCGTCGGTAAAAATGTCGCCGTCCATCATGCGCATCAGCTTACGGCAGATGTAGAGACCTAAGCCGTTGCCTTTCTTGCTTTTCGAATTGCTGCCTCTGTAGAAGGAATCAAACAGGTGCAAAATCTCCTCCGAAGGCGGCGGATTGCCGGAGTTTGTAACAGACACAAGGCGACAGTTCTCTTCCTCGCTGCAAAAGATTTTAATGAACTCGCCGTCACCGTATTTTATCGCATTCTCAATAACGTTTTGGAAAACCTCCACGGTGCGCTCCAAGTCACCGCGACAAAGGCAGTTATCGTATTCTGCTATCTCAAAATCAGTATGCAGGTTCTTAAGCTTATCGCTGTAGTAAACGGCAATTCTCTGCATAAGCTCGGAGAAATAGTACTCGCCGTTCTCGACTGTCAGGTTCAGGAAGTCGTCATTGGCGGTATTCATGATTTGGCCGATATAGCCTTCTATCTCGGCGGCATTACTTTGAATGCCCTCGTAAGCTTTCTGCTTTTTGTCCTCCGATTCGTAAAGACCCTCGGACAGAGCCTTGGAATAAAGCTTAACGGAAGAAAGAGGGGTCTTAATATCGTGTGCAAGACTTAAAATCAGGGTTTTCTTCTCCTTCTGGAACTCAAGTTCGACTTCCTTACTCTGCTCCAGATTCTCGCGCAAAAGATTCATGCCCCAAAGATATTTTCCGAAAAACTTGTTTTTATTCTCATTCAACGGTACCGTAAGATTTCCTCTCGAAAGTTCAATCGGAAGGTCTTTGAATCTGTTAAACGGTCTGACAATGTTACGTCCGATATATACCATCATAAATACGCTCAACAGAATCACAACGACGAAGGCAGCTATGCAAATTAACGTGGTTTTTAAAGAGTCATTAACCACATACTCGATTTGGTAGAGTGTACCGTTGACCTCAACAACTTCGTACTGATATCTCGGGCGTTCGGACGGATTAAATACCCTGACACCCTTAATCAGATTAAACTGTGATAAATCCAAATTCTCCAAGTCGACTTTCCCGTCTGCGTTCGCAGAAGCAGCCTCGGAAGCGTTCTCAGAAGCCTTTCCTAAAGCAGAGGTGGTCTCTGAAGCAGAGGCGGCCTCAGAAATCATATCCGCCGCTCTTTTTACCTGCACTCTGTATGCGTGCTTCATATTGCCGCCCGTCACACCGCTTATGAATAAAACGGCAATAACGGCAACCAAAAGCTCTGCGAATATTATGAGAATGCATTTGCGACGGTAATTATTCAAATCTGTATCCCACTCCCCAAACGGTCTTTATATGAACAGGATTCTTGGAATCCGGCTCGATTTTCTCTCTCAGCCACTTAATGTGTACAGTCAAAGTCTGCGGTTCGGAATCTGAATCCGAACCCCAAACCGAATTAAACAAATATTCCTTCTTTAAGGTTACACCCTTGTTCTCAAGGAGCAGACACAAAAGCTCCGTCTCCTTTGCCGTGAGTTCATACTGACAGCCGTTTACACTGAGTGTCAGCAAGTCACGATTTACCTCTATATCTCCGTCTTTTATAATCTCGCCGGCTATACGGCGCTTAAAGATGCCCTTAATTTTGGCAAGCAATATATCAATATCTATCGGTTTCTCGATAAAATCATCGGCACCTAATACAAGGCTGTTGAGTTTGCTTTCGCGGTCGCTTTTTGCGCTTATGAAGATTATCGGCGTATTGGCCTTGGCTCTGATTTGGGAACATACTGCAAAACCGTCAATACCCGGCAGCATCAAATCCAGAAGAACCACCTTGGCACCGTATTTCTCATACAACTCAAGGGCTTTCTCGCCGGAGTCAGCTACCGCCGCGGTATATCCGTCGCGTCTCAGGAAATCGGCCAGCAAGCCGCTTATTTCTTTGTTGTCTTCAACGATTAGAATGTCCGTCATAACAAAACTCTCCGATTTCTCCCTTATTCTATAAGATTAGCACTTGCCGACGCATCTTTCAAACCGATATTACCAGCCTTGCTCGTTGAGCCAATTGTTGAGTTCTCTTTCGCGTCTCAGGAGCTCCTTCTCAGAGCCGTCATAAGCACCCAGCTTATGCTCCCCCTTAATGTTTCCGTCGTCGATATAAAGCACACGTGTACACTGCGATGCAACCTTGGCATCGTGGGTAACCATCATTATGGTAGTGCCCTGCTTGTTAAGCTTTACGAGCTCTTTCATTACCTCATCGGAAGATGAACGGTTCAAAGCACCCGTCGGCTCGTCGGCAAATACAACCTCAGGATTATTAATCATACTTCTGCAGATACAAGCCCTCTGAAGCTGACCGCCCGACACCTCGTTAATGTCGTTATCGGCTACGCCTTCGATGCCAAGAAGCTTCATAAGCTTGAGACCGCGTTGCTCAATATCTTTGCGATTCTCGCCGGCTGTCATATTTTCGACGGCAGGAAGAATAATGTTATCCAAAACAGTCAGATTCTTCATCATATACATCTGCTGAAAAATGAATCCCATCTTCTGAAGACGAAGTGAAGCCAAATCCTGAGCCTTCATTTTTGCAATATCTTCCCCGTCAAAAAATATTCTTCCGCTCGTAGCCTCGTCCATTCCTGATGCGGTATATAAAAGCGTGGACTTACCGGAGCCCGAAGGTCCCATGATGGCTACCATCTCGCCGTTCTCGACAGCGAAGTTAACGTTTTTAAGAACGTTGTTCTGACGCTTATTTACTACGTATGTCTTACATAAATCTTTAACTTCCAATATTTTAGTCATATTAATTACTCCTTATTACTCGATGCTTGCCGTGTCTGCGGCCTTAATTGTTCTTGAGTACTGTGCCGTGATGAAGGTGAATAAAAACGTTGCAATAACAGCAATAATCGGAATTATCACGAATACCTTCAGACTGTCGATTTTGTACACGATGCTGCTTCCGCCCATAATGCCGAATATCGGATTCAGAAGAAGAACCGTAGCAGGTTTATTCAAGATAAGTGCCAAAGAAGCTGAGATTACGGATATAATACCGAATCGAATTACATGCCAGGATATAATTCTTCCGTCCTTAAAACCTATTGCTTTAAGAAGTGCAATTTGTGATTTCTCATCCGATATAAACGATCTTTCCATAAGGATAACCGCAAGTAATATTACGATAACCGTAACACCCATAAGTCCGTATTCAACCCCGGCAAGAATACTCGCGCAACTTGTTATGTCTTCGGCAAGTTCTCCTGCAGTAAGTATTTCTCTGTCCGGATATAACTCCTTTATTTTCTCGAGACGCTGCTCTTTAACTTCTTCGGAAGGATTGTCCGTGTATATTACATCTACACTTCCGACAAACTTATAAAGAGCATTCTCACCGAAGTCAAAATCTTCATGTACAAGAATTGAATTACTGAAGGAATTCATATCATCCGTCAATCCGGTAATAATACAATTAGCTTTGCCGTTTGCCGTCTCAATTGTCAACGTATCGCCTATACCTACATCAAAATAATCGGCTATAACTCCTGTGATTGCTATCTCGTCAGCTTTTGTCGGAGCACTTCCTTCGTAACATGAATATTCTGAAGCTGAAATGCCTATCGGTTTTTTTGCCATACATGTCTTTGAGGAGTCTCCGTATGAGAGCTTGATATCGACATTGGAGAAGGAATGACAAAAACACGGCATTCCGTTCTCGTTGAGTTCATCTTCGATATCCTTAATCACATCCTCTGCCGCCTCCAAGGAACCGTTTATATATACGGTGTTCGCTTCTTCACCGGAAAGTATAATGTATGAATCCGATTTAACAAAACCGCATGTAATTACAAGATCGTCACTTCTTAATGTCTTTACTGCGTTAGCAAGTATCATTGTAAGCAGTATGCATAGCGTAAAAATAACTACCACGCTGATATATTTACGAGGTGAGCTGAGCAAATCATTAACAGCCATAAAAAACGAAGTTTTGCTTCTTCCTTTGCTTAACTTCAAAACACTTTTCTGCTTATATCTCTCACCGGTCTGTCCGTTTCTGATTGCATCTATAGGGGAACTCTTCTTAACAATTCCGGTGAATCTGTAGGCAAACAATACAATAAGCACAAATACAATAACTGCGCCCGCTAAGTTAAGTACAGGTCCTACAAAATTACCCGTAACCATATGAGAATTCAAAAGACTGTTCATAAGAGACTGGAACGGGAAACTTAGAGCCAATCCTATAACAGATCCGATAAGTCCGAGGAAAATATATTTGGTGGTAAATATGCTTCTGATTCTGCGGTTTCCTATTCCGATAGCTTTCATTACACCGATTTCCCTGTACTCCTCCTGTACCGAGAAAGCAATCGAGAATCTCAATATAAGGAAGGAAACTACCATGAGAATGATTCCGGCAAGAAGGAAAATCCCCGAGATAATCATTGGAATCATATAAAACATAGTAAGTTTTGATTTTTCCAGCTTATCCTGTATGCCCACGAAATCCTGAATATAGCTCTCTAATGCGTTTACATTATCGGTATCGACATAAATCATCGAGAATGAACAAACTTCCGTACCGATTGTATCTTCAAGCATATACTCAAAATCGTTATTACTAATAAGTATTCTTCCCGAAGCCATACCTGAGCCGAAAATGGCATCCTTAAATCCGCCTGCAACTGTAAATTCTTTACTCTTGTCGCCGTATTTGATGGTAATCCTGTCTCCGATTCTCGGCGCACCGGCAGAAAGCTGAGCTTCGGTAAAATAAATCTCACCGTCTTTAATCGTATCTTTTGTAATCACATTATCGTTAGCATCAAAGAACTTAAAACCGTTTTCAATCGGGGTCTCCAGAATTTGTGCATTGCCGAGCGAGAAGTCTTCGTTATCTGACTCAAAACCATCACTGCTCAAAAACAACGACTGATTCTTCCTATATCCCTTAACGTCCTCACTGTTCTCCAAATAGTCCGTAAGCCTGTCGGTTTCTCCCTCATCTCCCGACAGGATTATGTAATCGCCTGTCTCGGAGATATCTGCAAAATAATCAACTCCCGCCAATATCGAGAAAAAATTACTGATTGCACTCGCCGTAAACATGGACGCAATAATAACAAACACCAACAAAATAGTGTTCATTACTTTTCTTCTTTTAATATCTCTTGCGAAAATATGTAAAAACATTATTTCCTCCCTCTTCTTCAGTCAGTATAACATAATTCCTATGGGCTTAACGTGCACTATCTTGCCCTTACTGACTGCAGTATAGCGGAGGAATTATTAAATAATCATTAAACACTGTGCACCCCTTGTCGAAAATTTTTTAAGGGTTTTCAGTGAATATCTGCGATTTAGCGGTGCGATTCACTAAATCAAGCCATTTTTGTCACTTGGTTAGTGACAGAAAACAAGGATTTTAGTGATTATTGTCGATTTAGCGCCCGTATTCACTAAATCAAGCCATTTTTGTCACCTGGTTAGTGACAGAAAATAAGGTTTTTAGTGATTATTGTCGATTTAGCGCCCGGATTCACTAAATCAA
>JAKSRF010000116.1 GCA_024403755.1 Clostridia bacterium
AACTCAGGACTGAATACAAATCCGTATGCGCAGCTGCTACCGCTAACTTCACCATTCAAGAGCTTCTGTACCCAGCCTGCCTGGCCGCCCATATCAGGTAAACGATTCAGACATACTTTATACAAACGAGCTACGAAGCAGTTTACTCCGCCCTGCTGATCGTTAGCTACGCCTTCTATATAAGCACCGCTTACTACACCGTACTTATTACACAAGTTATAGAACTCCTCTGAATTTGCAAAGCCTGCAAATACCTGCTCTCTTGTTGCTGTACCTGCATTAAGCTGCTCTAACCAGTAGTTATAGCCTGCTTCATCTGCCTCACGGCCGAAGAACATTGAATACATATCTGTTACGAACTGCTCATTAGTTGTGTTCTTGTTTGCATACTCGCTACTAAAGATAAAGCCGAATCCAACCTGTGCGCCGCAGGCCTGACCGTCATTCAAGTTGGATACCCAATACTCATAGCCTTCCTTGTCAGCTGTTCTTCCCAATGCTACCTCATAACAACGATTTACAAAATCTCCTACATTAAGTTCAGGTGCGGGTGTAGGTGTCGTTGGAGGTACAGTTAGAGTAGGAGTAGGAGTCGGCTCGCTGCTTGGTGTCGGTTCCGGCGTTAATGTCGGAATTGCTTTACCGGTTTCAAGCTTCTCTCCGCAATCCTTACAATATGTATCACCCGTGTAACCCTCGACGGTTAGAGAAGCATCCTTAGCATCCTTAACCTCAGTATTCTTATGCAAACATGTCCACTTTGCGTAAACAATTATATCCTCAGTGACAGCTGTATCAAAATTAAATGCTTTCTTGTACTCCTTGTCAGAATACCAACCGTCGAATGAATAACCATCCTCTGAAGGTGTGGTAGGTTCTGTTGCTTTATTGCCTTCTTCTACGTTCTGTGACGCCACTTGTGTTCCGTGTTCGCCAATATTAAAGGTGACGGTATAAATAGGAAGTGGAGGAATCTTTGCAATATAGCCCGCTCCGCCTTCTGCCTTCCAGGCTTCAAAATCATCTATCGGAGTAGTTCCCTGCGCATCTTCAAACAGAGTACCGCAAGCACACTTGTAATAATCCTTCCAACCTGCTGTCATTTCGGTAGCCGCCTGACCGTCTACCTTTACAGGTTCATGGATATGCGGGATTTCCTCAAATTCCGCCGTAACAGTAACTGCATAGGCAGGCATAGTAAAGGTATACTTCGTCTTGTCTTGAGAGTCCTGTGTCGGTGTAATAGGCGTCTCGTTCGGTCCCTCCTCATCTGTCTGATTAACAGTCAGGCTCCTGAGCTGATAGCCGCTGTTTGGCTCGACCGTAACGTTAACAATCTCGTCTGCAACAGCTGAATCCTTATCGATGGTGAGACAGCCGTTATTTCTATCCTTGTCACCTGCCGGTGTGCCATTGGTAACATCGTAGATATTCATAACTTCCAACTCTTTACTGTTGTTAAGTATCATTACGAAGCTGTCAGGGCCTTCATAGCAGAAAAAATCATTCAGATTCGTGCCGCCGCTCTTCGTTGAATAACCACTCGTCAGAAGGCCGATATCCTGCTTATCGGTGGACTTGATTGCATGGGTAATGACGATTTTCGAACCTGCGAGTTCACCGTCAATAATGATTGCGTTATTGGTCGCCAGGTTTATCGGATATTCGCTTTCTTTACATACATTATCCTTGATGATTACCTTGCCGGAAAGGTGCATTTCACCCCAATTGGCAATGCCGCCTTCCCATTTCTCTGCTTCGTTACCGGAGACTTCGATTGTCTTGTCTTCTGCGGCAAGCAGTTTCATCACTGCTCCGGGAGAGTTGTAAATACCACCCGCTCCACTGGAATAATTACTGCAGATTCTGCCACCGTTCATTTCGAATGTGCCTATGCTGTTTACATACACCCCTCCGCCGTTATGAGTTGCGCTGTTTCCGGTGATGCTGCCGTCTTGCATATTAAAGGTACTCTCAGCGTTTACCAGCACACCGCCGTCTGACGTAGCAATATTTTCGGTTATAGTGCCGCCGGACATATTAAATGTGCCATTGTCAAATACACCGCTGCCGTTATCTGCTTTGTTGTTGCTAATCGTACCGGCGGTCATATCAATCGTACCGTTGTAGGTGGACACCTCGGCGCCGCTCTTACTTGCACTGTTTTCGCTGATGCTTCCGCCATTCATATTAAGGGTTCCGTCTGAAGCAACGTACCCGCCACCGCCGCTGGAAGCAGACGTATTATCACTAATCGTGCCGCCGCTCATAGTGAATTTGCTTCCGTCGAACACATACACGCCGCCACCGTAGCTTGTTGCTGCGTTGCCGGTAATCGTTCCGCCGCTCATGGTGAAAGTACCATTATTATAGACACCGCCGCCTTTAGTCGCGCTACCGCCGGTAACCTTTCCGGTCTTTTCCGTAGAGGTGTCATCCAGCGTCAGATTTGCGCCGCTTTCGATGGTGATAACACTGTCTTCACCTGTACCATTGAGAACATTTCCGTTCAAATTAATTGCAACAGTCTTGCCGGTCGGAATAACAACATTCTCGGTACAGACAGTATTCAACTGAATCGTCTGTCCGTTCTCAGCGTTATCAACAGCAGTCTGCACGTTCCCGTACGATGTCCCTGTTTCAACAATTCTCACGGGGCTTCCGCCGGCCATAACCGCAGTCGACAAAAGCGAGACAACCATGCTCATAGTTAATAATAAACTAAGAATTTTTTTCTTCATCCTGCTTCTCCTTCAGTCTTGTTTATTATGAATATATCAAATTATTTCGTTAATTGCACTCAGCAGTGCAAGTCAACATGCCACCTAATTATCAAGAGCATCACCTTTTCGAAAAGTAACCATTCAAATCTCACTTAACCGCGACTTATTGCACTGTAATTCCATTCGGTCTTCCTTGTAAATAATATCGGACTGTGTGAATATAAATACATGCGTTTGATTCGGCGCATGAGTGTTTATGTAAGGAGGAAATTAATATGTCTGAATCTTTTTGTGGAAATGATTGTTCTGTTTGTCAGTACAAGGGAGAATTGAAATGTCCGGGGTGCAAGGAAGGTCCGGGACGTTTTCCGAGCGGTGACTGCTCTATAGCAAGATGTTGCCGTAAATCAGATCTTGAGAAATGCAATCAGTGTAAAGAGACAGTAGGCTGTTCAATTCGAGAAGGCAAAAATAAACAAGCACAGTTAAGAATGGAACGCAAGAAGAGATTGGTCGAGAAGGCCGGAAAAGCCGGTCCTTTACTTGCCTTTATTTTCTGGCTGATTATTCCTTCATCAATAGCTTCCGTTATGTCTAATTTTAGTAACAGCACTGTAGTAACTATAGGCTATGTTATATCGGCTTTCTGTTCATTTATCGGTGCAATTATTATGATACAGCTCAAGGACATTTGCTCCGAGTATGGTACAGCCGGTATTTGTTCACTCATCGTTGCAGCATTAAATGCTTTGCAAACTTTTGTAGGAACGATACCGTTCAGCAATCTGGCAATTATAGTTTTAGGCATAGTGTCCATATATAATGAATGCATCGCTCATTCGGCTCTCATTCTTGATTATGACTGCGGTCTGTCAGAAGACTGGGATTTCTTTTGGAAATTGTATATCGGCACATATATTGCAATTGCCGCTTGTATAATTATAGCCTTTGTTGCTCCTATTCTTTCCGTTATCGGTTTGATTCTGATCATATTAGCAGGAATAGCTCTCGCGATTTACAAACTCGTACTTCTCTACAAAACCGCAAGTGTTCTGAACAAATATACTGCATAATTAATTCATACATTGCGTTATAATTAAGTATAAATTTTTTTATACGGAGCATCGAAAATGAAAATTATAGACATATCGCAGGAAGTTTTTTCCTGCTCGGTCTTCCCGGGTGACGAAGAACCTCAAAGAGTGATACTCGACACAATAGAAGACGGAAGTATTTGCAATCTTACCGGACTCAAAATGTGTGCACACAACGGGACTCATGTAGATGCTCCGTATCATTTTTATAATGACGGCAAAACAATAGACGAACTCAGCTTAGATGCCCTGGTGGGCAAGTGTTATGTTACTTTCGCACAGGGCCCGGTAACGGCTGAGACTATGACCGCTATTCTCAATAAAGCAAAAGCAATCGATGAAGAAGCAGCAAGACGAATTCTTATCGGCGGCGATATGTATGTGACTTTGGAGGCGGCTCAGGTTCTTGCTTCAGAGAATGTCTTACTCATCGGTAACGAGTCACAGACAGTCGGACCTTTGAATGCACCTGCTGCCGTTCATTATGAACTCTTAAAAAAGGAAGTTGTGCTTCTGGAAGGCATTCGCCTGAACGATGTCAGCGAAGGTGTCTATCTTCTTAATGCGGCGCCTTTAAATCTCGGCGCAAGCGATGGTGCACCGTGTCGTGCAATACTTATCAGAAATCAGTAATTCTGATTATCATGTCTGCGTTTACAAGATGGATAGAGACAGAGAACCCATTTTCGAGAAATAATCGTTTATTACATATTAAACATATTATTATTCAACAAAATTGCGTATATAACTAATATCATAGATACAATCAGAGTAATCGTTGACACAACAATCTGAACGGTCTCCTGCGCAGTTCTTTCCTCAAGAGGAATCTTCTTTCTGCGTATAACTCCCCACATTATTCCCACTAAAGAAAGTCCTGCTGCATACTCTCCAAAAATCATATAACCCGTTAACAGAAAAACAACAAAACATATAACCGCAATTCCGGTAACTATCCAGCACTTATTCATGCTCTTCGGTTCATCGTTTTGGCGTCCCGGAATAACGGAATTCATAATATCATCATATCTCGGCGCTGTCCCATTGCAGCTATTATTCTGCTCAATCACAAAAGACCTGTATATATGACGAATCTTGAATTGCTTTATTCGTTCCTGAGAATCAGTACCCTCGTACAACGTGTATTTCGGGGTTTTCTTTATCAACTCAACGTCATCAAAAATCTGTATTTTGCTTACTCCCTCGACGACCGACTTGTGGCAATCAGGATTTTCGTTAATCCTGCTGAGAAGCATTTTTACGTAAGCTGAAAAGCTTTTGAAATCATCTGTTCTCTCGCCATTTTTACTCTCGAAAATGAATTCACGCGGCAATCGCATCGTATATACACGACTTCCTTCAAACCAGTAAATGCGGCATCGCTCCAGCGCAACAAACCTAGAAAAAGCAATGACAATCGGTAACAAAACAAGCATGCCCAAAATGCATACTATCATTGCCACATCGCCGTAACACACACCCAAAACAACTGCGGCAATCACCATTACAACTATCGACACAATCAAAAACGCAACAATAAACCCAACACTGTACTTTATAAATCCGTTGTTGCGAGCAATCTCATCGCTAAAAGCCAGCACTTCCAACTTCTTATTATTTTCCATTCTTTTTCCTCAAACGATCCTCCAATGAGCCTCCGATGATCCTCCGATGATCCTCCGATGATTTCAACTCTAATGAGCCTCCGATGATTTCAACTCTAATGAGCCTCCGATGATTTCAAAAACACCAAGTTAATTCCCATCCACAGATATTTTATCACGTCCGGTGAGAATTTTCAGTGAATGAGGGCGGTAATCAGCCTGGAATCACTGAAAACCCTGTTTTCAGTCACTGTAAAGTGATTCAAATGACCATTTTCAGTGAATGAGGGCGCCGAACAGCCT
>JAKSRF010000117.1 GCA_024403755.1 Clostridia bacterium
CGCAATTTGTTATGCATCAACCTGAAAAAATGCATAACAAAATTCAAAAAAACGCGATTTGTTATGCATCAGCCTGAGAAATGCATAACAAAATCCCCAAAAACGCGATTTGTTATGCATCCGCCAGAAAAATGCATAACAAAATCCAAAAAAACGCGATTTGTTATGCATCAAAAAAAGGTGTGACAAATCTTCTGTGATGGATTATTATATATTAATGGTAGATATATTAAAAAAGCGAAGAAAATATTTAGACAAACTCATAAACGGAATAATGAAGAAAATTGCTGAATTACCATCAGACAATTTGTATTCTGCTGTGAATAGAAGTCGCAACAATATACAGTATTATTCTGTTTCAAACAGCGATACAAAGAATAGAAAGTATCTTAGTCCTACAACTGATTTATCAACAATAAAGGCGTTGGCTGACAAAAAATATCTTAACAAAGCCCTCAAAGCGGCGATAGCTGAGAAGGATATGATTGATAAGATGATGAATTTCTATGATAAAAGTGATCTTATCTCAGATGTATATACTAATCTTGGTGAGGAAGAGAAGAAAATCACTAATTCGTATCTGCTTTCGGATGATGAATATGTTAAATGGTGGCAATCTCAACCTTATGAGAGAAAAGCTTTCAGAGATGATGATGATACTGATTACGTTACAGACAGAGGTGAGCGTGTCAGATCTAAATCGGAAATGATTATCGCAAATGCCTTGTTTAAGTTAAATATTCCGTATAGATATGAGTGCAAACTGATGTTAAAAAACGGAATAGAAATCTATCCGGACTTTACCATACTTAAGGTTAAAACCCGAGAAGAATGTTACCTTGAACATAACGGAAGAATGGGCTTATTGGATTATCAAAATGATTTTTGCGAACGCATGAATCTTTATGCCGAAAATGACATAATAGTCGGGAAAAATCTGTTTTTGACATTTGAGTCCGGAAATTGTCCGCTAAAAATGGGCATAATCACAAAGACTTTAAGACAGCTTTTCGAAAATGGGGAGAAGCATGAAAAGGATTAATTCATGACACCGTAATTCTCGCAGAGCTGTGTAAATTCAGGAGCATCAGAGAAGCCGTTGAATACTTCTTCCTTTGAGGTGCCGGAATCAAGCATATCAACCCAGTATACGAAGCCGTCCTCGTCAGGCTCTCTGTCAAAGAATGTAAGGTACATACGTGACATAAAATCGGTATTGCTGAGATTAAGGTCGCTGAATTCACTGCTGAAAATAAGTGATGCTGCCAAATCACGTCCCTTTGCTTCCTTTGTTAAGAGAGCAGCACACCAATACTGCTGACCGTATTGATCCGGAAGACGATTGAGACAACCGAGATAAATCTTGGTTACAAAGCGATTTACGTTGCTCAATGAAACAGCATCGAAGGCAGAAGAAAAATAACCGCTTTCAACATTGTATGTTGCGCAGAAATCATAGAATTCGCTTGAATTAGCACATACTTCAAATACCAGTGAACGGTCAATGCCGTTTTGCATTTGTTCAAGCCAGTAGCTTAACTCTGAATCGGCCGGTGCACGATTGAACATCATGAGATAAAGATCATTGATATAATCGCTGTCTGATTTACCGAGATTACTGTATTCTTCACTTGCTATGAGAGCGTAAGCTACCTGTGAACCATAGGCAATCTTGCCCTCAAGCTCCGCTGTCATCTCATCGCGTGAGGCAGCGTCCGGTTCACGGCCGAGAGAAGTTTTGAAGCAGTTCTCGACAAATGTTTTAGGCGTGAACTCCGGTTCCGGAGCTTCAGTCTCGGTTACTTCAGTCTCACTCTCGGAGGTCTCGGTACTGTCCGCATTATCCTTGTCTGTCGCCTCGGAGGCGGAAGTTGAAGCGGAAGCGGCAGTGGTTGTTGCAGCCGTCTTTGAAGAGGAATCTTCGTCGGAATTCTTGCGGTTACATGACGATGTGGCAAGAAGCAGAGTGGCAATAAACAAAACAACAGCCGCAATTACGATCATCAATTTGATATAGAGAGCTGATTCATCCTTTTTCTTATTTTTCTTGGATGAAGGTGCTGAAGGATCTATAGCAGGGTCAAGCGTTATGCTGTTTGCGCATCTTATTGAACCCGGTTCGGCCTTAACAGGCTTTGCCCAAGAAGGAGTCGAAGCTGTATCGTTTGTGTTTGAAGCAATCGGAGGCAGTGTTGCAGCTGATTCTGTATTCAGGGAAGACGAGACAGATTTTGCCGCAGGCTTCGGGTGCGGATTTCCGGTGTGCGCAGACGCAGGCTTCGGGTGCGGATTTCCGGTGTGCTGAGTTGCCGTTTTTGCCGGCGCTGACGGTCTCGAAGTTGCAGGCTTCCTTGGTGAAGGAGTCGGTTTGCCTGGCATAGGAGCCTTGGTTCGCTGTGAAGGCGGAATCTGAATTGCTGCCTGTGATAATGTAGTAGGCACAGCTTCACTGTTCCATATAGGCTGAGTAGCAGTAGGAGCTGTTCGAGAGAACGGTGATACGGTTCTGCTTTTTGCATTTGAAGCAGCGAAAATATCCTCGGCATCTTCCGGCTTTTGTATATTTAATGCATCAAGCGCATTACTGAATTCCTTTACCGATTGGAATCTGTCTGCAGGCTCGTAAGAGCAGGCACGTGTAATTACGGCAGAAAGCTCAGGACTGACATTTTTAAGCTGCGGAAGGTCATTCCACTTGAGTTTCACATTCATATCCTTGGCATTTGCCGAATCCGGGAACGGCGGAACGGAACCTCCGCACAATTCATACATTGTAAGACCGAGACTGTATATATCACTCAGCTCATTTACGGTTCCTTCGTTTATACTTTCGGGAGCGGCATAAAACATACTGTTTGTTGTTCTGTTCTCGAAAATGCTCTCCAAACCAAAATCTCCCAAGCGAAAACCTTTGTCTCCGATGAAAATGCTTTCCGGTTTGAGATTTTTATGAGTAATACCCTTGCTGTGTGCTAATGCAAGACTTGAACAGATGTCCTTGCCGATACGGAAAACCTCATACTCTGTAAACAATCTGCCCTCATCGAGCTTGTTTCTGAGATTTGCGTATTTCTCTGTATGGATAAGCAAATCACATCCGTATTTACCGTCATCGCTCCAATCACGTGTGGTAAAGTTGAAAATATTCAATATATGTGCGTTACCCTGAAAAGCAGACATCAAAAGAGTCAAATCGTTCAAGGCTTTTTGACGCAAAAGTATTTTGTGGTTGTCATATTCAAGCTTCTCTTGCTTGGACTGAGAGGATCTGTCTCCCGTCTCTTCAATTATGGAAGCGACCCTGAGAAGACCGATATTATTCCCTGATGAAGGAAGCAATTCAAAGGACGCATTACGACCGTCCTTGCTTAATGAGAGTAATTCTCCGATTTTCCAGCCGCCCCAAATAAGGCGACTTGCAGTTGTTCTGTTCTCTATAGACATGTTAAATCCTCCCCGCTGTTTTTCTATTATACAACGGAAGTTGACAGAATTTAAGTAAATCTTAATATGAAAAAAGTGACAATTTAGATTTTAGGTAATATAATGTTAGAGTTATAAATATGCAAAGGAGCAATAGTATGCGTAAAATCAATTTTTGCAAAAGATTATCGATTTTATTGGCAGTAGTTTTGACAATTACCAGCGTAATCTGTTTTACAGGTTCAAAGAGTGTATTTGCTGATACTACTGAGCAGTTTATTTACGACACAGATGCTAACGGTAACCTTATTCTTGCAGGTTACAGCGGTACAGGAACAGATTTGGAAATTCCTGAAGCTGTAAACGGTAAAAAGGTTATTTCTGTTAAAGCAGATGCTTTTAAAGGTTGTAAAACAATTACAAGTGTAAAATTCCCTGAGACAGTAACTACTATCGGAAACAATGCTTTTCTTGATTGTTCCGGTTTGAAGTCTGTTACAATGACTGATAAGATTACAGCAATCGGAACATGCGCTTTCAAGAATTGTACTGCTTTGGAAAGCATTACATTCCCTGCAACAATGACAACAATCAGTGAGAGCATTTGTGAGAGTTGTTTGTCACTTACAAGCGTTACAATTCCTTCTTCTGTTACAACAGTAAACAAGAAGGCTTTCTTCAATTGTCCTAACCTCGGTCAGGTTTATCTTTCAGATAAGGTTACAACTATCGGTGAGATGGCTTTCGGTTATTATTATGATTCAAATAAGGGAAAGTCAGTACCTAATCCGAATTTTGTAATTAACTGTGCAGAAGGTTCTAAGGCATATGAATATGCTTCAAAGGAAGGTTTCCTTATCAATACAACTGATAAGTGGACTTACGAGGAGAATGATTCAGGTATTACAATCATTGCTCATACCGGATATAAGAAGGATTTAAAGATTCCTGAAAAGATTGACGGAAAGAAAGTTACAAAAATCGGTGAGTCTGCTTTCTATGAGGATACACTCATTGAGTCGGTTACAGTTCCTAACGGTATAACAACTATCGGAAGATGGGCTTTCAAGGGTTGTACGAATCTTAAGCATGTTATTCTTCCGGATTCAATTACTTCAATCGGAAATAAGGCTTTCGATGAGACAGTAGAGGTTGTTTGCTGCTCAGAGAAGGTATTCAAGCTTTACGGTTGGTCAAGCAAGACTACAAGACATAAGTATGATAACGATAAGGATCATGTATGTAATGTTTGTGGTTTTGATAAGACTGCTCCTACACCTACTCCTACAGTAGATCCTGCAGCTTTTGTTACAACTACTCCACCGGCTTTCCCTGCTTCAGAGTTGAGCGTTGGTGATTTTGTAACACGTTGTTATAAGGTTGCTCTTGATCGTGAGCCGGATGAGGCAGGTTATGCTTCATGGTGCGATAAGCTTAATAATGGTAAGGCTTGCGGTGCACAGGTAGGTTACGGTTTCATTTTTGCTCAGGAGTATTCAAACAAGAAGACAACAAATGAGCAGTTCGTAAAGGATTTGTATGCAATGTTCTTCGGACGTGAGCCTGATAACGAAGGTTATAATTACTGGCTCGGTTTACTTAACAAGAACGAGACACGTGAGAAGGTATTTGCAGGCTTCGCAAATTCACAAGAGTTTACAATTCTTTGTGAGAAGTACGGTGTTGTATCAGGTCATTATGTTGTAGGTGTTAATAACGATCAGCAGGGTGAGGTAAACTGCTTCGTAGCACGTCTTTACAGAATTTGTCTCAACAGACTTCCTGATGCAGGAAGCCAGGCTATCTGGGTAGATAAGCTTCTCGCAGGTACTGAGACAGGAACGTCTTGTGCAAAGGCTTTTGCTTTGAGTAAGGAGCTCAGCGATAAGAAGCTCAGCAACGCTGACTTTGTAGCATATATGTATCGTGCATTCTTTGGCCGTGAGGCTGATGATGCAGGTCTCCAGAACTGGGTAACTCAGCTTGTAAGAGGTGAGTCACGTTCAAAGGTATTCGATGGCTTTGCTAATTCAGACGAGTTTGCAAATCTCTGTAAGCAGTATGGTATTAAAGTTAAATAAGACTTTTATTACTGAATGATTTCATTAACAGTAGGGTTGTCTCTTAAAGTGAGGCAACCCTTTTAGTACCATAGAAAGTGTAATTGTTAGAGAGTAATTAACTCCGACAGTTGCA
>JAKSRF010000118.1 GCA_024403755.1 Clostridia bacterium
CCCCATTAAGATATACATAATAAAAGCAGACCCGTTATATCAATCGAGTCTGCTTAAAAAGTCTGCCTTAAAATAAACCTAATACTTAATAATATTCAAAAGTTATAAGATTACTTAGCAACAACGTTTGCAAGTCTTCCCTTAACGTAGATAAACTTTACTACTGAACGGCCTGCAAGAGCTTCAACGAAGCGGGCATCGTTCTTAACGAGGTCCTCAACGAAGGCCTGATCGGCATTGGTTGGAATATCCACCTTAAATGAGACACGTCCGTTAATCTGAACTGCAATCTCAATCTCATCTTTAACGAGTGCAGCTTCGTCAAATTCAGGCCAAGCCTGATTGAAGATTGAATATGAGTTTCCGAGGATTTCCCAGAATTCTTCAGTCATGTGCGGAGCAAAAGGAGCATAGAGAAGGAGAAGTGTCTCAACTGTATGCTTCAGGAAAGCACCGTTAACGTTGCCTGATTGCTGATACTTACTGATAGCATTGATAAGCTCCATCATACGTGCGATGGCAGTATTAAACTGGAATCTGTCGGTATCAGCTGTAGCACTCTTAATAGTGTAATTCAATACATAGTTAAGTTCTTTGTCTTCTTTGCTGAGGGCAAGACCTGAAATGTCTGAAGAAGGGATATCCTTAACTTCCTCAACAAGTCGCTCGATACGGTTGGTGAACTTAACAATAGCCTGAAGTCCGCTGTCAGACCATGGACCGCCTTCTGTGTAAGCGAAGCCGAAGGCGAGGTAGGTTCTGAATACATCTGAACCATACTTAGCAACATACTCATCCGGTGCGACGGTGTTACCTCTGGACTTACTCATACGGTTACCATCAGGTCCGAGGATGATACCTTGGTGAACGAGACTTGTGAATGGCTCGTCAAAGTCGAGAAGGCCCATGTCACGCATAGCCTTGCAAATGAAACGGGAGTAGAGGAGATGCATTGCTGCGTGTTCCGGTCCGCCGACATATTTATCAACAGGACAAATCTTATTAATCCACTCTTTATTGAAGATTTCGTTTGAATTCTTGTTATCAGGATAACGCAATTCGTACCATGAAGAGTCAACGAAAGTATCCATTGTATCCGGATCACGCTTAGCGTCACCGCCGCACTTAGGACACTTGCAGTTCATGAAGCTGTCGCACTTAGCAAGCGGGCTTTCTCCGTCAGGCTTAAACTCAACGTCGTAAGGGAGAAGAACAGGTAAATCCTCTTCAGGAACAGGAACAATACCGCAGGAAGGACAGTGAATCATCGGGATTGGTGTACCCCAATATCTCTGACGGGAGATAAGCCAGTCGCGGAGACGGTAGTTAACCTTCTTACAGCCCATATCCATAGTTGCAAGTTTACCGACGATTGCGTCGATAGCTTTGTGCATCTCGAGACCGTTGAATTCATCTGAATTAACAAGAACGCCTTTCTTCTCGCAGTATGGGAGTTCATCCTCGGCGCCTTCTTCGGAAGCAACAACGCGAATAATATCAAGACCGAATTTGGTTGCGAATTCGAAGTCACGTTCATCGTGAGCAGGAACTGCCATAACAACACCTGTACCGTAGCCGGCAATTACATAGTCAGAAGCCCAGATAGGTACTTTACGACCGTTTAACGGGTGGATAGCATAGGAACCGGTAAATACGCCGGTCTTCTCACGTGTTGTTGACATACGATCGATATCGGAAGCCTTGCTTGTAAACTCACGGTATTTCTCAACCTCTGCACGTTGCTCATCGGTGGTGAGCTTTGCACACATCTCTGATTCCGGTGCAACTACAACGTAGGTAACACCCATGAAGGTATCCGCACGGGTTGTGAATACGGTAAGCTTTAACGGATTACCATCCTCGTCGAGAAGCTGTTTGCCATCCTTTTCGCAAAGGAAAGAAACCTCAGAACCTTCGGAACGACCAATCCAGTTGGTCTGGATTTTCTTTGTTTTCTCAGGCCAGTCAAGCTTAGGAAGACAGTCGAGAAGCTCCTGCGCGTATTTTGTAATTGCAAAGAACCACTGAGTCATGTTCTTACGATTAATCTCGGAATCACATCTCTCGCACTTACCGTCGATAACCTGCTCGTTTGCAAGAACGGTATTACATTTAGGACACCAGTTAACGAGAGCATTCTTACGATATGCCAGGTTGTTTTTGTAAAGCTGAATGAAAAGCCACTGGTTCCATTTGTAGTATTCAGGCATGCATGTGGCAAGCTCGTAGTTCCAGTCGAAGGAAGCACCCATTTCCTTAAGCTGCTTTTCCATAGTGGCGATATTCTTAAGGGTTGAATCCTGTGGGTGAATACCTGTCTTAATAGCATAATTCTCTGCAGGAAGTCCGAAAGCATCAAATCCCATCGGATGGAATACGTTATAGCCCTGCATTCTCTTCATTCTTGACCATGAATCGGTAAGAGAATAGTTGTACCAATGTCCTAAATGAAGATTGGCACCTGAAGGGTAGGAGAACATCTCGAGGCAGTAAAGCTTGTCACCCTTTTTATCAGGGTCAAACTTGTAGAGCTCGGTTTCTTCCCATTTTTTTTGCCATTTGCGATCAATTTCTGCTGAATATGACATAATATATGCTCCTTAATAATAAAAATCTATTTTAACCAAAGCATTATAGCATTTTTATTTCTTCTCGAAAAGGTGTAACTAATCTGTCATTTGATTTTTCGAAAGCGTATTGTATAATTTACTTGTTGTATTATGCGCTATTGTAGATTTAGTGTATAATACGACCGCAAAAAGACTTAGGGTGATAAATAATAACGTTTATCGAGGTGTAAATAAATGGGACTTGGAATGGAAATCGGTATCGATCTCGGTACCAGCAGTGTATTGATATATGTGCGCGGTAAGGGCGTAGTGCTCAAAGAGCCTTCTGTAGTTGCCGTAAATACAAAAACAGGTAAGGTTCTTGCAGTAGGTGAGAGCGCAAGCCTTATGATAGGCCGTACTCCGGGTGTAGTTGAGGCAATAAGACCTCTTCGTGAAGGTGTTATCTCTGACTTCAGAGCTACCGAAGTAATGCTTAAGGCATTTATCGGACGTGTGTGCAGCGGTATCAGAGCTACATATTTTAAGCCTACCATTGTTGTATGCGTACCATCGGTTATTACTCCGGTTGAACAGCAGGCAGTTGAGAACGCCTGTCGTCATGCAGGTGCCAAGGATGTATTCCTTATTCGTGAGCCAATTGCTGCTGCTATCGGTGCAGGTATTGATATTACTAAGGCAAGCGGTTCTCTGATTGTTGATATCGGAGGAGGTACAACGGATATTTCCGTTATCTCTCTTTGCGAGCCTGTTGTTGATGCTTCTCTTAAGGTTGCCGGAGACAAGTTTGATGAAGCTATTATTAAGCATGTAAAGCGTAAACATAATATTCTTATCGGTGAGAAGACTGCCGAGATGCTCAAGATGCAGATTGGTTGTGCTTATCCGAGAGAAGAAGAGCTGACCATGGATGTCAGAGGTCGTAACTTGATTACCGGTCTTCCGGCTACGGTTACGGTGTCTTCAACCGAGATGCTTGAGGCTCTTGAAGAACCGATAGCTGCTATCTTCGAGGCAGTGCATGTGGTTCTTGAGAAGACTCCGCCGGAGCTTATGGCGGATATCTCACAAAGAGGTATTATCATGACCGGCGGCGGTGCACTTCTTTATGGTCTTGACCGCATGCTCTCAACCAAAATCGGTATTGATGTTTATATCGCGCAGGATGCGATTTCCTGTGTTGCTATCGGAACCGGTAAGGCACTGGATATGATGGAGAAGTTTGCTGCACTGGGTGATTCTTAAACACATTTGTTTTGTGTCCCGAAAGTCGATTGTGTTCGATTTTCGGGATTTATTAAAGGAGACAAAATAATGGCTTTCTTGTATGCACATACCTGCGCTTCATGCGGCGCTGTTCTTAAGATAAACGAAGACGGAAGTCTCTATAAGTGTGAATCCTGCGGTAATGATTATTCTGCTGAATATTTCTGTAAACGTGATTTATACGAAGAAGCTGAGGTCAGTCTGGCAAGAGGAAAGTACAGGGAGGCCGGTGAAGCCTACAGCTTTTTAACCTCAAAGGAGCCTAAGAGTGCGGTTTTGTGGCGAGGTCGAATTTTGTCATATTTGCGTATCGGAGATGAGTCTGAAGTAAGTAAAATTCAACCTAATATCAACCACAAGAAGCTCAGTGATTTGATTAATCAGACTCCAAAGGATTACAGCGATTATTTTAAGCTCTTTGAGAAATGTGCGGAACAGGTAAATCTGATAAGGGATAATGAGGAAACATTAAGTTTATACGGTTCCAGGAAAGTCGCTTCAAAGAATTCTGTAAATATTGAGAGTGACAGTTTTATTGATCGTGCTACCGGTAATCCGGAGACAATTTTGGC
Source organism: Clostridia bacterium (assembly GCA_024403755.1). Taxonomy (GTDB): domain Bacteria; phylum Bacillota; class Clostridia; order Saccharofermentanales; family Saccharofermentanaceae; genus Saccharofermentans. The sequence continues at coordinate 4,409 of JAKSRF010000118.1, forward strand.
TGAAGTGATTCTCGGTGTGTTTACGATTGTCTTTTTTATAATGGGAATCATAAACGAATGGTATGGTTTCTGTTTCCTGTTGCCGATTTATATAATTGTTTTGGTAAGTGTTTTTTTGGCAAAGTACTTTGAGACGAAGAGACTTGTAAAAGAAAGAGTTGAAACTATCGATTACAATAACAAGAAATATCAAGAGACAGAGAGTGTACTTGAATCCGGCCAAAAAGCTTTTGAGGCGCTCAGGAATGAATTGGAAAGCAGAAGAGATAAGATGCTGGAGGACTATAGTCTGACTGCTGAAGATATAGAGAAAACAACGGAATATACGTCTCAGCATATGAGGGTTGAAGTATCTGATTCCAAAACTCAGGAATTCATATGTAAACAGTGCGGAGCTGATCTTGAAGTAGATGAAGCACAGAAGCTTTGTAAATGTCTTTCCTGCGGAACCACATTTGATTATAACTATTTTATGGATTTCCTGGCGAGAAGGCGCGCATATGAGATGTTGGATCGCGGCCATTATTCCGATGCGGAGAATATTTTTGCAGAGATTCTCAAAACCAATCCGCGTGATATGTCTGCTTTGAACGGCGTGGTTCTGGCTTCATTACAGATAAGTCATATCAGTAACCGTAATTCAAAGCCAAAATCTAAAGCTCTCAAATACATTAAACAGTATGAGGAATATATTGATCCAAAGTATGAGAGTTATTTTCATAACATCGGTAAATACGAAGATGCTAAGCGCAATGCTGCTATGAAGACAGGTATGTTGAATCGGGCCAGAAGCGATGAGAATGAAGCAAATATAAAGTTAAAGAAGTTGGTTGCACAATATTCTGCAACAGAAGCTGAACGTGAGCGTTACCGCCATTATGGTAATAATATTGCTATGCGCAGAAAGTATGAAGAATTAACGGATGAATTGTCCTGCCTCCAAAGCTTTATAGATTCTGCCAATAATGAAATCAACGAGAGAAGTCTTGAGAAAGACAAGCGTTATTATGCCGCGAAAGAAAATTATCGCCTAGCGCGTAATGTATTAGATCAGATGCTGACATTTGATAATGATCTTAGGGAGAATTAT
>JAKSRF010000119.1 GCA_024403755.1 Clostridia bacterium
CTTATTCTTATCCGCCAAAGACAAATATCTGAGCTGACGGCAATTGCGATTGCCGACAAGGGAAGGTACCAGAAGACTGATTGCATCTCCTGACGTGCACAAATAGTGACTTTTAAGAAAATCTATAAGCTTAATCTGTTCTGAACTGAGGACAGGATCATCATCCACGATATTTTGTATGAACTTCAGTTTACTTATTTCCTTCTCGTCCGTAATATCCGTAATATCGATTACTACAGCCAGCTTAAAATGATTTCCTCTTCCGAAAGGTACATTGACATACTGCCCACACTTAATCCTGCTCCTTAATGCATCAGGAACACCGTAAGAAAATGGTTTATCAAGTTGTTTTACCGATTCTCTTAATAAAACTTTAGCAGTCAACATATGTCACTCTTAAAATTACATACCTCCCAATAAGTCAAACATACTAACCTGACTTGAATCAGGAAGATCATCCAATAAACCATACTCAGTCAATCGCTTTATTGTTGACTGACCCACACCGGCCCTCGTCATAATCTCCTCTTTATTCGCAAACGGACCGTCTTCTCTTGCTTTAACAATAGAATTGGCAATAGCATCAGATATTGAGCTTATAGCATTCAGAGGCGGCAAAATTCTCTTCTCACCGACCTTTTTAAAGTATACTGCATCCGATTCCATTATGTTAATCGGAACGAACTCAATATCTCTTGCATACATCTCTTCTACAAGCTCAGTCAAATAATACTTTGACTTAAGCTTAGGGTTATTACGATCATCCTGCTTAGCTCGTGCAAGCTCTTTACGATTCTCTACAACCTTCGCCTGACCGCGACACATAGTATCGGCATCAAATTCATCGCCTCTTATCGAAAAGAAAGCGCAATAATACTCTTCCGGTTTATACACCTTAAACCAAGCAACTCTGAGAAGAGATATCGTGTATGCTGCAGCATGTGCCTTAGGGAACATATACTTAATCTTCTTACAAGACTCTATATACCAATCAGGAACGCCCTTCTCAATCATTAAAGCTTCCTGTTCCTCTTTAAGTCCTTTTCCTTTACGAACACCCTCCATGATTTGGAAAGAATCCTTATTCGGAAGCCCCCAATAAATGAGTCGTGTCATAATAGAGTCTCGACAACCGATAACGGACTTAATGTCACATATTCCCTTTCGAATAAGCTCCTGAGCATTTCCTGTCCATACATCAGTACCGTGAGACAATCCCATCAACTGAACTATATCATAGAAGGTTGTAGGCTTAGTCTCTTTAATCATTCCTCGAGCCATATCCGTACCAACCTCCGGCAAGCCCAAAGTAGCTGCACCGGCATCAGTCTTATCTATTGGAAAACCTAATACATCAGTAGACTCAAGTATTCGCATTACCTGATCATCAGGTATCGGTATATCTTCTATCTGAACACCTGTTATTCGGTTAAGCATTTTAAGAACAGTCGGGTCATCATGACCGAGAATATCGAGTTTAAGAATTGTATCGTGCATCTCCTTAAACGTATAATGCGTGGTAATGATTCCGCTGTCCACCTTATTTGCAGGATACTGAACAGGAGTAAACTCATAGATTTCCATTTCCTTCGGAATAACAACGATACCGCCCGGATGCTGACCGGTTGTACTCTTTACGCCGATAATTCCTTCCGTCATAAACATCTTGGTTGCATTCGAATACTGTACTCCGTTTTGTTCACCTACTCTTGTAGCGATAGCCTTAACGTTGTTTGCCTGCAAACCTGATACGGTACCTGCTCTGAAGGTATTGGAAATACCGAACAGATACTCTACATATTTATGTGCATTCGGCTGATACTCACCTGAGAAGTTCAAATCGATATCAGGCTGTTTACCTCCACCGAAGCCTAAGAATGTCTCAAAAGGTATATCCTGACCGTCACGATGCATTTCTATATTACAGTTCGGACAGAGTTTTTTAGGCATATCAAAACCGGAACCGTATTCACCTGAATTATCAAACTCCAGATAGTGACACTTCTCACAAAGGTAATGCGGAGCAAGCGGATTAACCTCAGATATTCCGCACATGGTAGCGACAAATGAAGAACCTACCGAACCTCGTGAACCAACAATATAACCGTCTCGGTTTGATTTCTTAACAAGACGATAGGCAATATAATACATAATACCGTAACCGTTACCGATAATTGATTCCAGTTCAACATCAAGTCTGTCCTTAACTACCTGATTAAGTTTTCCGTTATAACGATACATTCTGTTCGCTTTTGTCCATGCAATATTAATTACATCCTGGGCAGCCGTAGGAATAATAGGCGGATATGTACCGTCCGGGAAAGCTTTAATACCGTAATTAATCTTATCGGCAATCATATTTGTATTAGCAACAACAACCTCAAAGGCTTTTTCCTCACCGAGATAACTGAATTCATCAAGCATCTCATCTGTAGTTCGAAAATACAAATCAGCCTGTTCATCTGCATCCTTAAATCCCATATCCATAAGCAGATATTTTCGATATTTTGCATCTTCCTTATTAAGGAAATGAGCATCTGTAGTAGCACAGCATGGTATACCGAATCTGTCTGCTACTTCCGTAAGAATAATATTAAAATTACGTATATCATTCATGTCTACAGGATAACCCAACGGGAAATCGCCCTTTGAATTACGTCTTGTCATAAAAGAGTTATTTGTAAGAGGCTGAATCTCCAAATAATCATATAATTTCAGTATTTTTCTGAAATCCAACGAATCACAAAGAGCATTAACACAGGCATCCTTATCCTTATTACAGTTTCCGTATGCATCAGTCATCAATCTGAATATCTCACCTTGTTCACAAGCACCGCCGATAATAATCGATGATTTAAAATACTTAATCAAAGATCTCGGCATTCTCGGACGCATACCGAAGTAATGAAGATGCGATTCAGAAACAAGTCGATACAGGTTATACTTACCAATCTCATCTCTAGCAAGCAAAATAATATGCTTGTATTTATTCTTCTTGGCTATAATATCGCCAAGCTCCTTATGTCCTATTCTCTCATTAAGAACAACTGCATTTACAGATTCCTGTTTCTTAAGATAGTCAATAACAAATTCCGCACAGGCTGTCATCCTGCTCAAAGTATCGGCTATATAATCTCTGTTCTCTTCATCTGTCAGTGCCGTCACAGCATCGATTTCAGAATCGGAAACAGTGTTATTTATCTCAAAATCAGGCAACAAATTATTAATATCATAATGATATTTCTCATAATGGTCAGGATAAATGAATTCAAGTATTGACTCTATATCAATTACAGGCATATTAAACTTAAATCTGTAATACTTGTGTTCCTCAATATTTATTGCATAACCGGCTCTTCGAATAAATCCGAGCACTGAAAAAATATTTTCTCCGCAAAGATAAGCATCACCTATAAACTCAACAAGTCGTCCCATGTCGAAATATGAATCCAAAGGCTCACCTTTACCTGAATAAATACCGTCTTCAACATCTACATAGAAATCCTCCGAATGAACAAAACAAATATCATCCGGTACATATTCTGTATCATCAGTTGAATAGTAATCATCCAGAGTATCATTAATATTAATCTTTCTTGTTTTATCATCAGACAAATCAAGTATAAATCCTGCATCAGGGTTTCTCAAAGACTCAGGTAATTCTTCCGGATCCCAGAGAGATGTATCTATATCTATTTTCGAGAATTCGGCAGCAGATTCCGGAGTCTCACCCTCAGGATAAGTTCTGATTCCCTTATAGTTTTTGAGTACATACTTGCGTGCAAAGACAGACTTAATCTTTGTAGTTAACGGATCCGCAGTATTTATATCCGCATCATTCTCAAGTCGTAAAGCAAGTACAACTATGGAACCGACTTTACGCTTCTTTGCATCATCAAACGGTATATTATAAAAAATTGTCGGGCCGTCATCGGCAAGATATCCTTCACAACCGAGAATTGCCTTAAACGGCTCTTCCGAATCCTTGATTGTCATTTTTCTTGTAGCCGTATCAAAATGCGGGAATCCCTGTACAACACCGTGATCGGTTACTGCACAGGCACGATGCCCGAATCTTTGCGCCTGCTTAGCAAGATCCTTTGGCGCTATAAGTGCATCCTTCTCACTGAATGATGTATGAACGTGAAGCTCTACACGCTTAACCGGTGCCTTATCTTCTCGCTGCTTCGGACTGTCGGTAATCTTTGCGGAATCCACCTTGAATTGCGGTTCAAATCCCGTAAAATCCACAGTTCCCTGATAAATTGCATACTTATTCTGTTTTCTGAAAATCTCATCAAATTTATCTGCTTCAGATGGCTTCGGAAAAGCAATTGCGCTTATACCGCCGGTTTTATCAATAATACAAAATTTCTCAATTACACATGTTCCCTTTTTATTTAACGTACCTTTATCCTCTTCATCGAAAAGGACAAATTTTCCGACAATATTAACTTTTCCGCCTGCACTTGACAACTCCGAAATTGACAAAGTATCGCAGTCTTCATTAAAGTTACCGAATACCACATCAGGATCTTCTTCATACTTCTTTCTTTTAAAGAAGGTCTGTTCCTTCTTTAGATTCTTCTTTACCAACTCACTTTTTGCAAGCCAGGTATTGGCATCTGCTTCAGATTCCTTCTCTTTCTTTTCCTCATGAGCAACGGAATTGTTTACGTTATCTTCCGGAATCTCTTTATACTCAACATAATTTTGAAAATACTCGTAGTCTTTCTCTTCATCCGGATTTGATGAATTTAAGGACTTGCTGCGATTAAAAACATAATCATAATCTCTGCTCGCAACTACATCAGGCAGAATGTTTATTTCATTATCCCATTCCTTAATTGACAGAATCGTTGCAATGATAACCGATACAGTATTAGCAAATTTCTTTATGGTGTCACTGTCTATTATCTCACCGATACTTTTGGAACAATTAAAAACAAATTTTCCGTCAGAATATAAAATATCAGTATTAACAAAAATAAAACTATAATCAAACGAATCCAAATCACATTCAGTGCTTCCGCCGAAATAGAAATAATTAAATAGATAATCACCCAGCTTAGAAATAATGTGGTTATACCATTCTTCATCCACATCGGTAAAAATGACATCAGTTTTATCGCCGAAATACACTGACAACTCATATACAGCATCTGAAAGCTTTTGAAAATCGCTGACAGAATCTGAACCGGACAAGTAAAAACGAATCTTGTTCTTATCATGGTTAAGTGCCATTCTATCTATTATAAGTCCGTCTAAACCGGTTATTGAATCAGACAATATATCACTGAAATATTGCGCAAAAAATACAGACATATTAAACTCCCTATATGTAAACAGCCAAAAATCCTAACTATACGGCAATCTTATTTCATTCGTTCCTTACCAAGGCTTATTACCTCTTTTACGAACTCT
>JAKSRF010000012.1 GCA_024403755.1 Clostridia bacterium
AAATTAAAAATAAGCAGACAGCTTATTTGCTGTTTGACTTTTTATAGGAGATAAAGATGATTATTCAAGAGTCCGGAGAGATGTACCTTGAGACTATTTATGTTCTTTCTCAAAAGTCGCAATTTGTGCGTTCCATAGACATTGCCGATTACATGAATTACTCCAAGCCAAGCGTAAGTCGTGCCGTAAACAACCTTAAAAATGAAGGTTATATTTCAATTGACGACAATGGGTACATCACACTGAATGATACCGGTTTGGCAATTGCAACCAAGATATACGAACGTCATACTTTTCTTACTGAGGTATTGACATCGCTCGGTGTTGACAACGAGACAGCATCACAGGATGCTTGTAAAATCGAACACGATATCAGTGATATTTCCTTTGAAGCAATAAAAAGAGCCTTCATCAAAAGTTGATTAACCGATTGTAATATTTCCGTTTCCGTGAATATCAATCTCCGGTCCGCCCATATACATGTCCTTTGAATCTATTATCGTAAACAGGACATCCTTTGCTCTGGCAAGTATTTCGCGTGCTGAATAATAGGGTTGTTGAACAAAAACCTGCTTATCTGCAACATAACCGTATGCATCAATATCCGTACCTCTTGCATCAAATACAGCTCTGTACAGATGATATTTCTGAGTTACTATCACCATTTTCTCGCAACCGAAAATCTCCTTGGCTCTCTTCATACTCTCATAAGTAGAGAAACCTGCATGGTCCATGAAAATATCTTCCTCCGGGATACCATGCTCTATTGCATAATTACGCATTACATTTACTTCATCATAATTGCTTGTTCCGTGATCCCCGCTCATAAGGAGTTTAGGTGCAACTCCGTCAAAATACAACTTAACTGCAGCCTCAAGTCTGTCCTCCAGCATAGGCGAAGGAACATCATTATATACTCCGCATCCAAGCACAAGAATGCAATCATAGGAATCCTTATCAGATAATTCTTTTATCTTTGTTTCACTAAAAAAATATGACTTTCCGTAAAAAACAACAAATAGATTTGCTGCTGTCAAAGCTATTACAGCCAACAAAAATGCTGCAACAGTTATTTTAATTATTTTCTTCATTTTCTACGTTCGCACCGTCCTGCTTGGACTTAAGTTCGGAACGAATTGCCTCCGTATTCTTCATAAGTGTTACTACGGTTATTAAAGATACTGTAAAAACAAAGGATACAGACAAACCTGAAAGAATAATAAAAATCAACTGAATTTCTTTATTAATCAATGTAATAATCCATACCAATAAAACGGCAGATAAATACACCGAAGCCAAAGCTATATAGTATTTGCGAAAACGTCTGTTATGTCCTTCTAGCTTAATACCGCATATCATATAAACCAGAGCCGCTGCCCCTATAAGTAAAAAAACAGAAGCCGTAATTACAGTCATCATATTCTGATACCTCTGGAAAGAAAATCTTCTTCAATAAGTTCCTGAACCCTTGTTTCCAATTCATCAAGCGTACCGGAATTATCAATCTCACAGTTTCCTATTGCAAGATACTCATCATCAGTCATCTGTACGGAAATTCTTCTTCTGGCATCATCTTCCGTCATGCCTCGCTTCAACAATCTCTGAATTCTGACTTCTTCATCGCAGGTAACAACCCAAATTCTGTTACAAGCAGACACAAAACCGTTCTTAACCGGAATAGGAACATCAAGAACTATCGCTTTAGTACCTTTATTGCGTTCCTCATCTATAACCTTATTCATATATTCAAATACATATCTATGAATAATTGATGAAAGCAAATCAAGCTTTGTATTATCGTTAAATACCACAGATGCCATATATTTACGATTAAGTGCATTATCAGGACCGATTGCCCTATTACCGAAAGCTTCCCGTATACTTTCAATTGCAAGTCCGTCAGCCTCCGTAACCTTCCTTGATATCTCGTCAGCATCAAGAACAAGCACGCCTCTTTCTCTTAATATTGAGCTTACAGTACTCTTTCCGGAACCTATACCGCCGGTCACACCTAAAATAAACATTCAATACTCCTTACTTGGCCTCGAGCCAATTCTTTCCGATTCCGACATCAGCACGAAGAGGAATGTTCAGCTTTACAACATTCTCCATAACTTCCTTTACAAGTGCTGCTACTTCTTCTGCATCACGCTCACTGCATTCTACAATTATCTCATCATGAACCTGCATAACAAACTTTGCATCCGGATACTTCTCCCCTAACGCTTTCTCCACAGCAATCATAGCAAGTTTAATTATATCAGCCGCACTTCCCTGTATCGGAGTATTCATTGCTGCACGATAGCCGAATTCTCTTACCGCATGGTTTGTACTCTTAAATTCATTGATATATCTTCGTCTTCCGAACATAGTGTCAACATAACCGTTTGTCTCTCCGTCGCTCTTAAGTTGCTCCAAATATGAAGTAACACCGCTGAACTTTTTATGGTATTCATCTATAAGTTTTTTGGCATCTCCGAACGACACTCCAAGATCATTTGACAGACCATACGGTGTAATACCATAGATAATGCTGAAATTAACGGTTTTTGCACTCGAACGCATCTTCGAAGATATAAATTCTTCAGGCAAATCATAAAGCTTCATTGCCGTACTCATATGAATATCCAAATCGTTATTAAAGCTCTCACACATATCCTTATCACCGGACAAATGTGCCAAAAGACGAAGTTCTATCTGCGAATAATCCGCATCCACCAATATTCGGCCCTCAGGAGCAATAAATGCTTCTCTTATTCTTCCACCGTCATCCGTCTTTACCGGAATATTCTGCAAATTCGGTTCTAACGATGAGAGACGACCTGTATTCGTCATAGCTTGTGTAAATGTAGTACGAATCCTGTCATCTTCATCTATATATGACTTTAATCCCACTGCATATGTCGAATCGAGTTTTGTAAGCTTGCGGTAAAGTATTATATCCTCCACAACAGGAGAATACTGCCTTAGTCTGTTCAATTCTTCCACGGATGTTGAATAAGAACCCGTCTTACTCTTCTTACCTGCAGGAAGCTTCAATTTCTCGAAAAGAATAACCGAAAGCTGTTTAGGTGAAGAAATATTGAACTCCTCACCGACCTGATCATAAATCTTCTTCTCAACTTCAGATATACGTTCCTCAAGTTCTTCATGAAACTCCGAAAGCATTTCTCGCGACACGTACATGCCGTTACGTTCTATACGATCCAAAGTATCAATAAGCGGCAGCTCAATACCGTATACGAGTTCATTAATTTTCTGTTGTTCAGTCTCATCAGCCTGATACCTTGCGGTCATAATATTCAAATACAAATCCTGTGCAGCTCTTATATAATCATCATTATCACTGCCGGTCGCATCATTTTCAAGCATATCAAGGAGATTCAACTGAATCGGCTCATCGATACCGTAAGGGTATGTAATACCGGTTGTACGTTCAAACACGTCGGAAAATTCGATTTTCGAGCCTTCGATATGATTTAAAATATAAGCACAAATTTTAGTATCAAAGAAAACAAAATCGCCATCTGCAGGTGCCGCAAGAACCTTGCTGCTCTCCTTGTAATCATAACAGGCAATAACACGTTTGTTATCTTTGAAATTCAATTCAGACAACAAATGCGGCAATTCAGAATCCGGAATAATCCAAAATTTGCATTTCCCGGCTGTTCCTACAATAGCTTTATCGTTCTTACAAAAACAGATACCGACATTAGGTAAATCATCTGCTTTCTCAAGACATTCGTTTATCGCTGCAGCAACAGTACTAATGCTCTGATCAGTTGTTATTCCCTCGCTGACGTTTTTCTTATCAAGCTTGATAAATTCAGCCAAACTGCTTTTTATTGATGCACGCAACTCATTATCATCGCTTATTTTCACTTCAACAGTAGGCTTTAAAGTATCCAGTTTGAGTTTCTTGGCAAGAGACTTAAGCTGATAGCTCATGAGCTTATCAAACAAAAGCTGCTTATCCGGAATATCCGGGATAATCGTGGCTTCAACGCCCCACGGAACAGGAACGAATCTGTCAATCGTACAAAGCTTAAGATTAAGCTCAAGCTTATCCTCGCTTCCTGTCAAATTCTTCTGCTGTGCAGGCTTTAATTCGTCTATATGTGATAAAACACCATCTATATCATGATACTTTGCTATGAGGTCAAATGCTGTTTTCGGTCCGATTTTATCTATTCCGATAATATTATCGGAATTATCACCCATAAGTGCCTTAACATAAATAAAGCGCTCAGGAGGAACACCGTTCTCAGCTTCAAATCGTTCTCTGTCATAGAGAATACGTGGAGGCATATCCTTCTTGGAACAAGGCATTACTACTTTGGTTTTATCTGAGATAAGCTGGTAGTCATCATGATCACCGCTGAAAATAAAGACCTGCATTCCGCTTTCCTCGCCGAGTCTTGACAGCGTACCTATCAAATCATCTGCCTCGTAGCTCTCTAATTCCATACGCTTAATTCCCATTAAGTCAAGAATCTCTTTAACTATAGGAAGTTGGCACGCCAAATCAGGATCCATCGGTTTACGTGTGGCTTTATAATCCTTTGAAAGCTTATGTCTGAAGGTAGGAGCTTTCAAATCAAACAGAACACACATATCTGTCGGATTGTACTCATCCATTACGGACAGCAAAGAATTAAAAAATCCGTTAACCGCCCCGGTCGGTACACCGGTACTGCTTGTGAGAAAGGTCTTGCAACCGTAAAATGCACGATTTATTATTGAATTTCCGTCTACGAGCAAAAGTGTTCTGTCCATAATCTTATCTCTTTATTTATCCTGATTACCGTTTTGCTTAATATTTTGTTCTGCATTATGAGCCGCATGTGCAGTCGAAATCATAAGCTTAATTCTGTTAAGCTGATTGGCCTCCGAAGCACCCGGATCATAGTCTATAGGTATAATATTAGACTTCGGATATTGTCTTCTCAATTCCTTAATCATACCCTTACCTGTTACATGATTCGGAAGACAGGCAAACGGCTGTGCACAGATAATATTCGGTACACCTTCCTTTATCAATTCAATCATCTCGGCAGTAAGGAACCAACCTTCACCGCAGAAATTACCACAGGAAAGTATTGAAGAAGAAGTTTTGGCCATCTCCTCGATTCTCTCCGTCAACATAAATTTACCGTTTGTCTTCTTAAATTCTTTATTTACAGGTTTTCTGATTCTCTCGATAATATCAATTGCTGCCTTATCCACAACAGCGTCCTTCTTGCTTCTTCCGAGATTATCCGCTGACCAAATAGGGCAATAAGCGCAATACAGGAAGAAATCCATAACACCCGGAAGAACTGCTTCACAGCCCTCAGACTCAATAACATCAATTGCATTGTTATTTGCATCCGGATGGAACTTAACAAGAATCTCTCCGACAAGTCCTACACGAGGCTTTCTGAAGGATGTATCTATAGGAAGCTTATCGAACTTCTCAACTGCAAGCTTAACATATTCCGTAAATGACTTAACCGTCGGAATATTATCAAGATCAACACCTATCTCTCGGAGACAAGCTTTTATCTCTGCCTGCTGCTTCTCATCAAACGAATCAAAATTATTCGGCATTATCTGGTCATAACGCTTACTCAATCCGTCAGCGAAATTATCCTTATTTATAAGTTTAATACCGATTTGATTGAGATATCTGTACAAGGCATTTGCAGAACCCTTTACCTTCTCATAAGGTCTTGTACGAAGAATCATTGTAGTAAGCATATCGCCCATAGCAATTCCCTGAACTGCTCTCAAAGCAAATCCCGGTGTCACCTTGAATCCGCTGTTCTTCTCAATTCCCTGAACCGACAAAGCAATAACAGGAATCTGTGGATAACCGGCCTCTTTAAGGGCTTTTCTGAGGAATCCTACATAATTTGTAGCACGGCAACCTCCGCCTGTCTGAGTAATAGCTACGGTAGTATTATCAGGATCAAGTTCACCCTTAAGTATCTCATTTACCATCTGTCCGACAACAACTATTGACGGGAAACAAGCATCATTATTTACGAAACGCAAACCACATTCAATATCCTCTCTTGTAGCCTGCTTCAGAACCTTCATCTTATAGCCTTCTCTTCTGAAGGTAGCCTCAACAAAGTCAAACTGAACAGGAGCCATCTGAGGAGCAAGGATTGTATGCTGAGCTTTATGTTCTTTTGTGAATTCAACTCTTTTAAGAACGTATGAATCCTTTTTTATCTTTTTATCATCGTTTGAGTTTACTGTCTTACTCAAATTCTCTCGTTCATCCATTGCCACAACAAGCGAACGCATTCTGATTCGTGCTGCACCGAGATTACTTACTTCATCAATCTTAAGCAATGTATAAAGCTTACCGGAAGATTCAAGAATCTCCTGAACCTGATCTGACGTAACTGCATCGAGGCCGCATCCGAAGCTGGTTAACTGTACCAACTCAAGATTTGGATGATTAATTACAAAAGCAGCAGCCTCATAAAGTCTTGTATGATACATCCACTGATCCACAACACGAATAGGTCGCTGCAAATTACCCGGAACCGCAACGGAATCCTCAGTAAGTACAGCCAGTCCGAGCGAGTTAATCATCTCAGGAATACCGTGATGAATTTCCGGATCGATATGATACGGGCGTCCCGCAAGGACGATACCCTTCATATTCATTTCCTGCATCTGTTCAAGAATCTCTTTTCCCTTGTTACGAATATCCTCTTTAAATTTCTGATATTCCTCACTTCCGGCCTTAACCGCATCTATTGCCTCTTTGCGTGTTACATTCCATGCACTGAAGGTATCAGTCAATTTCTCTGCAACACAATTCAAATTATCCAAAGGCATAAAAGGATTCAGGAATCTGATATTCTTCTCTCTCAGATTCTCGACATTATTACGTATTACCTCAGGATATGAGCATACTATAGGACAATTGTAGTGATTACCTGAAGCCTGATTCTCGTTATTCTCATAAGGTACATCAGGATAAAAAATTGTAGTTATTCCCTTCGTAATCAGATCCTCTATATGACCGTGTGTCATCTTTGCCGGATAACATACAGATTCAGAAGGAATCGTATCCATTCCCGTCTCGAAAAGGGCATGTGAAGATCTTGCCGATACCACAACTCTGAATCCCAATTTTGTAAGAACTGTAAACCAGAACGGATAATTCTCATACTGGTTAAGTGCACGAGGTATACCTATTACACCTCTCGGAGCATCCTTCTCAGCAAGAGGCTTATAGTAGCTGAAGGTACGCTCATACTTATACTTGAACATATTAGGAAGCGTGCTCTTATTCTGTAATTCCTCTATGCTTATGCTCTCGCCTCTCTCACAACGATTTCCGGAAACAAATCTCTTACCGTTTGAGAATGTTGATACCGTAAGCTTACAGTGATTGGTACAGAACTGACACTGTCTGTTCTCAGTTTCCATATTAAAAGCATTTAATTCATCAAGTTTCAATATTGTTGTAGCCTTTGCCTTTTTGGAAGAAGATCTCTCCATGGCAATCAATGCAGCACCGAAAGCGCCCATTAATCCGGCCACATTAGGTCTTATTACATCTCGTTTAGATACTATCTCAAAACAACGAAGAATAGCATCATTAAGGAATGTACCACCCTGAACTACAATATTTTTACCGAGCTGCTCCGTATCTCTGATTTTGATAACCTTGTACAAAGCATTTCGAACAACAGAATATGAAAGGCCTGCCGAGATATCACCGACTGACGCACCTTCCTTCTGAGCCTGCTTAACCTTTGAATTCATAAACACTGTACATCTCGTTCCGAGATCAACAGGATTCTCAGCCTTCAGCGCTTCCTTAGCAAATTGCTGCGGCTCCATTCCCAAGGTTTGAGCAAAGGTTTGAATAAATGAACCGCAACCCGATGAACAAGCCTCATTAAGCATAATCGAATCAATTACACCGTTTCTGATTCTCATACACTTCATATCCTGACCGCCGATATCAATAATAAAATCAACGTCAGGACAGAAAAATTTAGCTGCTCTGAAATGAGCCATCGTCTCAATTTCACCTGTATCAACACCCAAAGCCGCTTTAATAATATTCTCACCGTAACCGGTTACACAAGAATAGCTGAGTGATGTATTCTCAGGAAGCTTACTGTATATATCCTTTAGAATCTCTACGGCACTCATTACAGGATTTCCCTTATTACTTGCATAATAAGAATAAACTATCTCGTGATTCTCATTGATAACTACTGCTTTAGTAGTAGTAGAACCTGCATCCATACCAAGATAAAGCTTTCCTGCTTGATTCTTAAGTTCCTTTATTTCCATGCTCGCTTTCGCATGTCTGTCAAAGAACGCTTTCTTCTCATCTTCATCCTTAAAGAGCGGAGATATTCTGATAATATCCGGCTTAAATCCCTCTTTATTCTTAAATTTTTCCAGCAAATCACTGAGTTTGATTGCATCACCTTCAGCACTTAATGCTGCACCCAAAGCAACATAAATCTGTGCTTCCTCAGGCATCCAGAAAGAATCAACCTTATCGGCCAATGTTCTCTCAAACGCATTACGAAGCTCGGAATTAAAATATAATGGTCCTCCAAGGAAGGCAACGTTACCTTTTATAGGTCTGCCGCATGCAAGTCCTGCTATAGTCTGATTAACAACAGACTGATATATTGATGCTGCAAGGTCTTCCTTTGCTGCGCCCTCGTTAATCAACGGTTGTAGATCGCTCTTGGCAAAAACTCCGCATCTGCTGGCAATTGTATAAAGAGATCTGTAATCCTTGGCAAAATTATTAAGTCCGTCTGCATCAGTCTGCAAAAGCGAAGCCATTTGATCAATGAAAGCACCGGTACCGCCTGCGCAGGTACCGTTCATTCTCTGCTCCAAAACCGGATGCATATAGGTAATCTTTGCATCCTCGCCTCCAAGCTCAATTATTACATCAGTCTCAGGATGATATTTTTTTATTGCATATGTCTCAGCCATAACTTCCTGAATAAAATTCAGTCCGAGCCAATTTGCAACAGAAAGTCCGCCGGAGCCGGTAATACAAACCTGGCAAAGAATCCCCTCATACTTCGCATTAATCTCCTCGAAAAGAACATTCAACAGTCCCGAAATATCTGAATGATGTCTTCTGTACTCACTTAAAATAATGTTATCGTCTTCAAGCAAAACCACCTTAATAGTAGTTGAACCTATATCCAGTCCAAGCTTGTACATCTTTTGTTCCATTACGTCTCTCCTTAACCGTTTATCAAACCTCAGCTGTTTGCTGAAGGAGCGCCTTTCGGCTGATTTTTACTGTTTGTTTTATATGAAGATTTTTCTACTGAAAATCCATTTGAATCATTAGAATCTGCTCTGACATATTCACCGTTGACTGACGGGGGAACCTTCCTTTTACCGTCAGGGGAAATCTCTAATCTTTCTAATGACTCTTTCTTAAGTTTCTCAAGACTTTGTCTCTGCTCTTCACGAAGCATTGCCTTAAAATCCACGTTAGTCCTTAAAATGGTTCTGTAATGTTCATTCAACGAAATTGATAAAAGTTCATCCGGAACACCCAAATCCAAATCAAAAGGTTTTCTGAATCGATCAAAAGATTCCAAATTAAGTGTTTTTACCGCTACGGCTACATTCTTCTCGTATTCATCAAAACTGCACTTAATACCGAGTGACAATGGCAGTCCGGTAAAATTTATATTTACGTAAGGCAGATTAGTCGAGAAAATCAAATGAAGCGTAATAAGCTTCATATATGATTCGAGATTGATACAGGCATCAGAACAGATAAGTGCCATACTGCCCGGTCTTATCATATTGGAAATATCGGATTTCTCATTCTCAAATCCGTTAGCCCACAAATAATAAAGTTCCTTATAAACCTCATTCTTAAAGCTCTCAAAATCATTGGTTAACGGCTTGGCAAGAACAACACTTCCTAAGCTGAAAATATACTGCATATACGATACTTCAAGATAATTAGGTACTGAAAACCACTTGAAATATGCAGCTATATCCCTGCTGTTAAAGATATAAGTGTTATAATTTGTCTCGCTATTATTCATTAATTCCACCATTTTCACAAAATTTCAGAACTTAATTATACCATAAAGGAATTTTGCATAATATGTTTATTATTAATGAAAAGAAGGGCAAAATACTCATTTATTCATCAATATAAACAAGAAAATCGTTAAACACGGAAAAACCGGGAATAAACACTAAAACAAAGAAAGAACTGATATGCACCGCTAAACGGATAATCAAATAATAACCGCTCGTTCTTCAGTCACAGGTGTTGACGGCAATTCTGCAAGATGTGTCCATAGAATTCAAAGAAAAAAACGTGAAAATTCCCCAATAAAGAATGTCTCAGAACCGACAGCGTTCCGAGACAAATCTTAATCTTAGTAAATATTTAAAGACGAAATTGAAATACTCTAAATGATGAGCTTAGTCATCACTCTCATCAAACTTACCAAACAAATTAAGTCTGAAAAGCATTGACTCATCATCAGGATCTGTGCAGTAAATCTTAGCATGGCATACAATACCGCCTTCGATAAGCTTCATGATACCTGTGATCTGTGACAACTTGCTCTTAAGGTTAAAACGATCGCCCTCGTCGGTAATGAGGATAACGTCGCCCTTACACTCATCAAGAGCTTTCATTAAAACTGCAACATCAATGTTGTTCATGTAAAAAGTCTTCATTTTAATTACCTCCATTTGGCTAATTTAATATTTTCGCTCAATTCCTTAAGCAACTTTATGTTACCACCGAGGCTGATTAAAACCAATTGATTGTATGTGTAAATTATACAATAGTTCAGCAACACTTTTGTGCAAAATGTACAAAAGCGTTGCTATAAACTACATATCAGAAAAGAATAGCAGTTGCAATCAGAAAATATACCAAAAGCGATACAGCATCTACGATTGTAGTAATAAACGGACTTGCCATAACAGCAGGATCAAAACCCAACTTCTTTGCAACCATAGGAAGCGAACATCCGATTATCTTTGCCACAAGTACAGTAAGAGCCATTGCACAGCATACGACGAGTGCTACCGCTATAGTTACTTTGCTGTTTTTTAACAGAAGTCTGTCGATAAGCATTAACTTAGCAAAGCAGGCAGCAGATAATGCAATACCGCACAAAGCAGCGGTTCTTATTTCCTTCCATATTATCTTAGGCAAATCAAAAAACTCTATCTCACCGAGTGATAATGAACGAATTATTGTAACTGAAGACTGTGAACCGGAATTACCTCCGGTATCCATGAGCATCGGAATAAAGGAAGTCAACACAACCTGAACTTTAAGTGCATCTTCAAAGCCATTCAAAATCATGCCGGTAAAGGTTGCAGAAATCATGAGAAGCAAAAGCCAAGGTATTCTCTGCTTAAACAAATCGAATACATTAGATTTCAAGTATGTTTTCTCAGACGGAATCATACCAGCCATGAGCTCGATATCCTCTGTAGCCTCATCCTCCATGACGTCCATGGCATCATCGAACGTAATAATACCGACCATTCGCTCATCCGTATCAACTACAGGAAGAGCCAGAAAATTATACTTGGAAAGCATCTGAGCAACGGACTCCTGATCTTCCAACGTAGATACCGAAATAACGTTTTTATCCATTATCTCTTCAATAGTTTTGTCATCATCATTAGTCATAAGCAAGTCCTTTACGGTAACAAAACCCAAAAGCTTACGACCTTCCGTAACGTAACAGGTATAAATTGTCTCTTTATCTATTCCGGTTCTTCGAATTCTCTTTATTGCCTCATCTATAGTCATCTGCGGGCGGAGAGATACATATTCGGTAGTCATGATAGAACCTGCCGAATTTTCCGGGTAACGAAGAATCTCGTTAATCTCTTTACGCATCTGCGGATCAGCCTGAGCAAGAATTCTCTTAACTACATTGGCAGGCATCTCCTCAACAAGATCAGCCGCATCATCTACGTAAAGCTCCTCAACAACCTCACGAAGCTCTGAATCGGAAAAACCTTTTATCAAAAGCTCCTGCAAATCCGTTTCCATCTCAACGAAAGTCTCTGCTGCCAATTCTTTTGGAAGTAAACGAAAAAGGAGCGGCGTTTTTTCCGGCTCAAGTTCCTGAAATACACCGGCAATATTTGCCGGATTCATTGTTATTAATACGTCCTTTATAGTGGAATACTTCTTCTCATCAAGAAGTAACTTTAGCGTTGTTTCCAACGTTGCATTATGCTCTGCCATCGGTAATTCTCCTTCTTTATATCAGAATCCGAATCTGCAGACCAAAATATGAACATCAACTGTTCCGAGACATCAAAATAAGAAGCATGTCACCGGAACATCGTCTGCGTTCTTAATACTTCGGTCTTCAGAACTTGTATTATTATTGGTTCCGTCCATGACGCTTCTCCTTTCGAATAAATTACCTAGTAAGAATAACTTCTCAATAACAACTTGTCAACACATTAAGCTTTCTTTTTATCATTCTCTTTAATAGTTTTTTTGATAACCTTGAAATCCTTAACAGCTTTCATTCCTATTTTACAAATCTTCTTAAAGTTAATTGAATTTACACCACCCTGACGCGGTCTGAATGTAATAGGAGTGAACTTAACATTTTCCTTGTTATGAACTAAAAGCACTGACAAAATAACATTAGAAAGATTAAAATCCTTAGGAATCTGCGGTACATACTTCTCCAGCGTAGCTCGCGGCATAAGTCTGAACGGTGTATTGGCATCTGTAACACTCTCACCGAACACAAGCTTTATTACCAGCTTCAGTGTCTTCGTAACAAAGACTCTCGAGAAACCGTCCTGTCTGTGATTTCTGTGTCCTATAATTGCAGCATATTGGGTTCTTTCTTCCCAAAACGGCCAAAACTCTGAAGGAAGTGTCTGACCGTCACTGTCAGTCTGAAAAATATAATCAGCCTTATTCTCTATAGCATAATTATATGCATATAAAACAGTTGCACCGTGACCTGAATTAGGTTTATCAACAGGCTCAAGCTGCGGATACTTCTCCTTAAGTTCAAGTAACTTTTTATATGTATTATCCTTACTTCCGTCATTAAAAATAACCAGCTTGGAATCAGGGCCTATCTTCTCAACTACTTCGTGCCACTCAACAACAACCTGCTCAATGTTTTCCTCTTCATTATAAGCAGGCATAACAATAAACAATTTATCAGCCATTTGTATTCCCTTCCTTAAGTAATGTATCCAAATTTTTCTTATTCATAGCCTTCATATTCGTACCGTTATTATATAACAAAGACTCAACTTTTTCCTGTTCCTTAGGTCTCTTTATTTTAAGTGTAGTTGTCTTTATCATGTCTTCTTCAGTGAACACAAAATACTTTATTCCCTTATATGACGGCATATTATGATTTACATCCTTAATCTTTCCGTCAAGATACGCTGATATCTCATCATCGCTGACATCGTAAACATCAAGAATTTTACCGATAGCTTTACGATTAATCAAAATTAATGCGCATATATCTATCTGATTCTTATCATCGGAACAGCCCCATACAAAAGCCTCACTTACACCGTCTATGTCTGCCGCAAGAGTTTCAATCTCTTCAGGGAAAGCTTTTTTGCCGTTATTAAGTACAATCATTGACTTAACTCTTCCGGTAACATGAATTGCTCCCTTTTTGTCTATGTATCCCATATCTCCGGTATGAAACCAACCGTCAGGCTCAAGAGCCTCTTTTGTTGCTTCCTCATTATTAAAATAACCTTTGAAAACACAATCAGACAAAGTCATAATCTCACCGATTGCCTTATCGGAACCGTCTTCATTATCAATTTTAACCTTAACATCAGTAATCGGGCGTCCTACACTTCCGTACACATTACAATCTGTGGTAGTAACCGAAATAACAGGACTGGTCTCCGTTAATCCGTAGCCCATGAGAAAATCTATTCCGAAATCATTAAATGCTTCAATATATTTCTTGTCAATGGCCGCACCACCGATTACCACCAAACGAATATGACCGCCGAGTTTATTCAGAATTTTTGAGAACACGGCACGTCTTACATCAATACCGCATTTAAAAAGAAACTTCGTAACCGGTAACATAAAATCAACCATTCGCTTTGTTGAAGGCGTACTGTTGATAGCATCATTAATCTTTCCGTAAATATTTTCGAAAAGGAGCGGAACAGATACCATGGCCTCTACGTGCCATTCTTCCATATTCTTTACCAAATATCTGAGTCCGTCACCGATACAAATGCACACACCCTGAGACAAAAGAAAAAAATCACAGGTATTCTCAAAGGTATGATGAAGCGGCAGGACTGAGAAATCTCGCTCGCCCGGTTTAACATATAAAGTAGTACTGATTGAATAAACATTAGACAGGATATTACGATTCGTCAACAACACACCCTTACTCATAGCAGTTGTTCCGGAAGTGAACAAAATAATTCTGACATCATCCGGATTAATGACCTTTGTGTAAAATGACTCATCTCCTGCTTCGTATATCTTATATCCGTACTCTTTCCAATCATCCAATTTGTCAAAAAAATCATCATCAGGCCATGAAATCTTATCTTCATAGGCTTCATCGCTCATTAAAACAAACTTCTTCAACTTCATATCGGTGCTTCCGCTTTTTACCTGTTCAGCTATCGAAAGCATTATTTTGTGTTCCTTATGGTGATAGAAAATTACCTCTGCACCGCTTCGCTCCAAAAGATTGATTATCTCACCTTCAGGCAAAGATTTATCCAACGGAACCACAACCGAATCGGAAGAAAGGACAGACGAATACGACAAAAACCACTCGTACGCATTCTCACCGAGTACAGCAAACTTTTTTCCGGCAAAAGCAGAATTATTAATATAAGTGGTAAGTCCGACTAAATCATGTTCAAATTCGGAGAATGTCCTATGTATCTCACTGAGATTTGGTTTACGACGGAAAATAAAGGCATCAAGAACTGCATGTTCCTTACATGTGTCAACAAGCATATCTCGCATTGTTGAGTATTTCTTTGCTTTTAATAATGGTTTTCCGACAATCTCGCGCATACATATCCTCCGAAACACAATGATATTAGCATTAATTGAGCAAATAGTAAACCTTTTAAGCGAAACAATTTGAATATCAAAGTATTTTTTCATTTTAATGCATTTAACTATTGCAAAATACATTTTTATTATTATTATAGTATTGAATGTCAGCAAGGAGATGAAATGTATGAACGATTCTGATAATTCTTCGGTTACAGCTAAAAAGGATGTCAATATTAATGATAAATATCCTACCAAAAGAGGTTTGTACGGAATAATGGGCAAGAATATTTTTCTCTTGCTTACCGACCTTACAACAAACATTAAAGCTATCGGTACAGAGAATTTCCCTAAGACTAACCCTTATGTTGTTGCTTCCAATCATCAGTCCTATGCAGACGGCGTATTAATATGTAAATATCTTCCGCGCGGTCATTTCAAATATATGTGTTGTCTCGCAGCAAGTGATTTGGAGACCAGTCACGGCTGGCTCGGAAGACTCATTATGCGTGTAGGACGAGGAATTGCCGTAGACAGATACGGAAATCCTGTAAGAGGTCTGATTAAAGCAAAAAAAGAAGTAGAAAACGGTAATATTTGTTTTGTTTTCCCTGAAGGAACGCGTTCTGCTACAGGCAAGCTCGGCGAGATGAAGGACGGAGCCTCTTACTTAGCAATAAAGTCAGGCACACCACTTATTCCGGTATACATTTCCGGTGCTTATCAGATATGGCCGCGTCAAAGCAAATGGCCAAAGCCTTTCAAAGGATTTCTCAAACGTAAGAAGCTTCGCATTGTAATCGGTGAACCTTTATACAGCAAAGACTTCGATTCGGACGCCCACAAAATGACAGCACACCTGTCACAATGGATGCACGATATGGAAGAGAAATATTGGGATCCTGAAGTAATGGATAGAGAATTATTCAGTAAAAAGTAATTACTTTATGTGAACATCCAACTGATTAAACGGTATAGACAATCCGCTCTCGTCAAATTTAGTTCTGATGAGAGCGTTTATTTTTCTTCTCACATTATATTTTGCATTTTGTGATACACATCTAACACTCATACGATGAATAACGGCAGAATCAGCATATTCCTGTACTCCGAGATAATCAGCACCGGAAACATCCTGCAGTTGTAATGCTGAAGAACAAATCTCTTTCATCAGTTTCATTGCTTCATCCTGATTTACCGAATAATCAAAGCTAACATTAATGTTGACTATAGGAGATACAACAGTAATCTGAGATATATTACGATTGCAAATCGTTATTATTGAATCATCAACCACTGATCGAAGCTTAGTCGTCTTAACATTAAAGGATATTACTTCACCCTCGATACCGTTATATTCAACTATATCCGTTACATCAAAGAAATGGTCCACAACAATATTTATTCCCATTATTATGTCCTTAAGCCAGTCTTGTAAGGCAAGTCCGACTATGGCACTCACAATACCGAGACTTGCAATAAGTGAAGTAACATTAATTCCGTTGACCTGCAATACTACAAGAATCGTCACTATAAAAACAAAATACAGAAGTACATGCTCAATCATATTTATGAGCATTTTACGTCTTGATGAATTTTTGTCATCCGGATTTATAACATTAACTGACTTTGCAAAAAATCTTCTTAATACAAAACACAAAATAAATGAAATAAAAAGAACAAACAATGTTGTTATCAATTCTCTCGACTTCAAGTATTCAAATATTGCTTCCATCATTATCCTCGTTTATCTCAAGTTTTACAGGTGAGTCCGCAGTATTCTTCTCATCTGTCTCAGCACCGCTGCTATCATGATTAATCTCGTCCGAAGCTGACTTAGTATCAAAGTCTGCTTCAGCACCGTCTCCTGCTTCAAAATCGCCTTCTGCTTCAGTATCATCTTCCACCCAATCGACCTGGAGAGATTCTGTTAAACTGGTCATTACTTCGATTGAATCATCAATATTCTTCATCTCCGATGTATTGTTCAGCTTCTTGCTTTCCTCAGTACTGTCGTCTATGCTCGAAAATTTTACTTCACTTCTTTCCTGTGCAGAAAGCGGATTATATTTATCAATAACACCGATATTAATAGCCGATTGAAAAACTTCAAATCTGATTCTGTTTCCAAAAAAATCTTCGCCGTCAAAATTACCGATAAGCTGAGTCGCTCTGTCATGACAGGTTATTGTACCGCTTGTGCACCTATAAGTATGAACACCGTTCTTTCCTATATGTTTACCGAACTTATAAAGGAAAAGAAGATATGCTGCTCTGAAAAAATTAACCTTATCTACTACACAAACATCAATTATTCCGTCATCGATAAAAGCATAAGGCGCCGGTCTGAAGCCGTTACCATAATACTGACCGTTACACACACAAATCAAAGTATATTCGCTGTCAGTAGACTCAAATACCTCACCGTTCTCAAGTTCAAGTTTATAATCCAATTTGAAGGAACTTCTGTGTAAAACAGCATGTATTGCCGATTGCAGATATGCTGTTTTATTATTGAACCAATTATTATTGGCTCTTACCATAGCCTTTGCTCTGGCCTGTACAACCGTATCCAAACCGATTGAAGCTATATTATCAACATATGATGACCAATTAGAAAGATGTGACCCCAATAAATCATAACTGTCTACTCTGATCAAATCTATAGGATAATAAGACAAATTGTCCAGATTGGAAAGCATATATTTCAAATCACGAACTTCCTTAAAAGGAAAAACACTTCTAACAAAATCGTTACCGGTTCCGAGAGGAAGGACAATCATAGGAGTATTACGAAAAGCCAATGCATTAACAACTTCGTGAACTGTACCGTCGCCACCGCACACTACAACCACAATACTGCTTCCAAACTTCTCTGATACTTCAACGGCGATATCCTTGGCATGCCCCGGATATTCAGTATAACGCATCTCTATACGCAACCTGAGTTCATTATCAACAGAAGCTATTGCATCGTCCAACCTCTGTAAGAATTTAACGTTGGAAAGATTGTTGATAATAAAAATATATCTCATCCTACAAAAAGCCCCTATCAGTTATCGTTACACAATGATTCTACAAGTTTTATCAAATCATCAACCGTCTCAATGGTATCAATAATGTCATCAGAAAGTTTTATATCGTACTTTTCTTCAAGCTCAATAATCACCTCATACATTTGAAGTGAATCCATATTCAAATCCTTTATGGCAACCGACTCGTAACTGCTGATATCAGCACCATCATCTATTACACCTGACAGAATCTGCAAAATCTCATTTCTAATGTTACTCATAGTATAATACCCCTCTGATTATCTAATATCGTTTGCAACCTCTTTAGCAGTTTTACGAATCTGTGTATCATCTGAATAACGGGATAATTGTGACTTAACAAAACCGTCTATCTCAGAAACCATTTTTATTATCTGTTCTCTTTGCTCTTCTGAATAAGGTTCCAAAATTCTTTTTGCAAGTACAGAATGGAACTTAGAATGAATTCTGCAGGCAAGCTTACCGTTATGTGTAAGACTTATTCTCACAACACGCCTGTCATTCTCATCTCTGTTTCTAATGACATAACCCTTTTTTACCAAACGATCTATTGATACAGTTAACGTTCCTGTTGTAATACCCAAATCAGAAGCAGTCTCAGTCATCGTTCTTGACTCATACGGACCGATTGCATCAAGAGTATGCATCTCAGCCTGAGACAAATCAGAAAAATACCCCTTCTGAAGTGCCTTCTCCTCCGTCAACAAAACATTCTCGAAAATCTGGACTAAAAGATTGGATAATTCAAGTTCGTCATTATTCATAAATAAACCCCACTATAAATATCTAAACTATTTTACACTATTTTATTTCAAAGGTAAATTATTAACATAACACTACCAAAATAAAAAGTACCCTGCAGGGGTTCAATCTGCAAGGCACAAAAGTTAAAGGGGAAAAGTGAAACATTTCTGTTTACTTATAGGATTTAGATTACAGTTTTCTGTAACCAAAGTCAATATACTATTAAAAAAAAAATAAATCAATAGCAATTTCACATTTTTGTCGCATTTTTATCATAAAATGCCATATTTGTGACAATATTTTGTCTTTGTTGTTTTATACTGTTAAGCGTTTTTGATTTTCTTTCACAAAAATCACATAATCAATTCAATTTTAGGATATTCTCCCTTGTATAATGCTGTTCTGCATATATCGGAATTTGACGAATTTTCGACAGAATAACACATTTTTTCACAAACGGCTCTCAAAAAAACATCCGGTCTTAGATTATTTGAGCTTCCGGCAGCAACTTTCAGCGTAATCTC
This sequence comes from Clostridia bacterium, assembly GCA_024403755.1. GTDB lineage: Bacteria > Bacillota > Clostridia > Saccharofermentanales > Saccharofermentanaceae > Saccharofermentans. The sequence continues at coordinate 19,371 of JAKSRF010000012.1, forward strand.
ATCTTCATTTATTCTTCTTACATCATAAATGAGATTTCTTATATCAACGCTGATTTCTTTTCCCTTGGATTTTTTCGTGGTCATAATGCTGTCAAATTTTAATATATCCGGAGCAACATCACCGATACTTTTCGCGTTTATTCTGTAATCAGCGGCGGTAACAAGACTCATAAGACTATCTTTTTGTTCAGGAAGTGATATAGCTTTAAGAATCTTTACTCCCGCCGGAAGCATATAGTTAACCTTTTCGACAAATTCCTCAGAATTAATAGGAACAGACATGGCAACATCTACATAATCCCCTTCAGTGTTAACACCTACTCCGAGAGGAAGAGCAAATACCATAATCGGACGCGGATTATAACCCTGTGTATACAAAATAGGCAATTCAGCTCTTCTTATAGCTCGTTCAAATACACGCATTAGATCAAGATGGCCGATATATGAAGTTGCACCTTTACGCTCAAAAACGGCTCTCTGAATATATTGTTGCTGGTGTTTCTGAGTTGTCATCAAACGAGCTCTTTCATCTTGAAGCATAGCATTCACCTACCTTAAAGCAATTTGCACCGCAAGCGGAACATTTCTCACGACAATTCGGCGTAACAGTCTCACTGTAAGCCTTATTCTTCTCACTGATAAGGAAGTCCTTTCTGACGCCGACATTAATATGTTGCCAAGGCAACACCTCATCAGTACTGTATTCACGCGCGTATGTCTCCCAAGACAAACCGTTCTTCAGGAGAATCTCTGTCCATTTTGCAAAATTAAAAGAATCATCCCATGCATCAAAAACCAGTCCCGCCTTATAGCCTTCGAGAAGGACTTGATTAAGACGTCTGTCACCCCTTGCCAGTACAACCTCCCATAAAGAAGACTCAACATCGTGCCAACTGTACTTAATATTTTTAGATTTAAGACGACTCTTAAGGAATGCCTGCTTTTTAAGGAACTCCTCCTTACAATTCTGTCTCTCCCATTGAAACGGCGTAAAAGGCTTTGGAATATACATTGACGTTGATACCGTAATTTCCGGTTTACGAGCTTTAATTCCAAGTTCATGAACCGTATCAAAATAAAGTTTCTCAATTTTTTTGGCCAAATCAGCGATACCCTCAACATCCTCCATAGTCTCCGTCGGAAGACCGAGCATAAAATAAAGCTTTACCGTCCCCCAGCCACCGCTGAAAGCTAACTTTAATGAAGACATAATATCTTCTTCAGTGATTCCTTTGTTAATAACATCACGCAGACGTTGCGTACCTGCCTCAGGCGCAAAGGTTAAACCGGTTTTTCTGGTAGATGAGACCTTCTCCATCAAATCCAATGCAAAATTATCGATTCTTAATGACGGAAGAGACAGACTTGAATGTCTTCCTTCAAATGCGTCAAGAAGTCCGTCAGTCAGTTCCTTTAATCCTGTATAGTCACTTGAAGACAAAGATAGAATACCAAGTTCATCATAGCCTGTATTATGTTCTATGGCTATTCCCTGTCTGCACAAAGTCTCCGCGCTCTTCTCACGAACAGGTCGGTATATGAATCCGGCCTGACAAAAACGACAGCCTCTGATACAGCCTCTGAACACCTCCAAATACGCTCTGTCATGTACTATTCCCATGTTAGGAACTATCGGATTCTCAGGATATAAAGCATTATCCAAATCAGAGATTATTCTTTTTGTTATGATATCCGGAGCAGAAGCTTCCGTTTTTATAAGTCCTGTCTGGCGCGGAGCAATTTTACTAAACTCAACCGGATATTCGGATACTGTTCCGTCTTCATTCTTAACGATTCTGACAGCATCAACAAAATATTCTTTGCCGCTGTAGTTATCCTCAAATTCAGCCTTATAGAAGGAAGGAATATAAACACCGCTTATTTTACTTAATTCCAAAAGCAATTCGTGTCTGTTGCGTTTACCCGAATCCTTGTACCTTTTTACTGCCTGAGTGACTTCAAGAATCATCTCTTCTCCCTCACCCATTAATACCGCATCAAAAAAATCGCACATCGGCTCGATGTTATACGCTACAGGTCCGCCGCAAATAACAACAGGATCATTTTCTTTTCGATCAGTACTTTTCAAAGGAATATTACCCAAATCCATCATTAAAAGCACATTGGTATAGCACATCTCATATCCGAGAGTAAAAGCTACAATGTCAAAATCCGAAAGCGGGGATCCGGTCTCAAGAGTAAACAAAGGAATATTCTTCTCACGCATCAGCTTAATCATATCATGCCAAGGTGTAAATGCACGTTCGCAATAGTTATATTCCTCAGAATTAATAACATTATACAGAATCTGCATAGCTAAATTGCTCATGCCTATCTCATATATATCAGGAAAACAGAACGCTGTACGAACTTCCTTACAGGTTCCGTTCTGTTCCAACTGATTAATTACATATTCTTTGATACACTGATTAGGTTCTCCTCCGACATAACGTCCCGGACTTTCGACAGACATCAAATCCTTATGTGATATATTAACCTTATTCATCTGATACCTCTTTCAATCAATATAACTCAGCTATGGTAACACCGTCTTCACCCTCACCGAATGTACCGAGGCGATACGATTTCACTCTGGAATCACCGCGAAGAAATTCATCAACAGCCGAACGAAGTGCACCGGTTCCCTTACCATGAACAATTCTGATTTGATGCCTATGTCCGAGAACACAATCATCTATATATTTATCAAGAATATCCTGAGCCTCTTCATATCTTTTTCCGAGTAAAACAATCTCGGTAGCAGTCTCCATCGATTTACGAACTCTGATTTCCGTCTCCTGGGTTACAACCTTAGGTTTACTGTTCTGCTTTTGTTCTTCAATCAACTGTGCTCTCTTCTTATCGCTGTTTGTCGGTAGTCTGAGCTGCGATATATCAACAGTCAACTTAATTCCGGAAGACTCAATCTGAACCTTTCCGTTCTTGTTAGCCTTTGTAACCGCCTTACCGACCATATCAAGATGAGGAATTACATATTGCTTTCCTATCTCAATTTCCTTCGGAATCTCACCCGGCAAAGCAGTTTTTAATGCTTCATCGTCATCATCATCAGAAGCTAAATCTCTTATACCGGCACGAAGTCTTCTTCTCACCTTATCAAGCTCTTCCTGAGCATTTTGCGAATTCTGTTTCTCGGCATTCTTCTTCAGTTTTTTAATCAACTCATCAAGTTCGGCTTCCTTCGCCTTAAGAAGCTCCTTCTGTTCAGCTCTTGAATCGTTAAGAATACGAGTCTTGGACTGCTTTAATTTAGTCTTCTCCTCTGCCAACTCCCTCTCCTGTTCCTTAAGACGGTGATTAAGAATTTCATTATCCTCAGCAAGCATTTTTGCCTTACGGTTATTCTGCTCATATTCCTCAAGAAGTCTCTCGAAAGCTAATTCTTCCTTTGACAACATTCCCTGTGCATCGGCAATTATTTTCTTCGACAAACCGAGTTTACCGGATATAACAAACGCATTACTTACACCCGGCATACCGATAATCAGTCTGTATGTCGGAGACAAAGTGTCAGTATTGAACTCGCACGAAGCGTTCATTACGCCTTCTGTCTCTACAGCATAGGCTTTAAGCTCCTTGTAGTGCGTTGTTGCCATCGTAACACAACCCTTGGAACGAAGCTCGTCAAGAATGGCCATAGCCAAAGCTGCACCCTCCGCCGGATCTGTACCCGAACCAAGTTCATCAAGAAGAACCAATGAATTTCCACGAACATTCTTCAAAATAAATACTACATTTGACATGTGTGCAGAAAAAGTAGAGAGACTCTGCTCAATACTCTGTTCGTCACCTATATCTGCAAGAACTCTGTCGAAAACAGATATCTCCGAATTCTCCGCAACCGGAATCATAAGTCCGGCCATCGTCATAAGAGTAAGAAGACCGCAGGTCTTAAGTGATACGGTTTTTCCTCCCGTATTCGGTCCTGTAATAATCAAAGTCTTATACTCACGTCCGTTAATAATGTCTACCGGAACTACCGCACTTCTGTCAATAAGCGGATGACGCGCCTTCATAAGATTAACGATACCCTTATCATTGATTACAGGCTTTACGGCATCCATATCAATAGCAAGCTGTGCTTTTGCCGAACAAAAATCTATCTCAGTAATAACAGCCAAATTCTTAAGAAGCGTATCCTTCTCTTTGAGAACTTTGCCTGTAAGCATCTGCAAAATTCGCTCTATCTCCTCACGTTCCAGAGATTTCAATTCACGAATTCTGTTATTGGCCTCAACTACAGGCATCGGTTCAACAAACAAGGTCTGACCGGTAGAAGACGTATCATGAATAATTCCAGGAATCTTACTTTTGCATTCCGCTCTCAACGGAATACAAAATCTGTCATCTCGTATAGTAATAATAGCTTCCTGAAGTTCTTCTTCATGGCCGCGTATTATTCTCTCCAATATCACACGAATATTACGTGAGATATCCTTCATCTCTTTACGTATACCGTACAAAGTATTTGAAGCTCTGTCATCTATCTCACCGTCAGGTGTAATACACAGTTCTATGTCCTTTCTCAGTCTGTCGACTGTATCAAGTGAACCGATACCCGTAAAAAGATTGGTATCAAACATATCCTGATGCTCTCCGGAAACAATAAGCTTAATTCTGCTCACCGAATCCAAAAAAATTCTTACATCACTGAGTTCCTGAACAGACAGTGAACCGCCGGCATCGGCATAAGCTAACTTCGGTCTCAAATCAGTAAAACCGCCGAGCGGAAGCTTACCATATTTATTTATATACACAAATGCTTCATACGTATCGTTCAGCATTTGTTTTACGGAAGATGAATCCGTTGTCGGAACAAGCTCCTCCACTCGTTCTTTACCCATTGCCGTAACCGCAAAAGGTACTGTCATCTCAATAATTTTGTTAAATTCAAGGACATTCAAAACGCGCCCGCGTATTTGTTTTTTTCTTGCATCCTCTTCAAAAGTTAAATATTCGTACATACATATCTCCAAAATAAATGTCTTTGTATTGTACCACACAAGTACATATTACAAATAAAACGTAAAAAATATAGCAAACAGACACCAGTGAACTACATCATTGGTGTCTGCAAACAAATCTTACTTAACTAAAGATATATCAGAATAATCTTCCGGCATTATTAATTTCTTCAACGGATATTGACTTAGTCATCGCAAGTGCCTCTTCAATATCCACATCAGCAATCTTTCCGGCTTTCTCTACTATTACTCTGTTAAATCTGTTATTAATAAGACAGTCTACGGCCTGAACAGCCATACGACTTGCAGTAGTTCTGTCACGAAGTGTCGGAGAACCTCCGCGCTGCAAATGACCGAGAATTGTCGGTCTTGATTCTACGCCGGTAGCGGCTTCAATTTTTGCAGCTATATCAGTAGCAGAACCCACACCTTCGGCAACGATTACAATATAATGATGCTTACCGCTGTTTCTTCCGTCAAGTATCGTTCTTACAACGTCACGATCGAAATCATACGGAACCTCAGGAACAAGAATACATTCTGCGCCGGTAGCAATACCTACATTAAGTGCAATATATCCTGCCTTACGTCCCATTACTTCAATAACACTGCAACGCTCATGTGAAGAAGCAGTATCTCTTAGTTTATCAATTGCTTCCATTGCAGTATTCATAGATGTATCATAACCGATTGTATATTCTGTAGAAGCAATATCATTATCTATTGTACCCGGAATACCGATAACAGGAATTCCGATTCTTGCCAAATCTCTTGCTCCCTTAAAAGATCCGTCACCGCCTATTACGACAAGTGCATCGATACCGTAAACATCAAGCATCTTTGCACCTTTAAGAACTCCTTCCGGAGTAGTAAAGGATTTTGATCTTGCAGTCATAAGAAAAGTACCGCCTCGCTGAAGCTTCTCAGATACATCTCTTCTGTTAATTGGAGAAATCTCGCCCTTCCACAAACCATGGAAACCTCTTGTAATACCAAAAACCTCAAAACCGGCATTGAGTCCGCATCTGACTACTCCTCTGATTGCAGCATTCATTCCCGGTGCATCTCCGCCGCTTGTCAAAACGGCTATTCTCTTTATAGGCTCCTCGCCTTCGGCAGCTTTCGGATCATCATAACACTTTGCCTTAAGCTTTGATAAATCTGGTAAATTACTCTCATCATATAAAATTCTTGACATAAATTGCTCTCCTCATTTGTAAATATAGACAATCTGAGTGTATTATACTCCTATCTTTCGAAAATTGACACGAAATATCTCAAATGGAAATAAGGTACTGCTATCGCAGGCAGTCGGACAGTAACATCGCCCAAACGCGACTGAAAACTCGCTGTCGGTGACAAAAATCACCTATTTGAGAGACGCAGCGAAGAACCTTAATGAATCAAATTTACATTTCCTTTTCCGCAAAGACGTTCAAGGCGGCGCAAAACAGGAGCCGTTGCTTCTATATTACAAACACTGTCCAGAGGAATAACCTGATTTATGTCCTTTATGTACATCTCGACAGGAGTCGTTCCGTGAAAAAACACCAAGAAATTAAGTATTTCCATATAGAGCGGAGCTTCAACCGGGCCTTCATATACAATTTGCACTTTGCGCGGCGCAGCATATTGTACCTCAGGCTGTGTTAGTCCCTGTACTGCTACAGTTGCCGTGGCACCACCGCCGGCAGCCGCATATCCGCTCGTAAATCGGTTATTCGGAAGTGCTGAGGAAACAAGTCTCTCAGAAGCGATTCTGCGAAGGTCATCATCATTTTCGGGCATATTGAAAATACGGTCAGGCATGAATGATACCGTATCATCATCTCTGAGTCGCAGCTTACCCGCAATTATATAAGATTGGTTCTTATTTAACTTAGCAGCATATTCATCGAACAATTTACCGAATAAAACTGCTTCATAATTACCATACAAGTCTTCAAAAGACAACACGGCCATCTGCTTTTTGGCTTTCGTCATACGAATTGATTTAGAAATCAAAATGCCTGCCATAATAACCTCTCTGTTATCGTTAAAGACATCAGTCTCAAAATTGTCACGAGCCTCTTTTATTCTCATCGTGTCAAAGGTAGTCAGTTTTTTAATATATTCGGAATACTCCATAAGAGGATGTCCCGATATATATATACCAACCATTTCTTTCTCATATGCAAGCTTATCCAAAAGAGAATACTCAGGCATTTGAACAATATTTATACTTCCCGTCCGCGACAATCCCGAAGACACTTCACCTGATGATTCGGTTGCTCCTTCAGAGCCGATATCAAACAGGCTCATCTGACCTTGAATTTGAGTTGAGGCTGACCTGTTAAGCTTATCGAGTTCTGTCTGAACAGTTGCCATCATGGTTGCTCTTGAGTATCCGCTCCAATCCAACGCTGAAGCAAGAATCAACGACTCAATCATTTTGCGGTTTATATCCAAATCCACACTTCTTACCAAGAAATCTTCAAAGCTCTTATACCGACCGTTCATGGTTCGGTCCTTTATAACTTCATTAACGGCGCCCTCACCGACATTTTTTATCACAGACAAACCTATTCGGATTCCGGCATCTCCTTCCGGAGCAAACTTAGCCTTACTATGATTGATATCAGGATTAAGAATACTGATTCCCATTTCTTCAGCTCTGGCTATATACCATGCGGCCTGTGCCAGATTAAATCTGAAGGAATTCATCATAGCCGCCATAAATTCGACAGGATAATAATATTTCAGGTAAGCAGTATAATATCCTACCACTGCATATGCAGCGGCGTGAGACTTGTTAAAGGCATAACCTGCAAAGTTACTTACATCGCTAAAGATTTTATCTGCTGTCTCTGCCGCTACTCCGTTATTAACGGCTCCTTTAATTTGTTTGCCGTTCTCATCTTCGCCTCCGTATATAAAAAGCTGTCTGTACTTCTCCATCAGGGACTTCTTCTTTTTACTCATGGCACGTCTTATATTATCCGACTGTCCCATCGAGAAGCCAGCCAAATCACGTACAATCTGCATTACCTGTTCCTGATATACCATACAACCGTATGTTACATTCAAAATCGGCTCAAGAAGCGGATGGTCATATGTAATCTTGGCCGGATTATGCTTGCATTCAACATATTTCGGAATCTGTTCCATAGGACCCGGACGATAAAGAGATATTCCTGCTATGATATCCTCTATGCTGGAAGGCTTAAGATCCTTCATAAAGGAAGTCATACCTTTACTTTCGAGTTGGAATACGCCTACCGTATCACCTCGACCGATCATCTCGAATATTTTAGGGTCATCCAAAGGCAGTGCATCAAAATCAATTTTAACACCGTGTCTTTCCAAAACCATATCAGCCGTATCTCTCATTACAGTCAGTGTACGAAGACCGAGAAAATCGAATTTAAGAAGTCCGACGCTTTCAATGTCTGCCTTGGCAAACTGAACAACCGTCGATTCATCATTAAGCGACAGCGGTGCTATATCGGTAATCGGCTTTCCGGATATAATTACTCCCGCCGCATGAGTTGAGGTATGTCGCGGAAGTCCTTCAAGGCGCATAGAATAATCCAAAAGTTCCTTTATCTGAGGATCGGTCTCATATGATTCTTTCAGCTCTTTATTAATCTCGATTGCTTTAGGGATTGTCATGCCCATACTTTCGGGAACAAGCTTTGCCACTCTGTCGGCAGTAGCATAAGGAACATCAAGAGCTCTCGCTACATCTCTTATACAGAGCTTGGCTGCAAGCGTACCGAAAGTAATAACCTGAGCCACTCTCTCCTTGCCGTATTTACGATCAACATAATCAATTACTTCCTGTCTGCGCTCATAACAAAAATCGACATCGAAATCAGGCATTGATACACGTTCGCTGTTAAGAAAACGTTCAAAAACCAAATTATATCTGAGCGGATCGATATTAGTTATACCTATGCAGTATGCAACAAGAGAGCCGGCACCTGAGCCTCTTCCCGGTCCGACCATTATCCCATGGGTTTTAGCATAATTTATAAAGTCCCAAACAATGAGATAGTAATCAGTATAGCCCATGCTGTTAATTACACCGAGCTCATACTCTATACGCTTCTTATAGTTATCTTCCTCATCATAGCGACCGCAAATTCTGAATCTCTTCTCGAGTCCTTCATAGGTAAGGTGCGATAAATAACTCTCATGCGAATCAAAGCCTTCCGGGATATCATAAAGAGGCAAATGTATCGTATTGAAATCATACTCGACATTACACATATCTGCTATTTTACAGGTATTATCGACAGCCTCCGGAACATTTACAAAAAAAGCACGCATTTCTTCTTCAGACTTAAGATAAAAATCGTCTGTTTCCATACGCATTCTGCTTACATCATTGAGTTTGGCTCCCGTATCTATACAAAGCAAAACATCATGTGCCTTGCTGTCCTCTTGCTTGAGATAGTGGCAGTCATTTGTTGCCACAAGCGGGATACCGGTCGCATTCGCAATTTTTATGAGAGAAGTATTCACAAGAGCCTGTTCACGTAAGCCGTTACACTGTATTTCAAGATAATAATTTCCCCTTCCGAAAATCCGATCATACCACAAAGCAGTCTCGCAAGCGTCATCAATACGATTCTCTGATATAAGAGACGGGATCTCACCGGCAAGGCAGGCCGACAGACAAATAAGTCCCTCATGATACTTTTCCAGCAAAGACTTATCTACTCTCGGCTTTTTATAGAAGCCTTCTGTGAAACCGAGAGAAACCAATTTGTTAAGATTTACAAGTCCGTTATTATCCTTAGCAAGTAAAACCAGATGGTGATAAGCACGTTCATTATTACCGTAGTTTCTGTCAAATCGGCTGTCCGGAGCAACATACACCTCACAGCCTATAATCGGCTTAATACCCTTTGCCTTAAGTGCTTTATAAAAAGATACCGTACCGTACATTACACCGTGATCTGTTACGGCGCAGGCATTCATTCCGAGTTCGGCAAGTCTGTCAGGGAGTTCATTAATCCTGATGGCTCCGTCGAGCAAGCTGAATTCCGTATGCAGATGTAAATGAGTAAATCCGCTCATACTGTATGGTATCCTCCGAATTATTCTTCTTTTAATTGTATAATATAATCTCTGATTTGAGCAGCTTTCTCAAAATCAAGTTTGTCGGAAGCAGCTTTCATCTCGGCATTAAGCTTATTGATAAGTTTCTCCTTCTTAGCCTTATCAAGGTTCTTGGAATTGATGCTTTTTCCTTCAATTATCCTACTTATATCCTTGTCATTAATATCCTGTTCCTTCAAGTCCTTCTCAACGATATCAAAGACATCGGTTACATCCTTCTTTACGCTCTTAGGAGTAATATTATGCACACGATTATATTCCTCCTGAATATGTCTTCTTCTGTTCGTCTCACTGATGGCACTCATCATGGAATCCGTAATCTCATCGGCATACAAAACCACTCGTCCGTTTACATTACGCGCACATCGTCCTATTATCTGAATCAAAGAACGTTCAGAACGTAAAAAGCCTTCCTTATCGGCATCAAGTATCATAAGAAGTGACACCTCCGGCAAGTCTATTCCTTCTCTCAAAAGGTTGATTCCTACAATTACGTCAATCTCACCCATACGAAGAGATCTGAGTATCTTCATACGTTCTACGGTATCGATATCAGAATGCAAATACGAAACATTGATATTCTCATTCTTCAAAAAATCAGTAAGATCCTCAGCCATTGCTTTAGTCAATGTAAGGATAAGACTCCTCTCACCCTTCTTGATATTCTCCTTCAGTAAAGCAAGAATATCCTCTATCTGACCTTCAACAGGCTTAACATAGATTTCCGGTTCAAGAAGACCTGTCGGTCTTATAATCTGTTCAACCGTCTGTACCGAATTACGCTTCTCATAATCTGCCGGAGTAGCTGATACAAATATGGTTCTTCTCATTTTGGATTCGAATTCGTTAAACTTAAGCGGTCTGTTATCATATGCAGACGGAAGTCTGAATCCGTAATTAACAAGCATATCCTTACGGGAACGATCGCCGTTATACATAGCACCGACCTGAGATACGGTTACATGGGACTCATCAATAAAAAGCAAATAATCATCCGGAAAAAAATCCATCAGTGTACACGGCGGTTCACCCGGCTCTCTTGCAGATATATGACGTGAATAATTCTCTATTCCCTTACAAAAGCCTGTCTCATGCATCAGTTCGATATCATATCTTGTTCTCTGCTCAAGTCTGTAGGCTTCAATCAGTTTTCCTTCATCTCTGAAGAACTTAATTCTGTCATCCAATTCTGCTTCTATATCCGTAATGGCACGTTCAAGCTTAGCTCTGCCGGTAGCATAATGTGAAGCCGGAAAAATCTCGACAAAATTTCTCACCCACATAGTCTTACCCGTCATAAAATGAACAAAGCTCAGCTTCTCTATCTCATCATCAAAAAAGGTTACTCTGGTAACAGCCTCCTCAGAGTCCGGTGTGAAAATATCAACCGTATCTCCGTTAACTCTGAAGGTTCCGCGCTTAAAATCATAATCGGCTCTGTCATACTGAATATTTATCAACGCGGCAATAAGCTGTTCTCTCGTCATAATCATACCGACGCTGAGCATGATTGTAAGTGACTTATAATCCTCCTTATCGCCTATACCGTAAATACAGGATACCGAAGCGACAACTATTACATCATTACGTGTAAGAAGGGATGTTGTGGCACAATGACGCATTCTGTCAATCTCATCATTTATTGCACTGTCCTTCTCTATATATGTATCGGTTGCGGCTATATATGCCTCCGGCTGATAATAATCATAATATGAGACAAAATATTCCACCGCATTATTCGGAAACAATTCCTTAAACTCAGAATAAAGCTGTCCTGCAAGCGTCTTATTATGTGCAAGTACAAGAGTAGGTTTATTGATTCTTGCAATAACATTTGCCATAGTGAAGGTCTTTCCGGAACCGGTAACACCGAGCAAAGTTTGTGCTTTCATCCCTTCCTTCAAGCCTTGTGTCAGCTTATCAACTGCCGCCGGCTGGTCACCGGAGAGCTCATATTGTGATACTAATTCAAATTTCTCATCCATTTTTACTGTTCGTTTTCCTTCTCCATGTCAATAACCTTACGGAACTGTGTCTCATAAAGCTCGTGATATACACCGTTCTGCGCAAGGAGTTCGTCATGGCTTCCCTGTTCTTTTATTACTCCGTCTTTGACTACAAGAATTTTGTCAGCCTTAAGAATCGTCGAGAGTCTGTGCGCAATGACAATACTGGTTCTGTTCAACATTATTTTTTCCAAAGCATCCTGAATCGCATTTTCGGAAATGGAATCAAGTGCAGAGGTCGCCTCATCAAGAATCAGTATCTTAGGGTCTTTAAGCATTACCCTTGCCAATGATATTCGCTGCTTCTCACCGCCCGAGAGCTTAAGTCCTCTGTTACCTACAATCGTATCATAACCGTCAGGCTGACTCATTATAAAATTATGTCTACTTGCAGTCTTACATGCTTCTATCAATTCGTCGTCGGTTGCATCCTCCTTGGCATAGAGAAGATTCTCTTTAATGGTTCCGTTAAAAAGATACGTCTCCTGCGTTACCACACCGATGTTACTTCTCAAATACTGAAGATCAAAATTCTTAACATTGGTCTCGCCTATGCTGACCGTTCCGCCGCACACATCATACAGACGCGGAATAAGATTTACAACCGTTGATTTACCTGAACCGGAAGGACCTACTATGGCATACATTTTTCCGCCCGGCACAGTGAAATCTATATCTGTAAGCAAAGGCTTATCCTCAGAATATGAGAAGCTTACATGCTTAAACTGAATATCTCTGTTCTTAATGTCAGGTCTTACTCCGTTCTTCGGTGTCGTAAGATTGTTCTTCATATCAAAATAATCGAAAATTCTTGTAAAAAGTGCAAGCGATCTTGTAAAGTCGACATTTACATTAAGAAGTGATTCTACCGGTCTGTAAAGTCTGTTTACAAGAGCAACCGCAGCGGTAATTGTACCGACCGTCAAAGCAGTATTCGCTTCGGTAACTAAAATAAGTCCACCTGCAAAATATATTAGCAAAGGTCCTATCTGGGTAAACATTCCCATAAGAACTCTGTACCATCTGCCGCTTCTCTGTTCCTTGAGATTAAGCTTCGTGACCTCATTATTAATTTTTACAAACTTATCGTATTCCTTCTCTTCCCTTGCGAAAAGCTTAACCAAAAGCGAACCGCTCACGCTCAACGTTTCATTAATCATCTGGTTCATCTCGTCGTTCTTTTCCTGGCTGTCCGTCAACAGTTTCCATCTGGTACGTCCTGCAGACCTGGTCGGAATAATCAGAAGCGGTATAACAACAATGCCAACAAGAGCCAGCTTCCAGTTCATTGTAAAGAGTGCAACAAGTGTAGTAATAACTGTGGCACTGTTAGAAATAATACCGGACAAAGTGCTTGATATAACCGTACTTACTCCGCTTATATCCGTATTCATTCTTGTAATTATGTCACCCTGCTTCTCTGTAGTAAAAAATGAGTGCGGCATATATTCAAGATGATGATACATCTGGTTTTTCATATCAAAAATAATACGTCCGGCTATCCATGAATTAATAAAATTCTCCAATATTCCTATTATCTGAGCAAGAGCAGTGGTAAAAAAAGCTATAATAAGCAACTGAATCAAAAGCTTAAGATTCTTTCCTCCTAAAGCTTCATCCACGATTTTACCGGTTACGATAGACGGCAAAAGACCGATGACCGAAGATAATAAGATTATAATAATAACCGCAATAAACTGAAGTCTGTAAGGCTTCATATAAGATAGAATTCTTTTAATGAGCGGCCATGTAACCTTAGGCATATTCTGTTTCTCTTCATCCGTCAGAAAGCCTCTCGGTCCCAAACCGCCTCTTCCCATTCCGCCTGCCATAAACACCCCTCCGATTATATAATCTGAATAATATTATAATATTTAACTTGCCATTAGTACATTAATGTTATAATTAAGTATATATTTTTCTTTGGGTGTTTTATGGTAAAAAATATTATTTCAAAAACTACGGCATATATTGTCTGTTCATTTGTGTTAAATGAATCAATTCTGTACTTCACGGGAAACAATGATAAGTCATTTGCAGGTTATCTTATCGTCTTGTTTTTTACTTTATTTGCGTCATTATTAATCTCAGGTATTTTGTGGTTAATTCGCAAATTAAATATATACCGTGCTCTTGCCGTGGCTGTTACACTTATTTTCTCATTTATCACCTGTGCAGAGTTTTGTATAAACAATTCCTTCGGCTTTTATTTAAGCGTACGCGATATGCTGCAAACAGCCGGAAATGCCGCAGTGGGCTTTACGGATAATTTCTCCGATTCAGTAAAAGGTAATCTTCACATCTTTTACATTATTTTATGTCCGACAATTATATATATTTATGCTTGGATTAAAAAAATGGTTAATGATAAGCGCAAGAGTAATATGCCGTGCTTTCTCCTTGCTGCTGCATCATTTTTATGTCTTGCTTTATCCCTTATTGTACTTGCCGTATCAGGCAAATTCGGTATATACCGCGAAGAAACTAATTTCGATACTTCTGTCCGCAATTACGGGCTTATATCTGCACTGAGAATAAACGTACTGCGCTCGGAAAATACGGTTGAGATGGAACCTGTTGTGCTTGAACAGGATGAATTTTTCCTTCCGACTCCTACACCTACTCCGACCGTTGCTGAGACGACAGTATCCTCCGAAGAGACCGAGGCACCTGTTGAAACAACTCCGAGTCCGACGCCTACACCTATTCAATATCACGATTGCGGTTTGGATTTTGATGGACTTGCCGAGAACGAGAGCAATTCGGTTATAAAATCTATGGACTCATACGTTGCTTCACTTACACCGGCTCCTTATAATGAATACACCGGCATTTTCGAGGGATATAATCTGATTTTTATAACAGCAGAGGCATTCTCAAGAGAAGCAATTATCCCGGAGCTTATGCCTACGCTTAACGAAATGTATCAGGAAGGAATACATTTTGAGAATTACTATCAACCTGCTTGGGGCGGCAGTACTTCAACCGGTGAATTCTCCAATCTGATAGGGCTGATGCCTACAGACTGCGTAAACAGTATGATGAGAACCCGCTACGACAATATGTATTATACTTTGGGAAATCAGCTGAGAAGATTAAACTATTTCTCTGCCGGCTATCATAATAACGATTACAAATATTATAATCGCCACCAAACCCATTGCAATCTCGGCTATGACACATGGACCGGTTACTGGAACGGTCTTGAAGAAGGTCTCACTTTGCAATGGCCTGAAAGCGATCTCGAGATGATAGACTATACGGTTCCTATGTATGTAGATAAAGAACCGTTCAGCATTTACTATATGTCTGTAAGCGGTCACTGCACTTATCACAAGGGTTCAAATGCTATGGCGGCAAAGAACTTCGAATATGTAGAAGACATGGATTGCTCAAACACTATTAAGTGCTATTATGCAGCCAATCTGGAATTTGAATTTGCAATGGAAAGTCTGGTGAAACAACTTGATGAGGCAGGTGTTCTCGAACATACACTCATCGTTATTGCTCCTGACCATTATCCGTACGGACTTGACAACAGCAGTACCTGGGGTAACACAAAGGATTACTTAAGCGAACTTTACGGATACTCGGCAAGTGACTGTTTTCTCCGTGACCACTCAGCACTTATCATCTGGACTCCTGCTTTGGAGGATATGGATATCACGATAAGCGATCCGGTTTTCAGTTTGGATATTGTACCTACAGTATCAAATCTAATGGGACTTGATTACGATTCCAGACTTCTTGTGGGACGCGATGTTTTCTCAGATGATGCCCCTATAATTTTCTGGCCTAACAAAAGCTGGATGACCAATATAGGTTCTTATAACACTTCCTCAGGTAAATTTTCATTTGCCGAAGGAATTGAGATGGACGACGAACAAAAGAAGTCTTATATAGATACTATTAATTCCATTGTAAAGAGCAGAATATCGTTCTCAGGCAATGTCGTATATAACGATTACTACGGTGCCTTGTTCGGCAAAATTGAGGGATGAAAGTATCAAGCAAATCATTAGTATTTATTTATTATTTTGTATCAGAGGACAAATCATGTGAGTAGCAAACACTGAACCGAAAATAATCGTCGTTCCACACGCCGCACCACCCCACACACGTTTTTTATTCACAATTGAAGACTACAATTCCGCAAGATGTGTCCATAGAATTCGAAGGAAAAGCGCTGATTCTTGCGGAATTTATGGTTGTAGACGGCAATTCCGCAAGATGTGTCCATAGAATTCGAAGGAAAAACGCTGATTCTTGCGGAATTTATGGTTGTAGACGGCAATTCCGCAAGAT